>JAPOUU010000092.1 GCA_026708505.1 Hyphomicrobiales bacterium | reverse complement strand
TCCGCCGCCGCCTCCGCCGCCCAGCGCAAACGCCGATGTTGACAGTGCAAACGTCAATCCCAGCGCAACGGCCAAGGTCGCCCCCGTTAGAAAAACCGCAAACGAACTCTTTGTCTTGAGATTCTCAATCTTCATCTGTCAATCTCCTTTCACGCCCTACGACAACAGCGCCTCTTGGAAGCAGGCTAAATCAGCCTGACTGACAGGATACCCTCTCCGGCAAGCATATCAAAGATAAATTTCTTTTTTATCACTCGCAAACAAAAATAACTCCAAAAAACCTTCGTTAGAGGACGAATTTCCTTAAATATTGCTGCCTAAAAAAAGATAATTTTACCGATTCTTTTAACAATCAATAGATGAATCTTTTAATAAATATTCTATCTATACGATTAAAGGCGAATCGCCCGTTCAATATTCCCGGGGACGGAAGAACGGACAAAAACAAACGGCACCTGCACATCAATTCCAATGCTTATGAACGTAAAGACGAGTAATAAGTGAAGAGTGGCGGGCCGCTTTCCGGTTCATGCTCGTCCGGCCGAGCACGTATGACTCAGACCTTCTGTCAAAAGGCGTTGTAAATAGCTCTTGGCACGAATCGTTGTGCCGTATAAAATGCAGGGGGAGACGGGCGAATGGAAAAGAAGGGGCAGTGGACAAAAAATGACGAATTTGACAATCGCCCGTAAAAATCGCTAGAATCACCAGCAGGGACACGAAACCTGCAAGGAGAATGAAATGGAAATCGCCATCGTAAAAACATTGAGAACGCTCGCTTGGATTAGCGGTGGAACATCATTGGGAGTTGCCGGTTGGCTGGTTATTGACGTTGTCCGATACTTGACGAGTTAACGTAATGGAGGGGAACGTCAATGTTGGGAGCATTAATGTCAGCGGCATAGTGTCATCCCTCATACTTGGGATATGTCTCATCATAGGCATGAATACCGAGTATTTTATTAGGTTTGATATCCATGATTGATAAACCTATTACGTGGGTTGTCAGTGGTATTATCGTTGTTCTTACTGCACTAATTGCATGGATTTCTGTAATTCAGTTACAGATGATTAGAATCGGGAGAAAATTAAACAATCCACCCGCTACGTGAGCAATAACGAGCGTCTGCGAATAATCGTGCGCCAGCGGGAAATCGAAGGGCTTGTGCGGACCGGTGTCAAACCATGCATCCACCAATAATGCCTTCGGCCCGAAGGTTTTATTTCAACGCCGCGTCCAAAGCCGCCCGGCAGTGGATGAGAGTCGTGTCGAAGACCGGAACGGATACGTTGTCTTGATTGAGAAGCATGCCCACCTCGGTGCATCCTAAAATCAAACTGTCCGCTCCGGCTTGAACGAGACGTTCGGCGATGGCCACATACGCCGCCTCGCTTTCCGGAGAAGTAATGTCTTTGCAGAGCTCCTCATAGATGATGCGGTGGATCTCCGCACGATCCTCTACACCGGGAAGAACCGGCGAAAGCCCCGCGGCAGAGAGACGGTCCGTGTAAAACGATTGTTCCATGGTAAAGGCGGTTCCCATCAAGGCCGGTGATTTTAGACGCTTGGCGACAATCTCCTGTGCGGTCGCATCGGCCAAATGGATAAAAGGTATCTTCACATCCGCCATCATGGGCTCGGCCAATTTGTGCATCGTGTTGGTGGCTAGAATCAAGAGTTCGGCGCCGCCGCGCTCAAGCGCCTTTGCTTCCGCATTCAACAAGGCGCCGGCGGCGTCCCATTCACCGCGCATCTGAAGGGCTTCAATGGCGGCAAAATCAAGGGAGCGGATCAGCAGCTCCGGCGAATGCAATCCGCCAAGCCGGTGGCGGGCAAGATCGCATAATTCGCGATAATAGATTTGCGTGGACGCGGCCGACATGCCGCCCAAAATGCCGATGGTTTTCATCTTGATATATCACCTCAACTGTCGAGACCCCCGTTAACCGGGATTATCGTCATCCCCCGGCAAAAAGACAAGGTTCGGATTTGAAACAGCCGCCAACCGATGAGCGACAACACTCTTTTTCTTCCGCGTTTCACTTTCCACCGCTTCAAAAAACGAAAGCCCCCGTTTCCGGCACGAAAGCAAAATTTGCAAAAAATGCGGAGTGGCGACCCCGGCAGGAATCGAACCTGCAACCTGCGGTTTAGAAGACCGCCGCTCTATCCGATTGAGCTACGGGGCCGGGAACCCTCAATGCGTCCAGGGAACCGGACGATCCGGTCTGAAATTGTCCGCATAACTCTGCCGGGTTTGCCGGCGAACGGTGGGGCGCTCAACGCGAAAAGGAATGTTCTTGTCGCGCACGTAGGCAAGCGCCTCCTCGAGACTCTTGAAGCGGAGGCGAACCTGCCGCTTCATATCCGACGATGCCGTCCAGCCCATCAAAGGCTCGCTCCATTGCGGAAGCGAAGGCTCAAACTCCAGAACCCACTGTTCGCTCTTCGCGCGTCCCGATTGCATCGCGCTCTTCGAGGGGCGGTAAATGCGAGCCGTCATGACAAAAACCTCCTGATTGTTCTATCGCAAAGGTGCGTTAAGTGACCAATCATACTCGCTCTTCGACAAAGATTCGAGAGATTCGAGCGCCGCGGCGGTACCGCCTTCGGCGTAGGTTTTTAAATGCGCGACCACGCCGGCCTCGTCACCACCGAAATCCTCCACAAACCAGGCGTAAATCTTCGAGACGATCGCGTTGCCGTCGGCATCAATGCGAAAGCCGCGGGGGTTATTAACGTATGTGCGCGCGGCCGCATCAAGGTCGGCGCCAATGTTTTCGACGCGCCATGCCCGCCCGAGCAAATTCGGACAACCTATCGAAGCGCAGTTGAGCGCGTAATGGAGCCGGGGATCGTTCCAAATCGGACGGAGGATTCGATGCTCGATATCGTTGAGGGTGAGCGCGGTGCCTTCGACTTCAATAAGTTCGGCGTCCCAGGGTCCGTTGCTGAAAAATCCGGAGATATCAATGTTCGTAATGGAATCGACGGGATAGTGCTCGACCACCACCTGAACGGTCAGCGCGTTGTAGAGGTTGATCCAATAAACCATCTGTTGTTCGCGCGAGAGACTCGAAACGGGAACATTGCCCCACTCTTCGATTAATGCATCAAGGATGCCGCTATCGGCGGAGGTAACCGCACCGTAATCAAAACGTGCGATGCCGCCTTCATCCACTTCCAGGTAACGTTCCAGCAGCCCGTCCCAGGCGGCAAAGTCAACGGTGCGCGTTGATGTCGCGTCATGCGCCTGCCAGCGCTCCCATAGGTCCGAATCCGGCGCGAAACTGTCGGAGTAGTCAATAAAACCCGCCGAAGCAAACGCGGCCGCCGAAATCAAACCGACAAGGCAAAAACGTAAAAGAGCCATGCCTGCCAATCTACAAGGAATCCGAGCCGCGCGCAAAGGCGGCCGTATGAAACGCCTGCTGCGCCGAGTCCTGCCGCCACTGCGTCGCAACGGGACAGGCGCGTCTCGCCAGACAGCCGCCGGTGCGGCATTCCTTTCCGGCATCCGAGAGAACATGGGAGCGGCAGCGCGCCGCATCCAGCCCCGACTCCGTGACGGCGCCGACCGGACAAGTGCCGAGGCAGGGCTTTGCGGTGCAATCATCGCACGCGAACGGCACTTGCGGCTCGACGGTTTCGCGCCGCTCCGCCGCATCGAAAACAAACGCGCCGCGATAACCGCACCACACGCCGAAGCGCGGATGCATTAATATTCCCAACGGAGAGGCGCGTCCGCATCCGGCCAGACGCGCCCATTGCTGAAACGGATGCCATGGCGCGCCGTCGAACGGAAACAACACCCGCGCATTCCATTCTTGCGCAAGCGATTCCAGCACGCGGCGCGTCCATCTGTCCAGCGGGTGCGCATTGCCGTCCGATGCTTCGGGCGAGATGGCAAACACATCCCACATTTCGCCGCCGACGTTGCCTGCTAAATATAAATGCGAAAGTTCGGACTCGTCGCCTACACGTGTGACGACATCGCCCAACAATCGCAATCCGCAACCCGCAAGCCCCTCCTCAATGCTCTCACGCATATTCCGCAACCGGCGCGCCGAGACTCTCGAAATCGGCGCGCACGCCCAACCCGGGAACATCGGGAGCATAAAAGCGTCCGTCCTTTGTCACCGCTCCGCCAATCCCCGTCGAGCGTGTGTTGTAATTCATCAAATCCGTCGTATTCACAAAAAAATCCGCAGGCGTCGACACCGCCAAATGCGCAAACACGCTGCTTGCGATCTCGCCGCCCCAACTGTCTTCCACGACAACCGGAATTCGATTATCGACAAAAAAGTCGCGCACGCGCCGGGTCTTCGATAAGCCTCCGATGTTCGAAACCTTCAAACTCACAATCTCCGCCCCCCTGTCCGCAACAATGCGCTGCGCCATTGCCATTCCCGTTACGCACTCGTCCAGTTTGATCGGCAAATCAATTCGACGGCGAAGCTGCAGGCACTCTTCGTAAGTCTTGCACGGCTGCTCGAGAAAGTAATCCAGCGAACGAGTCGCCTTGGCAACCCGCAACGCTTCGTCCACCCGCCAGCCCTGATTGGCATCCGCCATTGCCGTCTCGCCCGCCTCAAGCATCCCGACGGACGACTCAATACGCTCGATGTCGGCGCTCCAATTCATTCCGACCTTGATTTGAAATTGTCGATATCCTTCCGCGCGGTAGCTCCGCATCTCTTCGAGACTCTCATTAACCGACTTCTGCGGCGCGACGCGATACAACGGCGCCGAGTCCATCATCCTGCCTCCCAGCAGCATCCAGACGGGCTGCTCCAGCGACTGCCCGAGGATATCCCAGCAGGCCGCGTCAAACGGAGCCTTCGCGTAGCCGTGTCCTTGAACGATGTTGTCCATCAAACGCTCAATGCGTCCAACCTGGCGCGGGTCCTCTCCCAGCAGTGCCGGCGCAACCAGTCGCGCAACCGCCTCAACGCCCTGAGAATGCGCGTGCATGTAATTTTCGCCGCACGGGGCAAATTCGCCGCAGCCCGACAGGCCCGCATCCGTCTCAAGCACAACGACCGATGTCTTCGAGTCGCGCAGTTCGTTGCCTGCGCCCCAAACATATACGCCCTTCGAATAAGGCAGGACGGTTTGATAGACGGCAACGCGCGTAATCTTCATGCTTGCATCTATAGCATATCGAGGCTATCGAAAGAGAGGTTAATTTCGGGAGTTCGCGAATGGATATCCTATCGGAACAAAAATGCTTCGGGGGCACACAGGGCTTTTACGCACATAAATCCGACATCTGCGGATGCGTGATGAAATTCGCCCTGTTCCTGCCGTCAACGCCAAACCCGCCTTTGCTCACCTGGCTCTCGGGGCTTACGTGCACGCAGGAGACTTTCGCCATCAAGGCGGGAGCGCAGCGGGTTGCCGCGGAATTGGGCCTTGCCATCCTCGCACCCGACACAAGTCCGCGCGGGCTCGGATTGCCCGGCGAAGACGACGACTGGGATTTTGGAACGGGCGCGGGATTCTACCTTGATGCAACGCGGCCGCCCTGGGACAAGAATTATCGAATGCAAAGCTACATCATCGGGGAATTATCCCGGCTGGTTGTCGAAAACTTCCCCGTGGACAAGGAACTGCAGGGAATCTTCGGGCACTCCATGGGCGGGCACGGCGCATTGAGCCTGCATTTGAAAAATCCGCAAACCTACCGCTCGGTCTCGGCGTTTGCACCGATTGTTGCGCCGATGCAATGCCCGTGGGGGGAAAAGGCGCTGCGCGGCTATCTCGGAGACGAGCGCGACGCCTGGCGCGCTTACGACTCCTGCGAACTGGTGCGCACGCAACCGTCCAAAGCTTCAATGCTGGTCGATCAAGGCGGCAAGGATCAATTCCTCGAAGAACAACTCAAGCCGCATTTGCTGGAGCAAGCCTGCAAAGAGTCCGGGCAGGCATTAAACCTGCGCACGCATTCCGGATACGATCATTCCTATTATTTCATTCAAACTTTCATCGAAGACCATCTGCGCCACCACGCCAAAGCCTTGGCGGCGTAAATCCCGGAAATCGTGAAACCGCAACGGCCGGGGAAAGCCCGTTTCGGGCGGCGGATTATGACTTTTGAACCCGCTCCCAGACTTTTTGCGCAAGCTCGAGAAACGGCTTCGCCTCGATGCTGTCGGGCTTCGTCAATGCCGGGGCGCCGCTATCAACTCCCGCGCAAATCTCTTCCATCAGGGGGATCTCTCCCAGGAATGCTGTGGACATTTCGTCCGCCAGGCGCCGGGCGCCGCCCTGTCCGAAGATATAACGCTTCTCGTCGCTTCCCGGCACGGCAAAATATGCCATGTTTTCAACCACGCCCAGCACGGGAACTTCAACGCGCGCGAACATATTAATGCTGCGGCGCACATCGAGAAGCGCGACCTCCTGGGGCGTGGAGACAATCACCGCGCCGGTGACATCCACCTGTTGCGAGAGTGTGAGTTGGACATCTCCCGTGCCCGGGGGCAAATCAATCACGAGGACATCAAGCGCGCCCCACTCGACATCGCCAAGCAATTGCATTAGCGCGCTCTGAACCATGGGGCCGCGCCAAATCACCGCCATGTCCGGAGTCGTCATCAAGCCTATCGACATGCAGCGAAGCCCGTATTTTTCTTTCGGCAGAATGGTCTTGCCGTCCGAAGTTTCCGGCTTGCCTTCGAGACCCATCATTAACGCAATTGAGGGCCCGTGAATGTCGGCATCCAAAAGTCCGACCCGCTTGCCCAGCGCATTAAGCGCAAGCGCAAGATTCACCGCAACCGTGGACTTGCCGACGCCGCCCTTGCCGCTGGCAACAAGAACGATGTTTTCAACACCGTCGGGACGGATGCGCTTGTTGGGAGTCTGCTTGTCGGGAGTCTTGGGAGCGCGCTGCGGGGGAGCCTCCTCCCGGCGGGGAGCTTCTTCGCGGTGGTGCGTCAATGTCACGCTGGCGCTCGAGAAGGCGCCGCTTTCGAGCAGGGCTTTCTCGGCGGCCAAACGGAGCGGCTCCATTGAAGCGGCCTGCTCGGGGGCAACCCCCAGCGTCACGATTACCCCGGACTCGCGGACAATGATGTCCTCAATACGCTCGTCCGCGGCAATATCGCCGATACGGACGCCCTTCAATACAGAGCGGGCATCGGCTTCGGAGGCAGGCTTCTTCCAACGCGAGAACATATTTTTGCAACCTCCACACAGATATGATTGCTTCACAGGATAATTCACTCTATAATAGCGGAACGGCAAATTCAAACACTCCCATCAAGGTCGCACACAAATGGCATGGAACGATAAAAACGACTCAAACGGATCAGGTCCTTGGGGCTCGCCTCCGCCCGGAGGCGACCAGAACGCCGACGTCCAGGAGATGCTGCAGCGCGGACAGGACAAAATCCGCTCGCTCTTCTTCGGAGGGGGCGGAGGCAACCGCGGCGGCGGCAGTGGCGGCGGCGGGATGAACCGGCGCGCAACCCTGTTCATTTTACTCGGACTCGTTATCGTGTGGCTGGCAAGCGGCTTTTACCGGGTTCTGCCCGACGAGCAAGGCGTTGTCCTGCGTTTTGGTAAATTCGTCGAGCAGACCGCTCCCGGACTCCACTATCACATCCCGTTCCCCATCGAGGAAGTCCGCCGCCCCAAAGTCACCGTTGTTAACCGCACCGACATTGGCATGCGCATCGGCTCCGCCGACTATTCCGGCAGCGGCCCCGTCCGGGACGTTCCCGAGGAAAGCCTCATGCTCACCGGAGACGAAAATATCGTCGATGTCGATTTCTCCGTTTTCTGGATTATCAAAAACGCGGAGAATTACCTCTTCAATATCCAGGAACCGCCCGGCACCGTCAAAGCCGTTGCCGAAAGCACCATGCGCGAAGTCGTCGGCAGAAGCAGAATCCAGCCCATCTTGACTGAAGAGCGCCAGGGCACCGAAGAAGCCGTCAAGAAGCTCATGCAGGAGGCCCTTGACCGTTACGGCGCCGGCATCGAGGTCACACAAGTCAAGATGCAGAAAGTCGACCCCCCTGCCGCCGTCATTGACGCCTTCCGGGACGTTCAAGCCGCACGGGCCGACCAGGAGAGAATCCGGAACGAGGCGCAAGCCTATCAAAACAAAGTCGTTCCGGAAGCGCGCGGTGAAGCCGCCCGCATACGAAACGAAGCCCTCGCCTATCAAGAGCAGACCGTTGCCGAAGCCGAAGGACAAGCGCAGCGCTTTCTCGCAATCTTTCGGGAATACCGGGAGGCCCCGGACGTAACGCGCCGGCGCATGTTCCTCGAGACGATGGAGCGCGTGCTGGGAGATTCCGAAAAAATCATCATCGATAACCAGGTCGGCCAGGGCGGGGGCATTGTCCCGTACCTGCCTCTCAATGAACTCAACCGTACAAGGGGAACGGGACAATGAAGCGCGTGCCTCTCGTCGGTATTTTTATTGTCTTGGCGGCCTTGGGCTTCCTTCTCTACGATGCGGTCTTCACCGTTCACCAAACACGCCAGGCCATCGTCCTGCAATTCGGGGATCCGAAACGGGTCATCACGCAAGCAGGGCTTCATTTAAAACTCCCCTTCATCCAAAACGTCATCCATATCGATAAGCGCATCCTTGCGCTCTCGGCGTCCTCGGAAGAGGTCATTGCATCCGACCAAAAGCGACTCGTCGTGGATGCTTTCGCGCGATACCGCATCACCGACCCGCTTCAATTCTACATCACCGTGGGAACCATTCAGGGCGGCGAGTTGCGGCTGCAAACGTTGTTGAATTCGGGGCTGCGCTCCATCTTGGGACGTGAAAGGTTTGTCGATGTCGTGCGTGACAAACGCGCCGTGTTAATGACCCGCATCCGCGACCTTGTGAACCAACAGGCACAAGAGTTGGGCATCGAGATTGTCGATGTGCGCATCCGTCGCGCCGACCTTCCCGAAGCAAACTCGCAGGCGATCTTCGAACGCATGCAGACCGAACGGCAGCAGGAAGCCGCCCAGATCAGGGCCATCGGACAAGAAGACGCCCGGGAAATCCGGGCGCGGGCCGATAAAAACGTCACCGTCATACAGGCGGAAGCAAACCGGGACGCCGAAATCACGCGGGGACGGGGGGACGCCTGCAGAAACAGGGTCTTCGCCGCCGCTTTCGGACTTGATCCCCAGTTCTTCGCGTTTTACCGCTCAATGCAGTCTTACGAGCGCGCGCTCCAATCCGAGGACACATCCCTCGTGCTCTCGCCCGACAGCGAGTTCTTCCTCTTCTTCCGAAACCCCAACGCCATCGAGGAAGAAAGCGGCGTCAGGCCGGAAAGCGGCAACGCGGAGCTTCTAAACCTGCAAGAGGGGGAAACCCTGCAGCTGCGCTTTTGCCCCAATCTCGACTTCTCCGCCGAACAAACGACCCTCTCCGTTAGTCCCGAAAACGATCCTGACATCAACGTTGAGGCCCCCGATAACAACGCCCCCTGATCAATTGCCGTGAGACTCTCTTTCCTCACACTTTTGGTTTTGATGATCGCCGGAAGCGCCGGTGCGCAAGCGCAGGAGCATCCCGGAAGCTTCGCCGATTTGGTGCCCGACCTCATTCCCGCCGTCGTGCACATCTCGACAACCGAAGAAGTCGACCGGAGAAGGCGCCGTCCGCCCATGCCGGATTTTCCCGAAGGCTCGCCTTTCCATGATTTCTTTGAAGAATTCTTCGAGCGCCGGCAATTCCCGCAACGCCGGCAACCGAGCCCGCGCTCGACCGGTTCCGGGTTTATCATTGACGAGACGGGTTTCGTTGTCACCAATGATCATGTCATCGAAGACGCCGACCTCATTGAAGTCACGCTTGCCGACGGCGTAAAACTCCCCGCCGAAATTATCGGGCGGGATCCGAAAACCGACCTGGCCCTCCTGAAGATCGAGTCGGATGAACCCCTCCCCTTCGTCGAGCTCGGCGACGAGGAAAACGTTCGCGTCGGCGACTGGGTCATCGCCATCGGAAACCCCTTCGGACTCGGCGGAACCGTCACCGCGGGCATCGTCTCCGGATTCAACCGCGACATCAACTCCGGTCCTTACGACAACTTCATCCAAACCGATGCGTCCATCAACTGGGGAAACTCGGGAGGACCGTTGTTTGACCTGGAAGGACGCGTCATCGGCATCAACACGAAGATACTCTCGCCGTCGGGCGGATCCGTCGGCATCGGTTTTGCAATACCTTCTTCCGTCGCCATCGGCATCGTCGATCAATTGCGCAACTTCGGCGAAGCGCGGCGCGGATGGCTTGGCGTGCGAATCCAGGAAGTCTCCGACGAGATAGCCGCAAGCCTCGGCATGGAGGCCCCGCAAGGTGCCCTGGTCTCAAGCGTTGAAGACGGCAGTCCCGCTAGCGATGCGGACATCCATCCCGGCGACGTAATCTTGCGCTTTGGCGACGAACAGGTCGAAAAAATGCGCGACCTGCCGCGGCTGGTTGCCAAAACAAACGCTTATGAAAATGTCACATTGGATGTGTGGCGCGACGAGCGAACCATCGAAGTCGATGTGCGCATCGGCCGCCTGGAAGAAGACTCTGCGACAGGAACGGGAGAATTCGACGGCACCGGAGGAGAAATAGGCGAAGATGGATTGATTCTGGGAATGAAACTCGCAACCCTCGACTCCGCCTTGCGCGAACGTTTCAGCATTGACAGCAGCACCGAAGGCGTCATCGTGGAGCAGATAGCATCCGACTCGGAAGCATTTCAAAAAGGCGTGCGCGAAGGCAGCATTGTCGCGCAGGTCGGGGGGACGCGTGTGGCAAGCCTGGAAGATGTCCTTGAGAGCATCGAGAAAGCGCGAAGAGATTCACGCGCCGCCGTATTGTTTTTGTTTATTGCGCGCAATACCGTTCGTTTCATCGCGCTGAACTTCGACAGGGGGGAGCAATAGCGGAGGTGGAGGGAATCCTCGTCGCCGGTCCGACGGCAAGCGGCAAGTCGGCACTGGCAATGACGTTGGCCGAACAATTCGGCGGCGAGATTATCAATGCCGATGTGATGCAATCCTACCGGGAGGTTCGAATACTCTCCGCACGCCCGGGTCCCGAAGACGAAAAGCGCCTTCCCCATCACCTTTACGGATATCGAAACGCGCAGGACGACGCCTCCGTAGCCAACTGGATGGAAGAGGCCTCAACAATTATTGCCGCCTGCAAAAAATCGGAACGGGTTCCCGTTGTGGTGGGAGGCGCGAGTCTCTACATCACTTGTTTTGATCAGGGGCTCGCACAAATCCCTCCCGTTCCTTCCGACATACGTGCGAGCGTTCGAGAACGCATCGAAAACGAAGGCGTTGGCGCCTGCTATGCCATGCTCGAAAAAACCGACCCCCGGCTTGCACAACGCATCGCGCCCGGCGACAAACAAAGAATTGCCAGGGGGCTCGAAGTCTTTGAAGCAACCGGCAAGCCCTTAACCGACTGGCAGGAGGAAACGCACGTCGAGCCTCCCTCCCGAAATTACCTCCGCCTGCTTCTCGAGCCTGAACGCGCGCTTGTCTATCAGCGTTGCGAACAGCGCTTCGATGCCATGATGTCCGAAGGCGCGCTCGAGGAGGTGGATGGCCTGCGCGATGCCCGTGGCGACATCCCCCCGGCCCTCAAGCATATCCACGGGGTTGCCCCCCTGCTCTCGCATCTGCGCGGCGAAATTTCCCTCGCGAAGGCGGTGTCCGCGGCAAAACAGCACACCAGAAATTACGCCAAACGCCAGACGACCTGGGCGCGGCACCGGCTCGGGGGATGGCACAGGCTGGGAGTCGGGGATAGTGACGAGACGATTGGCAAGGCTCTGTCTTTGGCAAAGCCCGATTTAATAAGGATATAACCGCCGTAAAACCCGGGCGGATTGCCCCCGTGCAGCGCGGCCGAAACGGCGAATCGAACACTCCGGCCGAGTCCGATTTGCCCGAACCGTTACAAAGCCTTGACCTTACAGACAAAAACGGCTAGATTGCCCCTTCGTCTAGCAAAAGCGAGTAATCCCAATGTCACGGCTCAAAAGCGGCGCTCAAATCGTCCTGCAAGCACTTATCGACCAAAAAGTCGACACCATCTTCGGGTATCCCGGTGGTGCCGTCCTGCCCATTTATGACGAATTGTTCTCAAGCGAGGACATTCGGCACATCCTCGTCCGGCACGAGCAAGGCGCCGTGCACGCCGCCGAAGGATACGCCCGGGCAAGCGGCAAGCCCGGCGTTTTGCTCGTCACATCGGGTCCCGGCGTCACCAACACCATCACGGGACTCGCGGATGCGATGATGGACTCGACGCCGCTCGTCTGCATCACAGGGCAAGTCCCAACGCCCTTGATAGGAACCGACGCTTTCCAGGAAGCCGACACGGTCGGCATCACCCGTCCTTGCACCAAGCACAACTGGCTGGTTCGCTCCGTGGACGATCTTCCGCGCATACTTCATCAAGCGTTCCACATTGCCACAAGCGGACGGCCGGGCCCCGTGGTTGTCGACATTCCGAAAGACGTGCAGTTTGCCAAAGGAAACTATCGGCGCCCGACTCCGGAGATGCTGAAATGTTACCAGCCCCAACTCAAGGGCGACGAAACCGCCATCGAGGAAGCTGTCGATCTGATGCTGTCCGCGCGCCGTCCGATCTTTTACACCGGCGGCGGAGTCATCAACTCGGGCGGGCGGGCGTGTACCTTGTTGCGCGAGCTCGTGCAGATGAGCGGATACCCCATAACCTCGACGTTGATGGGACTGGGAGCTTATCCCGCGTCCGATCCCCAATGGCTTGGAATGGTCGGCATGCACGGAAACTGGGAAGCAAACCACGCCATGCACAAATGCGATGTGATGATCAACATCGGCGCGCGCTTCGATGACCGCGTGACCGGCAGATTGGACGCCTTCTCGCCGCATTCGAAAAAAATTCACGTTGATATCGATCCCTCTTCCATCAACAAGAACGTTCGCGTGGACGTTCCCGTTGTCGGAGATTGCGCAAACATTCTTGAAGTCATGATAAAAGTCTGGAAGGACAAAGCCGTCCGACCGAGCGGTTCCCACGAAGTCGAAGACTGGTGGGCGCAAATAGAACAATGGCGCGCGCGCAAATGCCTCGCCTATCAGGACAGCGGCAACGTCATCAAGCCGCAATACGCCCTCGAGCGCCTGTATGCCCTGACTGCAAACCGTCGGGATGTTTACATCAGCACCGAGGTCGGGCAGCACCAAATGTGGGCGGCGCAATACTACCACTTCCAGGAACCCCGCCACTGGGTTACATCCGGCGGACTCGGAACCATGGGATTCGGCCTGCCCGCGGCCATCGGCATGCAAATCGCGCATCCCGACAAACTCGTTGTTGACGTCGCCGGCGAAGCCTCCGCGCTCATGACCATCCAGGAAATGTCGACCGCGGTCCAATACAACCTCCCCATCAAGATCTTCATCCTCAACAATCAATACATGGGAATGGTGCGCCAGTGGCAGGAACTCATCCACGGGGGCAGATACTCGCACAGCTATTCCGAGTCGCTGCCCGACTTCGTTGCCCTTGCGCAGGCTTTCGGCGCCCACGGCATCCGGGCCGAAAACAAGGCCGAACTCGATTCAAAAATCGAGGAAATGATTGAAATCGACAAACCTGTCCTCTTTGACTGCCGGGTTGATCCCCACGAAAACTGCTTCCCGATGATTCCCTCCGGCGCCGGGCATAGCGAAATGCTCCTTTCGGCGGATCCGGACGAACGCACGGCGGTTTCCAAAGAAGACAAAACCCTTGTTTAGTTAAACGCCGATGGCTTACTCTCCCGTTCCCGATACCGGCGAAAGCGAACGCCACGTCATTACCGTGCTGGTCGATAACGAAGCCGGCGTGCTCGCCCGCATTGCCGGTCTGTTTTCGGGGCGCGGATACAACATCGACACGCTGACCGTAGCCGAGGTGGACGCCGATGCGCACACCTCCCTCATAACTGTTGCGGCCATCGGTACGCCCATGGTTATTGAGCAAATCAAAGCGCAACTCGGGCGCCTCGTTCCCGTGCGTGAAGTCGTCGACTTCTCCATGGACATTCCGCACGTTGAGCGCGAAATGGCTCTCGTCAAAGTCGTCGGCACCGGAGAAAAGCGAGTCGAGGCGCTGCGGCTTTCCGACGCCTTCCGCGCAAGAGTCCTCGACACGACACACAGTTCTTTCGTTTTCGAAATCACAGGAGCGTCTGATAAAATTGACGCCTTCATCAACCTCATGCGTCCGCTCGGATTGCAGGAGATCTCGCGCACCGGCGTAACAGCAATCGCACGTGGCGCTAACACAAACGAACAGGAGTAACCCATGCGCATCTATTACGACCGCGACGCCGATATCGGACTCATCAAAACACGCAAAGTTGCAATCATCGGCTATGGAAGCCAAGGACATGCACACGCCCTGAACCTGCGAGACAGCGGAGTGAAAGACGTTGCCGTAGCGCTGCGCGAGGGTTCCGCATCCATTGCCAAGGCAAAAGGCGAAGGCTTGAAGACGCTTTCCATTGATGAAGCCGCAAGCTGGGCGGATGTCGTCATGATGCTTGCACCCGATGAACTTCAAGGCGAAATCTACCAAAACCATCTCGCCAAGAACCTCAAGAAAGAAGCCATACTGCTCTTCGCCCACGGACTCAACATCCACTTCCATCTCATTGAGCCGCGCGACGATCTCGATGTCGCAATGGTCGCGCCCAAAGGTCCCGGGCACACAGTGCGGGCCGAATACCAACGGGGCGGCGGAGTTCCCTGCCTGCTCGCCGTCGAGCGCGACACCTCCGGCAACGCGCAAGAACTGGCACTGTCGTATGCATGCGCCATCGGAGGCGGACGCGCCGGCGTCATTGAAACCACCTTCCGCGAAGAATGCGAAACCGATCTCTTCGGCGAGCAAGCCGTTCTGTGCGGCGGACTCACCTCCTTGATATACGCCGGATACGAGACTCTCGTCGAGGCGGGCTACTCTCCCGAGATGGCGTATTTTGAATGTCTCCACGAGGTCAAACTCATTGTTGATCTCATCTACGAGGGCGGCATTGCGAACATGAACTACTCCGTCTCGAACACCGCCGAGTATGGCGAGTATGTCAGCGGTCCGCGCCTGATTGACACGCGGGTCAAGCGCGAGATGAAGCGCATCCTTGAGGACATCCAAAGCGGCCGGTTTACCCGCAACTGGATGCTCGAAAACAAAGTCAACCAGACGAGCTTCAAAGCCATGCGGCAGCGCGCCGCCGAACACCCGGTCGAAGAAGTCGGAGCGCGCCTGCGCTCGATGATGCCGTGGATCTCATCGAAACCGCTGGTCGACCGCAACAAAAACTGACGAGCTCTCCGTGATATCCTGGGAGGAAATCACGGCGCTCCTGGTGTTTGCGTTTGCATCCACTTGGACGCCGGGTCCCAATAATATTTTGTTGACGAATTCCGGCGCGCGGTTCGGATTCCGCCGGACCATTCCGCACGCCCTGGGAGTCGCGCTTGGATTTCCGATGATGATTTTCCTGGTCGCGCTCGGACTGGGAGAGTTGTTTCAAACACAGCCGTGGTTTCAGCAAGTCTTGCGTATCGTCGGAGCCGCCGTGCTCGGATGGATTTGCTGGCGCATTGCCACCCTGCCCGTCCCCAAAGAAGACGGGACGGGACAATTTCAAGTCGGCAGGCCGTGGAGGTTCCTCCAGGCGGTCGCATTCCAATGGATTAACCCGAAAGCCTGGGGGCTTGCCATCGCGGTTATTTCGGCACACGCGCGCGGCGACGGCCTGATATACGAGGCGTTGTTGTGTTCGGTGCCATTTGTTATATCCGGTTTGACCTCCGCGCACGGATGGACTCTCTTCGGCACCTTCATCCGGGGATTCCTGAACACGCCCTTGCGGTTTCGCGTTTATAATTTGATTATGGGTGCCCTGGTGGGGATTTCCGGAGTGTTTTTGTTCTTTGGTGTGTAAAAAATGCCTTCGATAATATCCTGGGAGATAATGGCGGCCCTGCTGTTGTTCGCTTTTACGGCCACTTGGACGCCGGGGCCCAACAACATTCTGCTGGCGAGCTCCGGCGCACGCTTCGGATTTCGACGCTCGCTTCCTCTCGTCTTCGGAGTAACGTTCGGATTTCCCCCGATGGTCTTTTGCATTGCGATGGGACTGGGAGAATTATTCCGAACGCAACCCTGGCTTCAAGAGGGAGTGCGGATTGTGGGAGCCGCGGTGCTACTGTGGATTTGCTGGAAGATTGTCAGCATCCCCTTCCCTGCGGACTCGAAGGACAACTCCGCGGCCGACAAGCCCTGGAGTTTTTGGAAGGCGGCGGGTTTCCAATGGATCAACCCGAAATCCTGGGGAGCCGCCCTTGCGATAGTCTCGGCCTATTCAAAGGGAGAGCATTTGCTCCTGGAGGCTATGCTGCTCGCCTTCCCGTTCATTTGCGCATCAATGACCTCGGCGCCGTCCTGGGCGTTGTTCGGCACTCTAATACGGGGCTTTTTGAACACGCCGCTGCGGTTTCGGGTTTACAATGTCATCATGGGAGGGCTGATGGGGATTTCGGGCTTGTTCCTGTTTCTCGATATGTGAACTCTTTCACCGCGCTAGGACGCCGAAGTTATTTCACTGCGTATGCACTCCAAACTGAAGCGCAATTCTTGCTCCGAAACACCGCCGAAGGCAATGCGCAAGGCCTGGGGAACGGCATCACCGACCGAAAAGGGAACCGCGGAAGAGACCGCAATTCCTTTTTCGGAAAGGCGGGTGATAATCGGCTCCGCCCTTGCGCCCTTGCGAAGCGGGATCCATGCAAAACTCGCATTCGGGTGGGAAATTATCGGGATGTCTTGAAGAATTTTGCGGCACATCTTTTGTCCTCGGGCTCCGTGCTTTCGCCTCGTTGCTTCGAACTTGGTGATGGTTCCGTCTTCAATCCAGCGCGTAACCAAAGCCGAAATCAATGCAGGGGTGTTCCACGTCGTCGCCCTGATGGAACGGGAGATGAAATTCGTGAACCGATCCGGAACAATAAGAAAGCCGATGCGCAGGCCGGTGGCGATATTCTTTGAGAACCCGCCCACGTGAACGGTGCGCTCCGGAACCAAACTTAGAAAACTGGGCGGCGGATCGGTCTCAAGAAAGGCGTACGTGCTGTCTTCAATGATGAGCAGGTCATGCTTATGCGCAATCTTGATGATTGCCGAGCGCGTGCTCTCGTCCATAACCGATCCCAAAGGAGTGTGAACCGTCGGCATCAAATAAACGGCTTTGAGTTTCTTTTTCCGGCACTGCCGCTCCAAATCTTTCGGGTCCATCACCCCTTCTTCTCCGGACACACTAACGAGAGGCACCCTGTGCAGAGCCGCAGCCGCTTTGAGGCCCGGATAGATTATAGGATCCGTTCCAACCGTATCGCCGTTCAACAAGATCCCCATTACGGCAATCGCGAGTCCGTGCTGTGCGCCCGATGTTATGAAAAGGTTCTCGGAATCTATATCGCCGTGAATGGACGAGAGATAATTTGCAAATATTTTCCGTTCATGCGACCGCCCGCCATGCGGCTGGTAGCGCAGCATGGCTTCGAGGTCTCCGGAAGACGCCATCCATCTCAATCCCTCCCTGAGCACTTTTGAGTCCGTTGCGCTGCCGGGAGTATTGAACACCAAATCGATGAGACCTTTGTTAACATCCTGCTCAAGCCCGAGCGTAATTGGAAGCGCGCTATCGCGCACAAACATGCCTCGTCCGGCCTCTCCGAGAATTAACCCCCGCTTCCTCAATTCATTATAGGTGCGCGTGGCCGTCGCCAGCGCAATTCCGTGTTTTTCGGCGAAATTCCTGTGGGTTGGCAGCCTTGTGCCGGGAGGAAGATCTCCCGCTTTGATGCCCGCCTCCACCATTGTCGCCAGCTCCATGTAGCGCTTCTTTACCATGACGTTTAAGTCCTTATTACAATAAAAAAGTTGTATCACATACAGAAATCGTGTCAATTCTTGCACATGATTCGCACGACAACATGCCCCGTGAAAAAACCACGATTACGGGTGCGTAAATGTGTTCGTATTTGACCTGTAAAGGAGGTTTTCGATGGCATCCTGGGAAGTAATAGCGGCTTTGCTCGTGTTTGCCTTTACCGCTACTTGGACGCCGGGGCCCAACAACGTTCTGCTGGCGAGCTCCGGTGCGCTTTTCGGATTTTGGCGTTCGGTCCCGCTTATCCTGGGCGCGCCGCTCGGACTCGCGGCGATGGTTTTTTGCGTGGCTCTGGGATTGGGAGAATTATTCCGAACGCAGCCCTGGATTCAAAACGGAGTGCGCATTATAGGGGCCTTGGTGTTTTTGTGGATTTGCTGGAAGATTGTCAGCATTCCCTTTCCCAAAGACTCGGAGAATAACTCTACGACGGTCAAACCTTGGAGTTTTTTGAAAGCGGCGGGGTTTCAATGGATCAACCCGAAGTCCTGGGGAACCTCCCTTGCAATCGTCTCGGCATATTCAACCGGAGAGCATCTGCTCCTGGAGGGCGCGCTGCTTGCCTTTCCGTTTATTTGTGCAGGGCTGACTTCGTCGCCTGCATGGGTGCTGTTCGGCGCCTTGATACGGGGATTTTTAAACACGCCGCTGCGATTTCGGATTTACAACATCATCATGGGAGGACTGATGGGACTTTCCGGTCTGTTCCTCTTCCTTGATGCGTAAGATCTGTTGCACGCGGATTGTGAAATGAGTGACATAAAACAAGGAGATTTTTGATGGCATCCTGGGAAGTAATAGCGGCGCTGTTTCTGTTCGCCTTCACCGCCACATGGACGCCGGGACCCAACAACATCCTGCTGGCGAGTTCCGGTTCACGCTTCGGATTTCGGCGTTCGATCCCCCTTATTCTGGGGGTGGCGCTCGGGCTCCCTCCAATGGTTTTTTGCGTGGCGCTGGGATTGGGAGAATTATTCCGGACGCAGCCCTGGATTCAGGACGGAGTGCGCATTGTGGGAGCCTTGGTGTTCTTGTGGATTTGCTGGAAAATTGTCAGCATCCCTTTTCCCAAGGACTCGGAGAATAACTCCGCGGCCGGCAAACCCTGGGGTTTTTTGAAAGCGGTAGGATTCCAATTAATCAATCCGAAGTCTTGGGGAACCTCGCTTGCAATCGTCTCGGCATACTCAACGGGAGAGCATCTGCTCCTGGAGGGCGTATTGCTTGCCTTTCCGTTCATTTGCTCAGGCCTGACCTCGGCGCCGTCCTGGGCGTTGTTCGGCTCTTTGATACGAAACTTTTTAAGCACGCCGCTGCGGTTTCGGATTTACAATGTCCTCATGGGAGGACTGATGGGGATTTCGGGTTTGTTCCTGTTCCTTGACGTGTGAACTCTGGCGCATCCGGGATTTTCGATTTAGAATAAGTCCTATCTTGCAATCACAAAAGGAGTCTCCCGCCGGAGATTGCCGGAGTGTTTTGTTTTTCAGACATGTAAGGGAGGCTCTTGATGATATCCTGGGAAGTAATGACGGCACTGTTTCTGTTTGCCTTCACCGCCACCTGGACGCCGGGACCCAACAACCTTCTGCTGACTCTCTCCGGTGCGCGATTCGGGTTTCGACGCACGCTTCCTCTCGTCTTCGGAATAGCGTTCGGGCTCCCTCCGATGGTTTTTTGCATCGCGCTGGGGCTGGGGGAGTTGTTTCAAACGCACACCTGGCTTCAAGACGGGGTGCGGATTGTGGGAGCCGTGGTTTTGTTGTGGATTTGCTGGAAGATTGTCAGCATGCCCTTCCCCAGGGACTCGGAGGACGGCTCCTCCGCCGACAAACCTTGGAGTTTCCTAAAAGCGGCAGGCTTTCAATGGATCAATCCGAAATCCTGGGGAGCCATCCTTGCGATAGTTTCGGCGCATTCGGAAGGAGAGCATTTAATCCTGGAAGCTTTGCTGCTGGCCTTTCCGTTCCTTTGCGCAGGAATGACTTCAGCGCCGTCCTGGGCGTTGTTCGGCTCTTTGATACGGGGCTTTTTGAACACACCTTTGCGGTTTCGGATTTACAACATCATCATGGGAGTATTGATGGGGCTTTCCGGGCTGTTCCTGTTCCTTGATTAGCAATCCCCAATTCCTGCGGCAAACCGGTTATGTTGGAATTTTTAATCATCGTGCTGATTATTTACATCCTCGCCGATGGAGACCTTCTCGGATTCATCCGGGGGGTTTTGAAGATGCTTGTGGTAATTTGCCTTGTCCTCTTGCTTATCATACTGATAGCCCAATAATGCGTGTCTTTCCGTTTTCCCAAGCATCACAACCGCTTTGTCTAAAAATGGACTTTGGACGGGGTTTTGTGTATAATCCCCGTTAAGTTCAACATCGTAATTACGAAAGGGAGATTTCCATGTCGAAGCAGAGTCTCGACAGTTTCAAGACTTTACGCAAGTTCCGCGAGGGTTCGAAAACCTACGCCTACCACAGCCTCAAGGACGCCGAAAAAAACATACTTGCGGGGGTCTCGCGCCTGCCGGTCAGTTTGAAAATCCTTCTGGAAAACCTGCTGCGCCACGAAGACGGGCACCATGTCAAACGCGAAGACATCAAGGCGCTCGCATCCTGGGGAAAGAAGCGCCGCTCCGAGCGGGAAATCGCCTTCCATCCGGCCCGGGTGCTGATGCAGGATTTCACCGGCGTTCCCGCGCTCGCCGACCTCGCCGCCCTGCGCGACGCCACCGTCCGCCTGGGAGCGCCCGCAAGCAACATCACCCCGCTTACGCCCGTCGACCTCGTCATCGATCACTCCGTGATGGTGGATTTCTTCGGATTGAAAAGCTCGTTCAAGAAAAACGTCGAGATGGAGTATCAGCGCAACCGGGAACGTTACGCCTTCCTGCGGTGGGGCGCGCAAGCGTTTGAAAACTTTCGGGTTGTTCCTCCGGGAACGGGCATCTGCCACCAGGTTAATCTCGAGCATCTCGCGCAACTCGTGCGTGCCGACAAGACGGAGGGCGCCACCCTAGCCTATCCCGACAGCGTCGTTGGAACCGACAGCCACACCACCATGATCAACGGCTTGTCCGTCCTGGGATGGGGCGTGGGAGGCATTGAAGCGGAAGCGGTAATGCTGGGACAGCCGATCTCCATGCTCATACCCGAAGTCGTCGGCTTCCGTCTCACCGGAAAGCTGCGCGAAGGCGCAACCGCAACGGATACCGTCTTGACCGTCACGCAAATGCTTCGCGCCGAGGGAGTCGTCGGCAAATTCGTCGAGTTTTACGGACCGGGCATGTCGAACCTGTCCCTCGAAGACCGCGCAACCATCGCCAACATGGCGCCCGAGTACGGGGCAACCTGCGGATTTTTCCCGATTGACGCCGAGACCATTCGTTATCTCAAGGCAAGCGCGCGGCCGCCGGGCGTCGTGCGCCGGGTTGAAGCGTATGCAAAAGCCCAGGGAATCTTTCATACGAGTCGCTCGAAGGAACCGTTGTTCTCAAAAACGCTGGAGTTGGATCTGGGCGACGTGGTCGCGAGTCTGGCGGGGCCGAAACGCCCGCAAGACCGCATCGACCTGGACACCCTCGCCAAAAACTTTCCCAAGAGCCTGGAAAAAGACTTCAAGGTCAAAACGGACAAATCCAAACGTTACAAAGTTCCCGGCGCAAACCATGACTTGGGCCACGGGGACGTGGTGATTGCGGCGATAACTTCGTGCACGAACACTTCAAATCCTTCCGTGATGCTGGGCGCGGGGCTGCTCGCGCGCAACGCCGTAGCGAAAGGTTTGCACGTAGCTCCGTGGGTCAAGACTTCTCTCGCGCCGGGATCAAAGGTGGTGAGCGAATATCTTGAGGCATCCGGCCTGGAGACATCGCTTAACAAACTCGGTTTCTATCTCGTCGGTTATGGCTGCACGACCTGCATCGGCAACTCCGGCCCCCTGGATGAAAAAATCTCCGCAACCATCCGCAAGCATTCGCTGGTGACAGCGGGAGTGTTGTCGGGCAACCGCAACTTCGAAGGACGCATCAATGCCGACGTATACGCCAACTATCTCGCATCGCCGATGCTGGTGGTCGCCTACGCCCTTGCAGGAACCATGCGCAAAGACTTCGCGCGCGAGCCCCTGGGCGAGCACAAGGGCAAACCGGTGTTCTTGCGGGACATTTGGCCGAGCACCGAGGAGATTACCCGGGTGATGCGAAAATGCCTGCGCCCGTCCATGTTCCGCGAACGATACGGAGACCTCTTCGAGGGCGATGCGCAATGGCGCAAGATGGCAACGGGCAAGGGAGACACCTACGATTGGGAAAGCGACTCGACATACGTTCAACGCCCCCCCTTCCTGGACGACATTAAGAAGACGGCCGGCAAACAAGACGCCGGCGACATTGAGGATGCGCGCATACTCGGCCTGTTCGATGACTCCATCACGACGGACCACATCTCTCCCGCGGGCGCAATCAAGCAGGACTCGCCCGCCGGACGTTACCTTACCGACCACAAAGTAAAACCTCTGGAGTTCAACTCATACGGTTCAAGGCGCGGCAACCACGAAGTGATGATGCGCGGAACTTTTGCAAACGTGCGCCTGCAAAACCAAATGACTCCGAAAACAACGGGAGGCGTCACTTTGCTGCATCCCGAAGGCAAGGAGATGCCCATTTACGATGCCGCAATGAAATACCGGGAGCGCAATGTCGACCTGGTCGTGTTCGCGGGCAAGGAATACGGCACCGGTTCGAGCCGCGACTGGGCGGCCAAGGGCACCCGGCTGCTGGGCGTTCGGGCGGTGGTTGCGAGTTCCTTTGAGCGCATTCATCGCTCCAACCTGATCGGGATGGGCGTGCTGCCGTTGCAATTCGCCGACGGATTCGGCTGGCGCAAACTTTTCGGCGGCAAGGGCCTGGACGGCTCCGAGGCGGTCACATTATCGGGAGTAGCCGACGGGCTCGCCCCGGGCAAGAAACTTGCGCTGCAAGTGCGCCGTTCCGACGGCAAACAGGACAAATGCGCGCTGTTATGCCGTATAGACACCGATAGCGAGCTGGCATATTTCCGCAGCGGCGGGATTTTGCCGTTTGTGCTTCGCGCAAATCTTGACTAGAATCACCTAGTTGTTACCGGTATAGTTTGATAGCGAGGCGTATAGTATTTCAGGGGAACTGGAAAATAAGGAATAAGATGAAAACATTGCAAAAATTGTTATTGGGTTTGAGCATCGGCATCATAATGGTCGTTGGCGCGCGGGGAAGCTCGGCGGACGTTCGCCCGGTGCTGGTGGAATTGTTTACAAGCCAGGGATGCTCGTCGTGCCCGCCCGCGGATGAATTCGCGGTGCGGTTGAGCGCGGAGACGGAGGATGTCCTGTTGATTTCCCTGCCGGTGGATTATTGGGACTATCTTGGCTGGAAGGACACGCTGGCGTCGCCGGCATTCACAAACCGGCAGCGCTCGTATGCCTCGGTTCAAGGAAAAACGCGGGTGTATACGCCGCAGATGGTAGTGGACGGGCAGGTGGACACGGTCGGTTCGCGCGAAAGCGTCGTGCGGCGGATAATTGAACGCCGGCGTGAAGCTTTGGCAAGCGGCTCGGGCGCCGGAGCGGACTTGCGGGTTTCGCGCGAGTCGGACGGCTCCGTGCAGGCGCATGTTTCATCGGGATTGACGGGAGCCGACTCGGCGACCTTATGGCTGGTTCGTTTGCGCGGACAAGTGCCGGTGGACATCGGACGCGGCGAAAACCGCGGTCACACGATCACATACGCTAACGTTGCACGCGAGATGGTACCGCTGGGGCGTTGGTATGGCGGCGGTTGGACGGTCAGCGTTCCCCTTGAGGGCGGCGAGGCATCCGACGGCATCGCGCTAATCCTGCAGGCCGATGAAGGCAACCGGCGCGGCATCGGCCCGGTTCTCGGCACCGTTTGGGTGAAACACCCCTCCCCCACGGAATCCTAGGGAGCACGCTTTCCGCGGCGGCGGTTTTCTTCGGCCGCTTTTGCCTCAAGGGCTGCGACTTGTTGCTGGATATCCCGCGCCCGTTGCCATGCGGGAGAACGTTCTTCTAATTTCGACATGGCACGTTGAACATGAAGTTTCGCCTGCTTGACGTCCCCCAGTAAAAATGCGCGCTCGGCGCTGGTAAGTTCGGCAAAACCGAGACGGCCGTCCCGCGCATACGCCAACGCGAGTTGTCTCATGGCAAAAGGATTTTGTTCATCGAGTTCGACGGCTCGTTGAAGTATGGGGATGGCTCGACGATTTTCATCGGCGCCTTCTTGTGCAACCAACGCGCTTCCAAGAGCGGTGAGAATAAGCGACTCGTCGGGCGCGAGCTCAATAGCCTTGTCATAAGCGCTAATGGATTCGGCGATTTTTCCTCCTTCCAGGAGAATCTGCCCTCGAAGTTCGTGGAAGTAAGGATTGTCGGGATGGCGAGAGATGAGAACGTCTATCTCTTCGACGGCACGCCGCGTATCTCCCTGCTGGTAATAGGCGACCGAGCGCGAGTACAAGGCCGGGTCACTTTGGTCGTAGTCTGGATAACGCCGCATGGTGACTACGGGGTCATCGAGAAAACCGCGCAACTTCGCCCTCACAAGATCATATTGATACTGCCGCTCCTCGGACATGCTGTCATAATAGGGCGAGAGTTTGGCGCGGTTTTCAAGAGCCGCGAAGCGTTCGTAGGAAAGCGGATGCGACGAGGCGTAGGAATCGCCTTGATCGAGACCCGAGGCCCGCTCTTCCGCACCGAAGAGCTGGAAAACCTCAAGAAGCCCGCGTGCGGTTTCACCGCTGGCTTCAAGATAGCTGAGAGCGGCCTGGTCGGCGGAAGCCTCCTGGGCCCGGGAGTAGCTGAGGAAGGAGCGCTCGCCAACGGTTTGTCCCGCGGCAATTATCGCGGCGCCTACATCTCCGGCTCCCGCGGCAACGGCTCCGATGCCGAGCAGCGTCGAGAGGATAATGGGAACTTGCGCGCGTTCGAGGGCGTCCGAGGTTTTCGGCAGGTGTCCGCCCGCCAGGTGTCCGGTTTCATGCGCAACGATGCCGATGATCATCTCGGGCGTCTTCATCCGGTCGAAAAGCCCGGCAAAGAGATAGATTTGCTGTCCGTTCGCAACGAAGGCGTTAATTCTCCGATCGTTGACAATGTGGATTTTCACGGCTTTAGGCTGGAGCCCGGCCGCTATGAAGATGGGGTCCGAGTATTCCCGGAGCATATTCTCGATTTCGGCGTCCCGGATGGTTGAAACCGCGAAGGCATGGACGGGCATGAGCAGCGCGACAGCGCACACAAGCGCAAAGACGCTCTTGCGGACTTTACAGCGTTTGTGGTGTAGTATGGCGGTTATGATTGAAAACATGTCTGCCGCCATTATACTCGATTATGAGGGATTTATGTGGAGTTTTTTGCAATGCCGGTGAAAATGGCACCTTCGATACTGGCGGCGGATTTCACCCGCCTGGGTGACGAGGTTCGCGCAATGACCTCGGCCGGGGCTGATTCTATCCATATTGATGTGATGGACGGCCATTTTGTTCCCAACCTGACGATTGGACCGGGCGTGATTAAGGCGTTGCGCGGATGCAGCGACCTGCCGTTTGACACGCATCTGATGATTGCGCCCGTGGAAAGGCATTTGGACGCATTTGTGGAAGCCGGCTCGAACATTATCAGCGTACACCCGGAATCGGGAGCGCATTTGCATCGGAGCCTGGCACGGATACGCGAGGCGGGCTGCCGCGCCGGGGTCGTGCTGAATCCGGGAACGCCGCTGTCGAGCATCGAATCGGTGATAACGGACGTGGATGTGATTTTGGTAATGACGGTCAATCCGGGCTTTGGCGGACAGGCGTTTTTACACTCGCAACTGGAGAAGATTGAAGCATGCCGCAAACGCATCGATGCGGCCGGACTTGAAATTGATTTGCAGGTGGACGGGGGAATCAACAGGGAAACCGCCCCCCTGGCTGTTGCGGCGGGAGCAAATGTCTTGGTTGCGGGAACGGCGGCGTTTGCCGGCGGCCCGGAAATGTACGCGGATAATTTGGCGGCGTTGCGCGGGGAGGCTAGCGGCGCGTAAAGGATTTGTTAAGGAGTTTGGGCGATGCTTCAACATCGCAAACAACTCCGGAAGGACAAATCCCCCATGCCTCTCTTCTCGCGCGTAAGCAACGCGCTATCAACTGGAAAAACAATAACGGCAGCCAATCCTTCGGCCGTGCGAACAAAGCCGAAGGAAGAGGATTTGCGCCACGGCAAGCTGGGAGAGCATGGATTGCTTGCCGGGGGCAAGAAAAACAAGCGCAAACGCATCTTTAAAAAGAAAAAAAGCCTTGAGGAGAAGGCAGAGCGCCGCCTCGATCGCGCCTGGGGCAAGGGAAAGTTAACTTCCAAATCCATCGGCGGCACGGGCCTCTACCGGCAGAATTCCCTGACCGACATTCCCGCGGCGGCCGGGGATGAAGAATCCCGCCGCACGCCTGCCCGGGTGCTGGAGAAAGAGGCGCAAACGCCGTTGTTTCGGCGTCGCACCGGATGGGAATCGCCTGCGCGCTCTTCCCCGCAACCCGAAAAGAAAATCGGAGAAATTGCCGCGTTGGATATACCGCGCAGTCATGTGCTGCGCCGCGCGAATTCTTACGAGCAGGCCCTGGAAGCCCAAAACGCGCTGTTTGCAACGACGTCGCTGACACCGGCGGCAACGGCAATATCCACGGGACTGCGCCGGACGGATTCTTACGCTGAAGCGCTCGCCGACAGCGACACGGTCTCTTTACCCGCCGCGCCTCTGCCGGCGACGAAAACCGTGAACGAAGCGATGACATCGCTTGCGGGATTGCCCTCGCACGCAATGGGCGCGGAGATTGCCTCGCTTGGCGGGCGGGAGCAGGGAGGCGTTTCGGATGCCGAGCGTCTCGACCTTCAGGCGGCACGCGGCTACATGAATGTCCTGGAGGGGGACAGCGAACACATGCGCTCAATCGCGCAACGCGTCGAGAATGGCAGCGCATCCCCTGCCGAGCGCAAGGAGTTATCGCAATTGCTGCGCAATCACATGGATGCGCTGGGAGGAATCCAGCGGCGCCTGGACGAGATGCTGACCGCACACATGGAGCGCGGAGCGTTAAGCAACGAGGCGGTGGAGACGGAAGCGGTGCTGCGCTCTTTGGGGAATATGCTTGCGGAGGAACACATGGCGCTCGCGGACCTTTCGACGCATCTGAGCGACTTGCTGCCGGAAACCCGCGCGGGCAACATGCTGGATAGAATTAACTCGAGTATCTTGGATATTCGCGGCGCGCGTCATGCAATCAACGAGCGTTATCAAGCCGTGAGGCTGGCGAACGACCCGCAAACGCTGCTGGAAGATAAAAGCGTGCAAAAATTGGAGTCGCTGGCGCTTGAATTGGACGAGCGCGCCGCATCAATGGAATCGCAGGGACGCGCACTGGCCGGACGCGCCCGCGAAGGCGAATTGATACATTTGCTGCGCGCACCCGAAGACAACGTTGATGAACTCGCACAGGCGCAGACACGCCTGTCGGAAATATTCCCGGACATACCTTCGTCGCAGTGGCGCTCATCCCTGCAGCGCGGCAGGTCGCTTGCGGTGGCGCAACAGCCTTGGCAGATTATTGACTTGGAGATCTCACCGCCCGCAGATGTTGCCGAGCGATTGGGCCAGGTTCGCTCCCGCATTATTCCTGGAAAGCATCTCTCGAGCGGCGCGCAGGATTCCTATGTTGTCGCGGGCGAGCCGGTTAACGGCCTGCCCTCAAGTGACGTAAATCGCTATCTTGGCGTTCCCAACCTCGCATTAAGCGACCTGACTGTCGGCGCGAACTCGCAAAACGAGCAGAACGCGTTTATCTCGTTGCGCCATGGCTTTTTTGACGCACCTGTGCTGCAAGACGAAAACTTCCGCGCCCTTCCGGATGCGGTCCGGGAGCAGGTTGCAGCGGATTTGGCCCCGCATGCGGGTGATTCGAACGAATCACGGACGGATGCCGCGGCGTTTTCGATGGCGAAGGATTTGGCCGCAACGCAGTTGAATTTAGACGGAGATTTGCGTGCGCGGGCGCTGGCGGGCGAAGTTGTTGACTTGCCGTTATATTCGCTGGCGTTTCTGAATGGAGGGAAGAATGCCGATGCGAAGTCGAGCCGTGAGGTTTGGAACCGCCAGCGGCGGGCGTTGGAGAAATTGGAAAACAATGGCGAGCCTGTCCGTCTGGCGCTTTCAGTGGATGGAAAAAAGAAGGATGTCCGCGCAAAAGTGTCGGTTTTGCAGGCCGGATTTGTAGAAGATACTTCTCGCAGCCATCGGGGTTATCGGATGGTCGAATCGGATGCGCTGATGAACACATTGGTCGGATCAAAGCGACAGAGGGAGATTGGCGGCAAGGCCGCAACGGAGATGGCGCGCATTGACCGGGAGATGGAAACGTTGGAGAGGGAATTGCGCTGGCGTGTTGACCATAACGGCCGCCACTCGCGTTTTGCGGAAATGTCCTACGGGCAACTGCAGGCGAATTTGCAAGAGCGCCGCCGGTTGCGCGCGGAAATTGCACAGCTGTCGCGCGAGGTGAAAAACGGCTGGCAAAACGGCATATCGAATGCGGGCAGGATTGAATCCTATCCGGCACGGGTTTCATTGCTGCTTTCGTTGACGGGAGAGCTACCGGTTTTAAGTTCGCGTGACGGATTGTCTCGTGTCGGCGAGGTGGATGCGGCAACGAAACACCTGGCGATGGCTTCGAGCGCGCAACAGGAGATTCCCGCGCTCGAAAACACCGGTTCGCAATGGCATCGCCGCGGCATTTCAACAGGGCTGGGGCGCGAGAGCGAGGCTTTGGAGAGATTGAATCGAGGACTTCCCGCAAACCTATTGCCGTAGCGACTGCAACCTTTGTTGCGGGTCGTAGGGAGCGGGGTCAATGGCAGGATCTTCGTTATCGATGAGTTGCGCAAGCAATGCGGCGGCTCCCATCGAAAAACTCCATCCCAGCGAACCGTGTCCGAGGTTGAACCACAACCCGTCGCATCCGGGCGCCTTGCCGATAAACGGAATCGAATCCCACATCATCGGTCGATAGCCATGCCAGAAATGCATCGTGCCCGGATCAAACGAATCGGGAAAAACATGCTCGAGATTATGCACAAGCACACGTGCGCGCCCGGGATCAAAACCCTCATTGGTCGATCGTGCGACTTCCGCCAATCCGGCAACACGTATACGCGATCCCAGACGCGTAAAGACGGTGCGGCGCTCCTCGTCCGTGATGCTGATTTTCGGCGCACGCGAGTCGTCGGTGATTTCGGCGGTAAGCGAATAACCTTTCACCGGCCACAAGGGCAAAGAGATTCCCAGCCCGAGCGCCAACTCCCGGGACCAGCACCCCGCCGCTAGAACGACGAGGTCGCATTCGAGTTGCTCGCCCCGGACACGAGGAACAATGCGCCCGCTGCCGTTCCGCTCCAACGCCTCAACCTCAACGCCGAAACGCGCCCGGACGCCCGAGGCTTTCGCGTTCTCCCACAAGGCCCGGGCAAAAAGGTGCGCATCGCCGCCTTCATCCTGCGGCGTGAACAAACCGCCGCCGCGGAAATTCTCCGGGTTTGCCGCCAATGCCGGCTCAATGGCCAGGCACTCGTCGGGCGTAAGCGCGCGCATCTCCATTCCCCAATCACCCAGGCATGCACAAGAATCCCGTTCCCGTTCCAGGGCGGCGCGGTTTCGAAAGATGCGCAAGATTCCCTCTTGCGAACCGTCATAGTCCAGATCCCAGCCTTCTTGCCGTGCGGTGTCTCGAACGTGCCGTATCTCGGCGATGCTGTAACTTGCGAGAGATAACAGCCGATGAAACCCTTTCTCGTTGGCCCGATGGGTGCACCGGGAGAGAAAGTTCCACAGCCAGCGCCATTGATGCGTGTCTGCGGCAAGACGGAGCCGGAAAGGCGCGTTGGCGCGCAGCATCCACCCGAGCGCGAGACGGATGGTTTCGGGCTTTGACCAGGGCGCAACCTCGGACGGAGAAATTTGCCCTCCGTTTGCGAAACTGGTCTCAAGAGCGATATCCTCGCGACGCTCAAGGATGGTGACGCGGTATCCGTGCCGTGCAAGTTGCCACGCACTCGCAACGCCGATGATTCCTCCACCGATAACGACTGCTTGAGACTCGTGCGAAGACATTATTGTAACGGTGTTTGTGTTGGATTCTTTTTGGCAACAACTCTCTCGCGGTGCAGGATGTACAAACCACTGGCCACAAGTACGCTAATTCCCACCCATGTCACTTTGTCGGGGAATTCGTGGAAAACGAACCACCCGAAGAATACGGCGATGGGAAGTTCGAGGTATCCGAAAGGTGCAAGGGCGACGGCGGGTGCTTTTGTGTATGCCCGGATGTAGCAGAAGTGTCCGCATGCCCCCATCACTCCAATGAGCGGGAGTATCCAGATGTGTTGCGGCAAAGGCGTTTCCCAGACGGCGGGCATGATAGCGGAGAAGATAATGGCGCCGGGGATTGCCATGACTGCGAGCGAAATGAGTGTCGGAGCGGTGTTGGAGAGTTTGCGGTTGAGAACTAGGTAAAGCGCGAAGCATGCGCCCGTTGCGATGGGCAGGAGCGAGTGCCACGTAAAACCTTCGAATCCGGGCCGTATGATGATGCACGCGCCGATAAATCCAACGATCACGGCGCCCCATCGATGCACGCCGACTTTCTCTCCAAGCATGAAGGGAGCAATGGCCGTAAGCACGAGTGGCGAACTAAACACAAGCGCAAGCGCATCCGCCAATGGCAGAAATTTGACAGCGTAGAAAAAGAAGAGCGATGCGGATGCGAGACACAACCCTCGAAGGATTTGCAGTTTTGGCTGCGGAGGTCGAAAGAGTTGCTCTCCGTGGATAGCGGCGGCGATGGTGGCAAGAAAGACCGCATGGAAGAAGAACCGCGCCCACAGGAGTATGAGAACATTATACGAGCTTGTGAGGTGCTTGACGATGGTATCCATTGGAATGGTGATGGCTGCGGCGAGCGCGATTAGCGCGACCCCGGCAAAAAGGGATTCTTTCTGCGGGCGGCGGTGCGATCTGGTGATGATTGCTAGGAGCGGGCGCATGCTTTCACCTTTTGATTGTAGAAGTTATACTCTTATACTCCCTGGTTGCGGGAGAAGAATCCTGTTTGTGATTGTAGCATGGAGAGACATAAATGAGGAAAGAGAGAAGCAAAGCATTACGATGGAAAAGAAGAATAATTGCCCGCGGAGAAGAACCAATTCGGTTTTGGAAAAAACTAACTAGTTGGATAGATGAGCGGGTAACCAGTTGGTGGGGGGAGCAAACTTTTGGAAAGCGAGTGATTACTTGCGTTTTTGTTGTTTTGATCACCGTTCTGTGCGCTTTAAGTTTTAAATTTGAACATGCCACCCGCAATTTAATTTTGCTAACAGCCGGACTTATCGGTTGGTATTTTCTTTTTAAGCGCACAAGGGTCGCCGAGCAAAGTTTAACTGTCGATCAACTTACTCACGCTATAAATCAACTCACCAATGAAAACCTGGCCGTGCGTTTGGGCGGAATCCTCGGCTTGGAACAAATTGCTGAAACCCAAGAAGAAGAACGTAAGAAAATCGCACGCATTCTTGTGACCTTTATACGCACACACGCAACAAAAGATTCCGAGGAAGTTAAAAAGAACCTTGCTACATATAAATCTCCAAACTTCGAAACGGAAGAGGAGTTTGATGCATATCGAACGTTACGCCTGGATATTGAAGCTGCTGTTAATGCGTTAGCAAGTATCGCATCGAAACTCGAAAAACAAGAACAATTCGGAAAACAGCACAACGAGACAAAACATGATCTGTGTGATTTGCAGAATACTGATTTACGTGGCTTACGGTTTGTCAAAGCCAATTTGTCTCGGTTTAATCTTATCGGAGCAGATATGAGCGGCGCATGGTTGGCAGGAGCCAAACTCATGGACGCATATTTATACAATCCCAAAAATAGAAGCATCTTCCTCTTCGGAGATAGAAAAAAAGACTCTGGCACAAAGTTCATTAATGCATTTTTGGATGGTGCCAATCTCAGTGGCGCATATCTAAATTTTGTAGACTTCAGTGGAGCACAGATTGTACAATCCGACCTCAGCAAAGCACGTTTAAATAAATCGATTTTCGTCAAAACTAATTTAGAATCCACAAATCTCAATGGCGCATCATTGCGAGCCGCTGTTTTTCAGAAATCAAATCTAAAATCCGCAAATCTTAGTAATGCAAATTTAACCCTTGCTAAATTTGAGCACACACGCCTAAAAAATACCATTTTCAATGGCACGCAAATCAACAGCGCTACTTTTGAGAATTGTGAAGGCTTGACTCAAAAACAAGTGGACAAAATGTTATATAGGGAGCCGCGCACTTCACTAGGCCACGGCATAACAACACTGCCCGAGGGATTGAGATTGCCAAAACCAGAAAAGAAACCGATAAAGTAATGGCATGTAGAGTGATAACCAGCTCAATTTGAGAACGGTAGGCAGGTTGATTTTGGTGGCCGTCACGGAACCTTAGAAGAGGGGCGAATGTCGGACCCGCCCCTCTACCTGTATCCCTAGGAAGGCTTTGGGGCGAGCCCTAACTATACTGTTCCGCAGACATCTAGACGCAAGCGCCGGGACGTCTGCAGACCAAGACACGAGGGCTTGTCCCACTTATTTCCGTTACCGGTATTGTATTCGCGGGCGACCCGACAGGGTCATCCCTCATGCCTTCCGCTGGTCTGCAGAACCAGAATTCAGACTATGCCACGTTTGCCCTTAAGGGTCAACTTTTGGTTGTAACGGTGATTCGAACTTCGCAGGAGTTCCGTGCGGGAGGCTTTCGACATAGATCGAGCGCGAAGGAAACGCAAAGCTCGTCCCTGCCCCTTCAACGAGGTCTTTTATGTGATACATAAACGCCTCTTTGATTTCAAGCCACTCGCCCCACTTCGTCGTCTTTGTGAAACAATAGACGAGAATATCAATGGAAGAATCAGAGAAATTATCGATACGCACGAACATCGACACCTTGTCCGCTGATTCGAACGCATCGCTCGAGGTGATGTAGGCCTCAATGCCGTCGCGCACTTCCCGTAGCTGCGCGATGCTCGAAGAATAACTCAAGCCGATTTTCCAATAGATGCGGCGCTTGAGCATTGCCGAATAATTCACGACGCCGGTATCCGAGAGCTGGTGATTCGGAACATACGCAGGCGCGAGGTCAAACTTGCGCACGAGCGTCGAGCGATAGCCGATGCGCTCGACCGTTCCTTCGACAACGCCCTCCACCTTGATCCAATCGCCGATGCCGAAGCGTTTCTCGACAAGAATAGCGGCCCCGCCGATGAGGTTCTTGAACAAATCCTGCGCGCCGAGGGCTACCGCAACGCCTCCGATTCCAAGCCCTGCGAGTATGGGAGCGATCGCAACGCCCCAGATTTCCAGTATGGTCGCCCCGGCAACGAGCACAACGAAGATGCGAAGACTTCGGCACAGCCAGTGATCGACCTCTTCGCTGATGCCGCTCCTCGATATATCCCGCACCAAGTCGATGAGAAAATCAACAAGCCCGTAAACAAACCAGAAGACTCCAACGACAAAAAGACTTCGCAGCAATTGCTCGGTGAAAGCATTGACGGGGCCGGGCAGCACAAGTATTTCTTTGAAGAGAAACAACACGATCACGGGAAACAAAAAACGCAAAGGTTCGTGCATTGCATTTGCAATGCGTTCGAGGGAATCGGCCTGTATTTTTTTCCCGGCGCGACGCATGATGTACATGACGATGCGTGCGAGCATTCCGCGAAAGATAACAACTGTCACAAAGATTCCCAGCCCGACCGATAGCTCGGTCATACTGGCGCCAAAAACGCCTTCGTTCCACAGTTGGTTTAGGAATGCCATTATTTCGCCCATTTTCGTCTCCTTGCTCTTGCGACCGCACTAGTTTACCCCCAATGCCGCCAAAACAAAACCGCCCACGCGAGGTTCATAAAAAGAACTTGGAGCGTGGCTAAAAACACTCTACCCTGTTTCGGCTATGAATGCATTTCAAAAGATTGTAGCAATTGTGGTTTTTACATTTGTGTTTGGAACTGTCGGGGGTTGCACTACGGCGGAGCGGGAGCATGTGGACTGGATAGAGAAACGGAACAGCGTAAAGAAACCCCGGGATCTTCCCGTCTCCGTTTTGGCCAAACCCGGTCCGATTGAACCTGCCGCGACCGATTCCCCGTCTGCCGAGACTGCTCCTATCGATATCATCCCCGCCAAGGCTGCCCTCACCGAGGCTGACCCCGTCCAAGTTGCCCCTGTCCAGGCTGACCCCGCCGAGGCTACCCCTGTCCAGGTTGCCCCCGTTCAGGCTGACCCCGTTCAGGCTGACCCCGTTCAGGCTGACCCCGTTCAGGCTGACCCCGTCCAGGCTACCCCCATCAAGGCCGCCCTCGCTAGGGCTGCCCTCGCCAAGGCCGCCCCCGTCCGGACTGATTCCATCGAGACCGCCATGGCCGAGCCCGTCCCGACCGAGCCCGCGCTTACCAAGCCCGCTCCGGTCAAGCGCAAGGATACAAGCGTTGAGAAAGACATCGAAACAAGCGCCAAGGTAAAAGAAGAGGTGCATGAGGACTCCTTTAGCGTTTTGGCGAATACATTCCTTGCATTTCGTCACAAGATTGCACAAGTCATGAGGTTTCCCCTTGAGAATCCATCGGACATCCGGCGCATCCTTTCCCATTTGCAGGTGAAAGACGAAAAACAATTGGTGCAAGGCTGGTTTGCGTATAATGCCTCGGTTGTCGCCGAAACTCCCGCGTATGTGCAAGGCATCGAGTCGTTGCTAAGAGAACATACCGCCGAGAACCTTCTTCAACGCTTGCGGACCGAGAGGCGTTTTGCGCGTCAGGTTCCCGGCGCCGAGGATGTGCTTCGACGTCTCCGCATGGAAATGCGCGATGACAGTTTGCAGCTGCAAATTCTCTCACAAGCCTTGCTGGATGTTTCCGAGGAATGGAAACACCGCAAATGGGGCGCGCTTGAAGAGGACAAAGGTGGCAATGCTGTAATGTATGCGTTGGCGCATTTACGGATGTTTATCGCCGCGGCCGAGAAGCACGTTGGAACGCTCCGTTTCATACCGGATGCTCATGCGGAGGCCTACACGCCAACGGATCTGATTTTGACGCTGGGCGCTCGACGCATTCTTGGCTCACGCACAAACGAGATAAAAGCAATTGAGCATCCGAAGGCGTTCCAATGTTTTCGCTGGGCGCGGCTCAATCTCGACCAGTGCATGGTGTCGAGTTACGACCCTTCCGAGGAGGCTTGGTGCGCCGGAGTTCATGGCGTTGAGGATATTGCCGGGTGCTGGCAATTTCTCCTGCCGGACGAAGGCCCGTAAGCATGGACAAACCGCCCGAAAAGCGGTATAATGCGGGAAGGCGGGGGCGGAAGATTTCGGGAAAGTAAACAGATGTCTGATGAATCCTTGCATACGACCGGCGAGGCCGGTGCGACCCCCTTCTCAAGCACGACTTCGGAGCAGGACGTGATCATTCGGCGTGCGCGCGAGGATGATGTGCCCTTGCTGTTTGACATGTTGCGGAAGCTGGCTGCGGTCCAAGGGGAAGAATCACGCGTGCGCATCTCGGAGGATGCGTTGTTGCGCGATGGATTTGGATCGCACCCTCGATTCGAGGCGCTGATAGCAGAAAAAAACGGCACGGCCGTCGGCATGGCGATTTTCCAGGAAACCTATTCAACATGGTCGGGAGCGCACGGCCTGTTTATTACGGACATGTTTGTGGATGAGGCGCAACGCGGCGCGGGTGTCGGATACGGCCTGGTGCGCCGCGTCGCACAAGAAACGGCGGCCCGCGGCATGAGCAGACTCGATCTCAACGTCATTCACGCCAATCCGGCGCGCAATTTTTACGACCGCATGGGCTTTACCCATTTGGACAACCTTCTGAACTATCGCTTGTCGGACGAAGCATTCGCGGAACTGGCGCACGAGGAAGTGGAAACATAAACAATATCGGCACCGATATGGACGCTGTGCTTGAAGAACAAACCATTGACGCCAGCGCCGCGCAATTGGCGGACGACTTCGGTCTTCTCATTGACTGGGAGGACCGTTACAGCCATGTGATTGACCTGGGAAAGAAACTCCCCAAAGGGGACGGAACCCTTTGCTGTGACGACAACAAGGTCGAAGGATGTGTTTCGCAGGTTTGGATCAAAAGCCATGTAATAGACGGCGACTCCGAAGACGAACCGCGCTTGCGTTTTGAGGGAGAGAGCGACGCATCCATTGTTCGAGGCCTGATTGCGATAGTTTTACATCTCTATTCGGGTCGCAGGGTCGGGGAGATTCTTTCTTTTGACGCGAATGATTTATTTACGCGCTTGAGCTTGGAACAGCATCTAAGCCCGCAGCGCTCAAACGGTCTCCATTCGATGCTGCGGCGCATCCGGGCGGACGCCCTCGCCGCAAAGAATAAAACCTGATTCCCCAAGCCCGATCTCTTCGATTTCGAGCCTGCTCTTCATTGATGGGGACGGGGCGGGAGTAAAGGGCGGACCCAAAACAATCCCCGGTCCGCCGCCGGGGATTGTTGCCGTCTTCTCGCTGCGCTAAACGCCCCGGCGGTGTCTTTCACATCGAATCAAAAGACACCCCTCCCCGCAAGCGCCGAAAGCCTTTTTGGGGTCTCCTCAACTGCACCCGCTGGTCGAGCCGCAGGTGTCGCATTTGAGGCAGGAGCCGTTTCGCACCATGGTGAAGTTCCCGCACTCGCCGCAAGCCTCTCCGACATACCCCATCATGCGCGAGGCCTGCGAGGCATCCACCGCGGCATCCCCCACCCCCATCACGCTGCCGACGCTGATTGAGGCCTCTTCCGCCCCTGCGGCGCCCGCGAGACTCGCTTTTGCCGGCTGGGGCTGAACCGCCCTCTCCTTTCCTTCAGCGTCATGGATGACATAGAGATGGTTGAGTTGGTTGGACGACCGATGGAATCCGGGGCTGGCAAAGCGCGAGGCCGGAAGCTTCCCTTCGCCCACGCCTCCTCCGATGTTGTCGGGCGTGCCCGACTCCTCGTCCACATGCGAGAGATCCATGCGATCAAGGTAGGAGACGGCGAGCTCGCGGAAGACATAATCCAAAATCGAAGTTGCGTTTTTGATTCGATCGTTCCCGCGTACTCTTCCGGCAGGATCAAAGCGCGTAAAGGTGAAAGCTTCGACATATTCGCTGAGAGGAACGCCGTATTGGAGTCCGAGCGAAATAGCAATGGCGAAGTTGTTCATGAGGCTTCTAAAAGCCGCACCTTCCTTGTGCATGTCGATGAAGATTTCGCCGAGTCGACCGTCGTCGTATTCACCGGTTCGCAGATAGACTTTGTGTCCGCCGACGATTGCCTTCTGCGTGTATCCCTTCCGTCTGTCCGGAAGCCGTTCACGCAGCTGGTTTTCCTTATGCGCCTGCTGGGCAAGCCGAGCAACGAGATGCCGGACCTGTTCGGGACGCGACTGCGAGAGAAACTCCTCGATTTGTTCTTGCGAGGGTTTTTCATCATCGTCCTCGGTTGTCGCGGCATCGTCCGCAACGAACTGCGCGGAAAGCGGTTGCGAGAGTTTCGAACCGTCCCTGTACAGGCTGTTCGCTTTCAGACCCAGCCGCCACGAGAGAAGATAGGCGTCATTGCACTCGTCCACGGATGCCCCATGCGGGAGGTTGATGGTTTTGGAGATGGCCCCTGAAATAAAAGGCTGCGCGGCGGCCATCATCTTGATGTGGCTTTCCACGGAGAGATACCGCCGGCCGATGCGCCCGCACGGGCTTGCGCAATCGAAGATGGCGAGATGCTCCTCTTTGAGCCCCGGCGCGCCCTCCATGGTCATTGCACCGCAGACATAGAGATTCGCCTGTTCGATTTCGGCCTTGGAGAATCCGAGCGCGTCCAGCATATCGAAGTTCGGGTCTTCGAGGTTTTCGCGGGACAGCCCGAGCGTCTCCTGGCAGAACTTTTCGCCAAGAGTCCATTTGTTGAAGGCCAGCCGGATGTCAAAAGCATCGGCAAGACGCCGCTCGGTTGCAGCCAGCGCGCCTTCGTCGAAACCTTTGGCTTTGAGGGCTTCGGGATTGATGGCCGGAGCGCCCGCGAGGGTTCCGCGCCCGACGACGTAGTGCTCGATTGCCTCAATGCTTTCAGGCGCGTATCCCAGCGTCCTCAACGCGGCGGGAATGGCGCGGTTGATGATTTTGAAGTATCCGCCCCCCGCCAGTTTTTTGAACTTAACCAACGCAAAGTCCGGCTCGATTCCGGTCGTATCGCAATCCATGAGGAGTCCGATGGTTCCGGTCGGCGCGATGACGCTGGCCTGGGCGTTGCGGTATCCGTGCTGTTCGCCGAGTTCGATGGCGTTGTCCCATGCGAGACGGGCGCGTTCGACCAAATCGCCCCAGGGGCAATTGTCGCCGTCGAGCGTAACGGGCGTCATAGCGACGCTTTCATAGCCGCTCTTCTCTCCGTAGGCCGCGCGACGGTGGTTTCGCATGACACGCAACATGGCTTCGCTGTTCTTCTCGTATTCGCGGAAAGATCCCAGCGTTGCCGCCATTTCGGCGGAGGTTGCATAAACGACTCCGGTCATCAAGGCGGTGACGGCGCCGCAGATGGCGCGGGCTTGCTCGCAATCGTATGCAATGCCCGAAGACATGAGCAACCCGCCGATGTTTGCATGCCCGAGTCCCAGCGTCCGGAAGGCGTAGGACCGCTCGGCGATGACGTGCGAGGGGAACTGTGCCATCAGCACGGAGATTTCCAGCGTGATGCTCCACAAGCGCGTGGTGTGCTCGAAAGCGCCGACATCGAAACCGCCGCCCTCTTCGGACGGGCGCATGTACTTGATGAGGTTGATGGATGCGAGATTGCAAGCGGTGTCATCAAGGAACATGTATTCGGAGCAAGGGTTGGAGGCTCGAATTTCTCCCGACTTGGGACAGGTGTTCCAATCGTTGATGGTGTCGTGGTACTGGAGGCCGGGGTCGGCGCAGCGCCAGGCGGCTTCGCCGATTTTGTGCCAGAGCTCCCTTGCGGGAACGGTTTTGTGGATGCGCTTGTCGGTGCGATTGACAAGATCCCAATCCGTGTCTTTTTCGACGGCCTGAAGGAAAGCATCGGTCACGCGAACGGAGTTATTGGAGTTCTGTCCGGAGACGGTTCCATAGGCTTCCGAATCCCAGTCGGTGTCATAGACGCGGAACTCGCGCTCGTCGTAGCCGCGTCGCAGCAACTCAACAGCGCGCAGGATGAGCGTCTCGGAGACCTCGCTTTGCCGCGCCTTCCGAATCGCGCGGCGCAGCACGAGATTGCGGGCGGGATCGAAAGCGGCCTCGGCTTCGTCGTCCTTGGCAGGCGTGTATTCCTTGCAGGCTTTCACGATTGCATTGAGTCGACGACGGATGGTCCGCGAGCCTGTGACCATGGCGGCGACTTTTTCCTCTTCGATGACTTTCCAATCGATGAATTGCTCAACGTCCGGGTGGTCAATATCAACCATGACCATTTTTGCGGCGCGTCTCGTCGTTCCGCCGGATTTGATGGCGCCGGCGGCCCGGTCTCCAACACGCAGGAAACTCATGAGGCCGGAACTTTTTCCTCCGCCGGAAAGAGATTCGCCCTCGCCCCGAAGATCGGAGAAGTTTGTGCCGGTTCCGGAGCCGTATTTGAACAGCCTCGCTTCCCGCACCCAAAGATCCATGATGCCGCCCTGATTCGAGAGGTCATCGCTAACGCTTTGAATGAAACATGCATGGGGCTGGGGACGCTCGTAAGCATTTTGCGAACGCAGGACTTCGCCGGTTTTGCTGTCGGCGTAGTAATGCCCCTGCGCAAGACCTTCGATTCCGTATGCCCAATGGAGTCCGGTGTTGAACCACTGGGGCGAGTTGGGAGCGGCGCGCTGCGTTGCGAGCATGAACCGCATCTCATCGAAAAAAGCATGAGCCGATTCCTCGTCGTCGAAGAATCCGTTCTTCCATCCCCAATAGGTCCATGTGCCTGCGAGTCTGTCGAAAACGCAACGCGCATCATTTTCGGAACCGTATCTCTCTTCTTCGGGAAGTTCATCGAGAGCGTCGACATCGGCTTCGCGCCGGCGCAACCATTTCGGCACGCCTTTCTCTGCAACCATGCGGAGCTTCTGCGGAACGCCGGAACGCCGGAAATATTTCTGCGCAAGGATGTCGCAGGCGACCTGCGACCACTCCTTCGGCACGTGAATCTCGGGCATCGCAAAGAGGATGGAACCATTCGGGTTTCGTAATTCTGATGAAGCTGTTTGGAAGACAATGTCTTCGTAAGGCGACTTGCCTTTTGTTGTAAAAATCCTCTCGATACGCATGTGAACCTCCCCGGAGTTATCGAAGTCAAACAAACAAATTGTAGTAAGGGAAGAGGCGCCCGCCACAAGATATGGGCGGATTCCGCTTCCCTCACACCACCCCCTATGACTATTATATTAGGGGATTCCGCGTCAAGATTTTTTTATCAGAATGGTTTCAAATAATCGATTCGAGCCGATTAAATCGGCGTTGTGACTAGACGAACGGGGGCAAATCGAGGCATAGTATTTTTCCCTTTGAGAGATTCGGAGCCAATTCGATGCCCCCCTCGATTCGAAAAAATCGTCGCTTTTTCGCGACCCGTCTCAAGACCCTGTTTTTGGAAATCTTCACCTGGTGGCACGGGCAGACCCTTGGGGTCCGCTGGCACACGTTTCGGAGAGGTTCCTTGGTGGGAGCGGATGAACTCGGCAACCGTTACTATCGAGATCACAAGGACGAGTCGCGTCGCTGGGTTGTCTATGCCGGCGAGATAGAAGCTTCGAACATACCGCCGGGCTGGCGTGCGTGGCTGCATCACACCACGGACGAACCTCCGGCCGAACGCGACTACACGCCCCGCTTTTGGGAACGGGAGCACCGTCCCAATCTTACCGGCACGCCGGATGCCTACGTACCGAAGAGGCTGCTTCGCCGCAGCACTCACGCCCGAAACGATGATAATTATCATGCATGGAATCCCGAAGGAGATTAAGAAATGAGCAACAATAACGTGGTTGAGTTTTTGGTTGGAGCAATTGTGCTGGCGGTCGCCGGATTGTTTCTGTTTTATGCGTATACGACTGCGGGCGTTTCGGATGTTTCGGGATACCGTTTGAATGCGGAGTTTGACCGCGTGGACGGCCTGACGGTCGGTTCGGACGTCCGCATATCCGGAATAAAGGTCGGAGTGGTGCTGGATGAGGCTCTCGATTCGGAGAACTATCTGGCGCGTGTGTCGTTTTCGGTGGACAGCGATGTTCAAATCCCGGACGATTCGAGTGTGAAAATAACAACGACCGGATTGTTCGGCGGATCCTATCTGTCGATACAGCCGGGAGGCTCGTATGAGATGCTGGCGGACGGCGACACGGTATCATTCACGCAGGGCTCGGTGGATTTGATTGGCCTGCTGAGCCAAGCGGTGTTTTCGACGAGCGACAGCGGCGAGACGAACCCCCAATAAGCGGCTTATGAGATTTTTTGCCGGATGCCTCTGCGCGCTTTTATTGTGCGCGGGCGCTTCGATTGCCGGGGCCCAAGAGCCGGACACCAGGATTGTGTTTGCAACGCTGGACAAGGTAACGGCGCGAATAGGAAGTTTGGAGATTGCGATCGATGACACGGCGCAATTTGGAACGCTGGAGATACGCCCCCGCTACTGTCGAAAGAATCCGCCGGAAGAGCGCGCCGAGGTTTTTGCCTTTGTTGAGATATATGAGGATAACGGACTGGGCGAGCAGGTGTTCTCGGGCTGGATGTTTGCGTCCTCTCCGGGTTTGAGCGCGTTGGAGCACCCCGTTTACGATATCTGGGTGACCGATTGCAAAACGCGCTAGCCGAGGACGCAAGCGTTGTCTCGCAAACAGCGGAACAAAACTCCCGATCTTCCCGATTAAAGCGGCTCCCCCGCGGGCATGGTGCGAACGCCCTTGCGAAGTTTTTGATATTCAAGGGAGGCGAGATCCACATAGGCGGGCCCGGGAGAAACCACAACAAGGGTTTCTTTTGCGATTGCATCAAAATCCGCACGGAAATGCACGCTGCTCTTGACCGCGACAATGTCGAAATCGTCCAGGTTGAGACCGTAATGCGTGAACAGGGTCCTGTCCGCGCACTGAATCTTGCTCGAGCCAACGACAACGAACACCTCGCCGCAACGCAACAATGCGTTCGCGCCCATGCACAACAACGCGCCGCCGTAGAAAGGTCCGGTCGCGAGTATGTCGGTGGACGCCGAACAGGTAACAACTTGAAAGCTTTCCTCAAGCGGCAGCTCGCCTGCAACGGCATTGGTCTTTGCACCGAGTGAAAGCTTCATCTCGCCGCTGCCGCCTTCGCCGAGCGCATCGACAATTTCTTGCGCCGTTTGCGGGTCGTAGACAACGCCAATCGCGCAGCGCAACCCTCCGCCGCTTTCTTGATATGCAAGCATCTCGCGTAAAAATCCGACGGTATCGCTGTTTGCGCCCGCGCCGGGATTGTCCTGGCTGTCCGCCAGCACAAAAGGCCCCCCGGCGCCTTCGCGCTTTTTATCGGCGACATATTGCAAGGCTTCTTTCGGCGACCAGAGACGCCCGCGGAACTCTTTCTCCGCGGCATGCATTTTTGAAACAAGGGCGTCCCGCGCAAAGTCGGCCGCCTCCTGGTTTTCTCCATAGGCAACAACCGCGGGCGCGCATTCGGCAATGTCCGAAAGCGGAAACCCCATCGCAAGCGAAAGCTCGTAAACCTCGCCGTGCGGCGTTTTTGTTTCGCTGTTATCGGTGGCAAAAGCATAAAGCGAGCGCGCCGGCTCCATGTCCGTGCACTGCCACGGCAGCGGAACAAGAAAGTCCAGCTGCGTCATCGCTTTGGCCGGACGCTTTCCATCGGCGCAATGTTCCGCAAGGAAGCGCGCCGCACGGGCGCCCGTTTCCGACATGTCAATGTGCGGGTAGGTTCGATATGCCAGAAGCGCATCGGCATACTCGAGCATTTCGCGGGTGACGTTTGCATGAAGGTCAAGGCTTGCGACAACGGGAATATCGCCGACAAGGTTGCGCACGCGCTTGAGGATTTCGCCGTCGCCGTCCTCAAGGTGCTCGCAGACCATCGCGCCGTGGAGATCGAGGTAGACGGCATCAATGCCGTCTTTAACGGCGGCAAGATCCTCGAGCAGCATTGCGCAGATTTTCTCAAACGCATCCTCGCGTACATGCGCGGAAGGAGAGGCCGAGCACCACAGCAGCGGAAAGGTGCTGAATTTATGCGCGGGAGCGGCCTCGTAAAAGCCCGCAACGGGAAGATTGATTCCGGCGACGCCTTTTTCCAGCTCGTCACCGCGCAAAAGCGCGGGCCACGAGTCGGGCTTTTCGAAATCCTCCAAACTCGCCTTCGTCGGTGCGAAGGTGTTGGTTTCGTGCTGCACCCCCCCGACCGCGACGCGCATGCCTATCGCCGCAATGCTTGGCGCTCGGCGCGCCACTTCGATGCCATCTCCAGCCCGAGCTGGCGGTCAAGCGGCGTAACCTGCGCAAGCATCCTGTCGTATTGGGCAACTATCGTTGCGCGCTCGCGTCCGCGCGCCTCCTCGGCCGCGAGGCTCATATACATAAAACCCTTGGGAACATCCGGCGTGACAATTTCGCCTGCCGAATAAATGAGTCCCAGCCGTGCCAGTGCAAGGGGATATTTTTTTTCGGCAGCCAGCAGGAACCACCGAAGTCCCCGGTGGGGATTTTGTTCGACGCCCTCGCCTTTGGTGTGCATGTCTCCGAGGATGTATTGCGCATGGGCGTTGCGATTATAGGCGGCCTTGGCAAGCCAAGCATGCGCCTTATGAAGGTCAACCTCGATACCGGCAGCCTCGTTGCCGGTGCGGTAATAATTCGCCAGGGCAATCTGCGCCTCCGTGTGCCCGGCCTGTGCGGCCTGTTCGTAATAACGAAATGCGAGATGATGCTGGACGCTTCCGGCCAGTCCGTCGGCATAAAGGTTGGCAAGGAGATAGGCGGCGCCGGCATGCCCTTCTTGCGCGGCATCGTTCCAGCGGTCCAACGCGGTGTCGATGTCGCCGGCGGCATAAGCCTTGATGCCGGCGTGAAAGTCGGCGCTGGACGCGTTCGCCGCGTGTGCAAACGCAACCGCGACGGCACAAACGAGCGCAATTAGATATCCGCGTAACATTTCGTCTCTTTCGCACCGCCGGGGTGGGTGACAGCGCCATAGCGGGCCGCACCGACGGTTTGAGCGTATTTCCACAAGCATCCCGATGTGAAGGCGGGCGCGGGTGCTGCAATCCCGGCTTTGCGGCGTTCGATTTCCGCATCGTCCAGGAGCATATCGATGGTGCCCTTCTCGGCGTCCATCTCAATAATATCGCCGTCGCGCAGATAAGCGATGGGGCCGCCCGCGGCGGCTTCGGGGCCGACATGTCCGACGCAAAAGCCCCGGGTGGCGCCCGAGAAACGTCCGTCCGTGATAAGCGCGATCTTCTCGCCAAGCCCAAGTCCGTAGATGAGCGAAGTCGTGGCAAGCATCTCGCGCATGCCCGGTCCGCCGCGAGGCCCCTCGTAACGAATGACAATCACGCTGCCCTCGGCAACCTTGCCCGCCTGAACCGCGGCAAAGGCATCTTCTTCGCGCTCGAAGACTCTCGCCGGTCCCTTAAACTGCAACTTCTTCAATCCCGCGACTTTAACAATCGCGCCGTCCGGCGCAAGAGAGCCCTTCAGTCCGACAACGCCGCCGGTCGGAGCTATCGGCTTGTCGGCAGGACGCATGACCTCCTGATCGGAGTCAAAAACGATGCCCTCAAGGTTTTCCGCAATCGTCTTGCCGGTCACGGTCATGCAATCGCCGTGCAAATAACCATTGTCGAGAAGCGTGCGCATCAGCATCGGAACGCCGCCTGCAACAAACATGTCGCGCGCAACGAATTTTCCGCCCGGTTTCAAATCCGCAAGATAGGGCGTGCGGCGAAAAATCTCGGCGACTTCAAAAAGATCAAACTCAATGCCCGCCTCATGGGCAACCGCGGGCAGATGCAGCGCCGCATTGGTCGATCCTCCGGTCGCGGCAACGACAACGGCGGCATTCTCGAGCGCCTTGCGCGTGACAATGTCGCGCGGGCGAAGGTTCGACTCAACCAATTTCATAATCTCCCTGCCGGCGGCCCGGCAGTATTCATCGCGACTCTCGTAGACCGCGGGCGGTCCCGACGATGCGGGCAACGCAATGCCAAGGGCTTCGGCAACGCACGCCATTGTGTTCGCGGTAAATTGTCCGCCGCATGCGCCCGCTCCCGGACATGCAACCGTTTCGAGTTCACGGAGATGCTTCGCATCAATGTTCTTGGACGCATATTTTCCGACCGCCTCAAAAACATCAATGACGGTGACGTCCTTGTTTTGAAACCGCCCCGGCATGATGGTTCCACCGTAAAGAAAGATGGCGGGAACGTTCAAACGCAGCATCGCCATCATAATCGCGGGCAGGGATTTGTCGCAGCCGGCAAGCCCGACCATTGCATCGTAGCAATGCCCGCGCATGGTAAGCTCGACGGAATCCGCAATCACTTCGCGCGAGACAAGCGAGGACTTCATTCCCTCGTGCCCCATCGCAATGCCGTCCGTAACGGTGATGGTGCAGAATTCGCGCGGGGTGCCGTCCGCCTCGTGCACGCCCGCCTTAACCGCCTGGGCCTGCCGCATCAACGCAATGTTGCACGGCGCCGCTTCGTTCCAACACGAAACAACACCGACAAAAGGACGGTTGATGTCCTTCTCTTCGAGTCCCATCGCATAATAATAGGAACGGTGCGGGGCGCGCTCGGGCCCCTGCGTCACATGGCGGCTGGGAAGTTTTGACTTGTCAAAAGCACGCGAGGCCATTCGCTACGCCTCCTGTCTCGGGATCATCGCCTCGGAGCGAGCCGCTTTTCGAAGCTTGTCCAACGCGCGCACCTCTATCTGGCGCACCCGCTCGCGCGAGATTCCATACCGTTGCGACAACACCTCCAACGTAGGCGGATTCTCCTGCAGGTGGCGCTCCTGCAAGATGCTGGCTTCACGTTCGGTGAGATGTTCCAGCGCCTTGTGAAGCAGCTCCCGGCGCTGTTCGAGTTCCTCTTGTTCGGCAAGCAAGGTTTCCTGGTCTTCGGCATCGTCCATGAGCCAGTCCTGCCATTCACCGGGAGTGTCCGCCTGCACCGGTGCATTGAGCGAACTATCCTGCCCCGCAAAACGACGGTTCATCGAAATCACTTCTTGCTCGGGAACGCCGAGACGCTTGGCAATCTCTTGAACATGTTCGGGTGTGAGGTCGCCTTCTTCGAACGCCTTGATTTGAGATTTAACTTTTCGAAGATTGAAAAAGAGTCGTTTTTGCGTAGCCGTCGTTCCCAGCTTCACCAGCGACCACGAGCGCAGAATATACTCCTGTATCGCCGCGCGTATCCACCACATCGCATACGTTGCAAGCCGAAACCCCCTATCCGGGTCAAAGCGCTTGACCGCCTGCATCAAGCCGATGTTGCCTTCCGATATCACCTCGCCGATCGGAAGCCCGTAACCCCGATAGCCCATCGCGATTTTTGCGACCAGGCGCAAATGGCTCGTCACTAATTTGTGCGCCGACTCGGTGTCGTCATGCTCGCGCCAACGCTTGGCCAGCATAAACTCCTCCTCAGGCTCCAACATCGGGAACTTCTGAATCTCTTGCAAGTAGCGGGAGAGTCCGCTCTCCGGCGTGATGGTCGGGATGCGATCGCTCATGTTGCGTCAGTCTAGCACATCCTCATTTACGATGCTATCGCGCCGAGGGCGGCTTCGAGTCGGGCGAGGTCGTCCGGCAGGGGCGCTTCGAAGCGGATGTGCTCGTCGGTTTTGGGATGGAGGAAGCCGAGTTTCCATGCGTGCAGGGCTTGTCTTTGCAATGCGGCGGCAATTTCGCGGGCTTGGGGCGGGAGTCGCTGCGCCCGGGTCTTGAATCCCGCGCCGTAGAGATGGTCTCCGAGCAACGGATGTCCGAAATGAGACAGATGCGCTCGAATCTGGTGCGTGCGCCCCGTCTCCAGCCGGCAAAGAAGCCGACTCACGAGCGTGCCGTCCTGCGTGCCGTCGCCATATCCCTGTGTGACCTGATAATGGGTAACGGCCTGCTTGCCGTTTTGTCCCCGGCCCGCGCGCATGCGCAATCGCGCGCGGGGAGAACTCTTGCCGCCCCGGGCGTTCGCACGGGCAATCGGAGCATCAATGCGCCCGGCATTGGGAATCGGAAGCCCCCAGATGAAAGCGATGTATTCACGCTCGAGGGCGCCGTCGCGTCCATGCGCGGCAAACTGCGCGGCGAGATGCCGGTGCGCGAAATCATTCTTGGCGACAACAATAAGTCCGCTGGTGTCCTTGTCGAGACGATGGACAATTCCCGGACGTGCAACACCCCCGACGCCCGAAAGCGTTGAGCCGCAATGCGCCAGCAAAGCATTCACGATTGTATCGTCGCGATGCCCAGGAGCGGGATGTATTACCCGTCCTGCAGGTTTGTTAAGAACAAGAAGGTCGTCATCCTCATGCAAAATATCAAGGGGAATATGCGCCGCGGCAATATCGGAAGGCGCACTCGGCGGGACACGCACGACAATTCGAACACCCGGCTTAATCTTTATGTTCGCATCCATGAGAACGGTGCCGGCATCGGTGTCACAAACCGCCCCGGCTTTAATCAATGCCTGAATCCGGTTGCGCGAGAGCCCCTCCTCCGCAAGACTGCGACTTAATAAAACATCAAGGCGTTCGTTGGCGTCCGTCTCGCCCGCCTCGACAGTATGGACGATCTCTTTCGATGGCATATAATCGAGAGTATGGAATCCGGCAGAGAAAAAGTCGAGACAAACACCGAGCCCGAGCCGCTCTCGCATGAGCAATTGCGCGAGATTACCTCGGGGCACCGCGTGCTGAAAATCATCGTGCTTGCCCAAGCCGTGCTTATCGTTGCGCTTTTCGCATTAGTCGCAGGAACCATCGCCTACCGCATCGCATTGATGTAGCCCTTGCTTGACCCGTACGCCGAGGGTATACTGTTGCTCGACTCTCAAGTCCCCTTCGTCTAGCGGTTAGGACGTCGCCCTCTCAAGGCGGAAACAGGGGTTCGATTCCCCTAGGGGATGCCACACCATTTTTCACTGATGGACATAAGCGGCTAAAAACCTTCGCGCACCGATATTTTTTAGATGGTCTTTGTCCACTGGTGGCAATGAGAATTCATTGGCACGGGAGACAATTCGGGATAGTATTCGGGAGTGAATCGGATGGGGGAACAATCGCTATGCGGCAGGACGGGTTTTCTCATATTCATTATCCTTTTGACGTACTTGATTATTGTTTTGGAGGTGGGATAGGATTAGATTCATAGTTCTTAGCAACGCAGGGAGAGCCCCATGAACATAAATACTACCCCCCCCCCCCCCCCGTTTAACTGACGCCTCCGCACCGGACTCGCGATCCGTAAGTTCGCAGCCGGTGAATTTACTTCGCATAACCTTAATCGCATTTTCGCTTGCCATTCTTGTTAATTGTGGCGGCGGAGGTGGTGGGAGCACTGCAACTGTTACTCCCACTCCTCCGTCAGGTGGTGGAGGCGGGCAACCAACTACACCACAAGCATTACCAGCCGCTCTAATCGCAAATGCAGCAACGGCAAGGGGTCATATCCCTGACTTAACGCCCCCAACAGCCCCAACGGCTACTGCTACACAAGCACAACAAGCATTTCAATCCAGAGTAATGGATGCGAACACGTTGGTAGCCAGTGATGCCTATGTAGTAACTCCTTTGATAGCAGGTGCGGATGTATCAAGTGGTGGCGGTG
>JAPOUU010000034.1 GCA_026708505.1 Hyphomicrobiales bacterium | reverse complement strand
GCGAAACCGTCAAAGCCATGGAGATTGCAGCGGTTGCGAGGTGAAATAGTTTCATAAGGGTTCCTCCTTCTGTTACTAAACTTGCTGGCACTATACCACATCCTCCCTGCTTGTCACCGGTTTTTTTTGGATTGCGGCTTTGTCTCGTTAATGCGCGGTTTTACTTGATTTAATGAGGAGATAGTCATCGTGGAGACCCGGGCGGGATTGCCCCCGTGCGGTGCAATCAGGGCGGTAAATCGGACTCCCCGGCAGGCCTCAAATTGCCTGAAACACCCCAAAAGGTTGCTTAATTGCCCGTTTATGATATAGAGTGCCTCCATGCAAAAAGCAGAAACCTTACCGTCCCATCGTCCCGAACTCGTTGCGGAGAACAAGGATGTCTTGTCGATCGAAAAAATCGGCAAAACCATCCGCAATCGACAAATCCTGCATGAGGTCTCCTTCGAAGTGAGACGCGGGCAGGTCGTCGGGCTGCTCGGCCCCAACGGCGCCGGAAAGACCACCCTTTTCCGCATTCTTGTCGGACTTATGAAACCCGACTGGGGGGCAATCAAGCTCGCGGGACATGAACTCTCCGACCTTCCCATGCACATCCGCGCACGCATGGGGCTCGGCTATCTGCCCCAGGATCCTTCCATCTTTCGGGGCTTGAATGTCGAAGACAACATCCGCGTCGCCCTTGAAACCGTTGAAGCCGACGCCAAGACCAGGGAAAAAAGGCTCACCCTTCTACTGGAGGAGTTTACCATCGTGCATTTGCGCCGTGCGCCCTCGGTCGCACTTTCGGGAGGAGAGCGCAGACGTGTTGAAATCGCCCGCGCGCTTGCGTCCTACCCTTCGTTCATTTTGCTTGATGAACCGTTTGCCGGAATCGATCCCATTTCCATGTCCGGAATACGCGAACTCGTTTCGCATCTCAAAGAACGCGGCATCGGCGTACTCATCACCGACCACAACGTTCGCGAAGCCCTCGAACTGATTGACTTCGGGGTCATACTTCACGACGGCAATGTGCTGATGACGGGCACGCCCGACGAAATCCTCGGCGACCAGGACACGCGCCGACTCTATCTCGGAAGCGGATTTCGTCTTTAATTATTCGTCGGCATCGAGACCGTAAGTCTCGTGCAGGGCCCTTACCGCCAATTCCATATACTGCTCCTCGACCAGAACGCTCACCTTGATCTCCGAGGTCGAGATCACCAGGATATTAATTCCCTTGGACGCCAGCGCCCGAAACATCTGCTGCGCAACCCCGGCATGCGAACGCATCCCCGTTCCGATAATCGACACCTTCGCAACGGAGTCGTCCTGCAGCAGCTTCCGGTAGCCGATCTCCTTGCTCGCGGACTCAAGGGCCGCAACCGCACGGGGCAAATCCTCGCGCGCAAGCGTGAAGGTGAGAGTGGCTAACTCCCCGTCCTCCGAGATGTTCTGCACAATCATGTCCACATTCACGCTTGCATCGGCAAGCGGTCCGAATATCGCCGCCGAAACACCGGGGCGGTCGGCAACATCCAGCAAAGTGATCTTTGCCTCGTTGCCCGAATGCGCTATCCCGCTTACGACTCCGGCGCCTTTGACTTGTCTCTCGCCCTGCATGTTACCTCCGCAAATCAGTGTACCAACGTTGTCGCGCGCAACGGCGTCCGGTTCGTCAAAACTCGAACGGACGTGCAATGCGACATTCTCCACCATCGCAAGCGCAACCGATCCCGTCTGCAGCACCCGTGCGCCTTGCGATGCCATCTCGAGCATCTCCTCGTAAGTGATTGTAGCGACTCTGCGGGCGCGCGCAACTATCCCCGGATCCGCCGTATACACTCCGTCAACATCCGTGTAGATGTCGCAACGCTGCGCCTCCACCGCGGCGGCCAGCGCGACCGCGCTCGTATCCGAGCCGCCCCGCCCCAATGTCGTTATCCTGTTGTCCGAACCCAGCCCCTGAAATCCCGGCACCACGACAACCTCGCCGCGCTCGAGGCGCTCAACGATTTGACTCGCGTCTATCGAGGCTATCTGCGCGGCTCCGTGCATGTCGTTCGTGCGGATGGGGATCTGCCAGCCCAGCCACGAGCGCGCGGCTATCCCCTCGCGCTGCAGCGCCAGCGAAATTATCCCGCTCGAGACCTGCTCGCCGGCGGACACAACGACATCATATTCCCGGGCGTCGTGCATGGACGCGGCCTCGCGCGTAAGCCCGATGAGACGATCGGTCTCGCTCCCCATGGCCGATACGACCACGAGAACCTGGTGTCCGTCGTTGATTTCACGGCGAATATGCCCGACAGCGCGGCGAATGCACCCCATGTCGCCGAGAGACGTTCCGCCGAATTTCATAACCAGCCTGCTCATACAAAAATCTTCCTGTTCGAATCATCACGGTTTTGGCAAACCCCCGCAATCCTACTACTATATGCCCCAACAGATAAACAACGACCAACCCGCCATGAATAAAAATATTGACGATGCCGAACGCGAACGCTTCTCCGCTCTCGCCGAAGAATGGTGGGACCCCCACGGAAAATTCCGCCCGCTCCATCTTTTCAACCCGACGCGCCTGTCCTTCCTGCGGGGAAGCCTCTGCCACCTGCTTGAACTCGACACGGAGGCGCGCAAGCCTCTCGCCGGACTGCGCCTGCTTGATATCGGCTGCGGCGGCGGGCTGCTCAGCGAGCCCATGGCGCGGCTGGGCGCGTCCGTGGTGGGCGTTGACGTCAGCGAGAAAAGCATTGAAGCCGCAAAAATCCACGCGCGCGAGGAAGGCGTTCATATCGACTATCGCGTCTCCGACACGGACGAGTTGCTCAAAAGCGACGAACGCTTCGATGTCATCTTAAACATGGAAGTGGTCGAGCATGTCCCCGACCCGGCCCTGCTGGTGCATCAATGCGCGCAATTGTTGAAGCCGGGCGGAATCCTGTTCGTCGCAACGCTCAATCGAACGGTGAAATCCTTCCTGCTTGCAATCGTCGGCGCCGAGTATGTCCTCGGATGGCTGCCGAAGGGAACGCATCAATGGAACAGATTCCTCGCGCCCCGGGAAATCCAAAGCATGCTCACCCGCGCCGGGATGAAAACGCTCATACAAACCGGCATCACCTACGCGCCCCTGCGGGGCGTCTGGTCGCTCTCGAAAGACACCGACGTCAATTACATGATTTGCGCGCGTAAAATTTAAGTGATTGCATCCCTGATGCCGCAAGCCCCGAATCATAACGGGAAACGAGAACTAAGAGCATCGAAACGCCCTGCCGAAGCCGGCATGGTCCGGCATGGTCCAACATGATCCCGTTGGCAGAAACTGTCTCGAGACAGGCGCGGGGCGGATATGTCGGAGCCGGGTCGAATCCGTACCGGATTCGAAAATAACTTAGAGGTTGTATCACCTTTAATTTACAAAACCTTAAGGTAGTTACAAACCGCAAAGAAATCATTCGGAAAAACACGAATAACCCTTGCGTTTCCCCCGCTTTCGCCCTACGTTGAAGCCTTCCCCATGGAACACTCGTGAAATTCAAGCGTCTGCAGGTTTGACTCGAAGGGGTGACCGTGGCATAGTGCGTGCTTGGTTGTGCAAACCATTTCTCAAAGGGCAACCCCTGTCGGGTTGCCCATGAATACAACACCGGAAACGGAAATAAATGGGACGAACCCTTTGAGTTGGTTTGCACACAGCCCGGCGCTTGCCGGGTCGGTCCGCAAGTCGCAAGAAGGATATCCTCACGATATTTTGTTCTTGCAGAAGCAACGCTTCTCTTGATTCCTCGCCGATTTCTGCGAAATTCGGGCGGTGGGGGGTGCTGGGGGTTTACCAAAAACTCTACGATACGGCCGCCAGCATCCCCCCGCCGTTCTCCACGGCGGACCTCGGGCAAACCCTGCAAGCCCGAATCGATTCCGAAATTTCAACAAGCCCGCTCTTCGGGCGCCCGGACGCGAGCCTCCCCTAGTTGCGCCGCGGCTTCTTCGGCAGCGGAAAAACCTCGATGCCCTCTTCTCCCAGCTCGCGAACCTCTTCCGCGGACGCCTCCCCGTAAATGTTGCGCTCGGTGACCTCGCCGCGATGCATCGCCCGGGCCTCGCCGGGAAAATCCTCGCCGAGATAATCAAAGTTGCGCTCGATATGTTCGTGCACCATCGCCAGCAATGTTTCCTCCCGGTGGCGCTCGCGATCCGACGGCGACATCATCGCCGCGTTCGCTTTCTCCCCGGCTTTGCCCGCATTCGCCTTCGGCGCTTCCTTGCGCGTGACCACGCCCGGGGCCATCAGCGCCTTGGACACGTTGCCGTCGCCGCAGTGGGGACAGAGGATGTCGCCGTTCGCACTCTGCCTGTCAAACGCTTGGGAGTTGCGGAACCACCCGTCAAACTCGCAGCCGTTGCCGCATTCCAAACGATACCGAATCATAGCACCGGCTCCTCGCCAAACTTGCGCTCGTGCTGCAGCACCGGAATATATCCGCGCGCCTTTGCAACTTCGTCCGTATCGATGCGCGCCGTAACAACCTCTCCCCCGCCCTCGCCTCCTTCGGCAAGAATGCGTCCCCACGGATCAACCACGAGACTGTGCCCGTAGGTGTGCCTGCCGTTCTCGTGGTGGCCGGCCTGGCAGGGCGCGAACACGAAACACCCGTTCTCAATCGCGCGGGCGCGCGCGAGGATGTGCCAGTGCGCCGAGCCGGTCTGATAGGTGAACGCCGAAGGAATCGTCAAAAACGCCGCCCCCCTTCGGGCCAGTTCCCGATACAGCCCCGGAAAACGCAAATCGTAGCAAACGCTCATCCCCATAACGCCCCAGGGCGTTTGCGCGGCGACAATCTCTCCGCCCGCCCGGTACGTCTCGGACTCCCGGTGGCTCTCGCCGTCGGGAAGGGTTACATCGAACAAGTGAATCTTGTCATAACGCGCATGGATGTTGCCGGACGGATCCAGCAGGAAGGAACGATTGACCGCATGCGTGTCCGACACTCTCACGCTCAACGAGCCGGCCAGCAGCCAAACGCCCTCTTCCTTGGCAAGGGTTCGCATGGCTGCAAGCGCCGCGTCCTCGTCTTCGGGAACGAGGGTTTCGAACAGTTCGGAAGGATTGCGGGCCATCCGCGAGACCGTCTCCGGCGTACAGACCAATTCCGCGCCCTCGCCGGCGGCGCGGCGCACCAACTCCGCGACCTCGTCCATGTTCTTCCCGGCATCAGTGCCGGAACAGGTCTGCGTCAGGGCAACGGTGAAAACAGCCATGGTCTCTCCATCATAGCGACAAGCATCCCTCGCCCGCAATAATCCGCGCTTGCGGCATCATGGCGGGCTTAACCGGTGGAGATGTACTCGCGCATGGCCTCGGCTTCGGACTCGCTCGAGGCAATCTTGTGCTTGACGACATCGCCTATCGAGATGATTCCCGCCAGGCTTCCGCCTTCCACCACGGGAAGGTGCCGAAAACGTCCTTTCGTCATCTTCTCAAGCAGCTGGTCGAGAGTGTCCTCCATGGAACAGGAGATGACCTTGCGGGTCATCAACTCGCGTATGGGCTTGGACAGCGCCGCCGCGCCTTCCTCGGAGATCGCCCGAACGGCGTCGCGCTCGGAGAAGACCCCGGCGATTTGCTTGCGCGAGTCCAATATCACAACCGCGCCGATTCGCTCGCGTGCCAGGGTGGACACGGCATCCTCGAGACTCGTCTTGCCCTCAAGGGTTACGACCTTGCCGCCCTTTTCCTTTAATATGGTTGAAACTTTCATGATGTCCTCCTTGGGCTTATGTTTAATGGGAGGTGTAAGGATAATGTCGCACGAAACACGCAAAATCCCAAGCAAAATCGCACGCATCCCGGACTACTCCCTGGAGGAAAGTCTAGGCGCGCCGGGGCTGCGAATCGCCGGAATCGACGAAGTCGGCAGGGGCGCATGGGCGGGCCCCGTCGTCGCGGCGGCCGTGATTCTCACACACGGGCAAATCCCCGAAGGAATCCGCGACTCCAAACTATTGCGAAAACCCCAGCGCGAAGAAATCTTCGAACGCATCACCCGCAGCGCCGATTTCGCCGTCGGAATCATCGATAGCGAGGAAATCGACCGCATCAATATTCTGCAGGCATCCCTCAAGGCGATGGCTCTCGCGGCGGCCAAACTTCCAAGGCCCCCGCAAGCCCTCCTCGTCGACGGCAGGCAAACGCCCGGCCTGTCCGGGCCCCTTAGCCGCATCCCCGCCCGTGCAATCGTCAAAGGCGACAGCAAATCCCTCTCGATTGCGGCGGCCTCCATCGTCGCAAAAGTCACCCGCGACAGGCTCATGACGGAGCTCGCAAAGGACGGGCCCGCTTACGGCTGGGAAAGCAACGCCGGATACGGAACCCGCACACATCGGGACGCTTTGAATCGATTCGGGGTCTCAAAACAGCATAGGCGCTCTTTTTTTCCTATACACAAGATATTGAGTCAATGACCCCCCGAGAGACTCTATTTTGTATAATAAAGAGATTTAAGAAACACGCATAACTCTTTGATTCCAAAAAACTATTGACGAGATTGCCCTTCTCGTAAATAATGCTCCCATCGATTCGAAACCATAAATCTAGGGCATATACTGATGTCGTCATTACAGAAGTCTCGGCAAGAAAAAACAAGCGAAGTCATCCTGCGGGAGGACTGCGTCCGCGCTATGGACGCCCTTGAGGCAAACTCTGTCGACCTCGTCTTTGCCGACCCTCCCTACAACCTCCAACTGGACGGAACCCTGCATCGTCCCGACCAGTCCCGCGTGGACGGCGTGGATGCCGAGTGGGACAAGTTCGCAAGTTTCGAGGAATACGACCAATTCACCCGTGCGTGGCTGACATCCGCCCGGCGCGTGCTGAAGAAGAACGGCTCCCTGTGGGTCATCGGCAGCTACCACAACATTTTCCGAATCGGCGCCATCCTGCAAGACCTCGGATACTGGATTCTCAACGACGTCGTTTGGCGCAAGGCAAACCCGATGCCGAACTTTCGGGGCACCCGCTTCACCAACGCGCACGAGACCCTCATCTGGGCGAGTTACGGAGAGAAGACCTCCTACACCTTCAACTACCACGCGCTGAAAACTTTCAACGAAGACCTGCAGATGCGCTCCGATTGGATCCTGCCGCTGTGCACCGGAGCCGAGCGCCTCAAAGACAGCAACGGTACAAAACTCCACCCGACGCAAAAACCGGAATCACTGCTTTATCGAATCCTGCTGGCTTCGAGCAAAACCGGCGACATCGTCCTCGATCCCTTCTTCGGAACCGGAACAACCGGCGCCGCGGCAAAGCGCCTGCGCCGCAACTTCATCGGCATCGAGCGAAACCCCGAATACATCAAGGCCGCGAAAAAGCGCCTCAAGGACGTCAAACCCCTCAACGAAGACGACCTGGAACTCACCGAATCAGAGCGGAACCACCAGCGCATCCCGTTCGGCGTGCTGCTTGAACAGGGACTGCTCGCTCCGGGCAACCGGCTTTATTCACCGAAAAAGCGCCACACCGCGCGCCTGCGCGCCGACGGATCCCTCGTCTGCGACGACCAGACGGGCTCCATCCACAGCCTCGGCGCGCAAGTCCAGGGAACCTCTTCCTGCAACGGATGGGAATTCTGGCACTTCAAAGGCTCCAACGGCGCACTCCAGCCCATCGACACCCTGCGCAAGAGAATCCGCGCGCAAGTCCGAACCGAAGGAGTTGCCGCATGAAACTTTTCGCATCAACGATTCCAGTTACGCTCAACATGGCGCGCGACCTTTCGCATCACCGAGGGCAACGCCTCCGCCTCGAGAGCATCGACATCGACCCAGCGACCCCGGCGCGCCGACACAATCGCGGCGTAAACCACAAGTCGCAACCGGAAATGCGTGAAACCGTGGGAGACTTCCCCGGCTAAACGCTGCCATCGAACACGAAACGGCGCCTCGGCGAGCCAATCCTCCTCCCTAGCCTGCTCGCCGAGGCGCCATTCACTTCCCGGAAATTCCATCATCCCCCCGAGCAGGCCTCGAGCCTCGCGCCGGCGCAGGAGCACCGACCCGTCACGGCGCTGCGCCCAGAACACCGCGCCGCTGCGAATCGCACGGACGGGCTTGGCCGAGCGCTTCGGCAGCAGATTCGCCTCGCCTTTCGCAAACGCGATGCAGTCGCGCTTCCACGGACAGGCGGAACAACCGGGCTTGCGCGGAACGCACACCGTCGCTCCCAAATCCATCAGCGCTTGCGCATAATCGCCCGCCCGGCGGGAGGGAACCATCAAGGCCGCGAGCTCCCCCAATTTCTTGTTCGCCTTGGGAAGGGGCGTTTGAATCCCGTGCAGTCTTGCCATCACGCGCAGCACGTTGCCGTCCACGACGCTCTCGCGCGCCCCGAAGGCAATCGTTGATATCGCCGCCGCGCTATACGGACCGATTCCCGGAAGCGCGAGCAGTTCCTTGTATGTTCGGGGAAATTCACCGCCGTGATTCTCCCGAACCTCCCGGGCGCACTCGTGCAACTTTCGCGCGCGGGTGTAATAACCCAGCCCCGCCCACATTGCCAGAACGTCATCAAGAGGCGCGTTCGCCAGCGATTCCAAACTCGGCCAGCGTTTCAGGAATTTCCGGTAGTAGGGTTCGACCGTTGCGACACGGGTCTGCTGCAGCATGACCTCGCTCAACCAAACGGCGTAGGGATCGGGAATCTCGCCGCCGCGCGACCGCCACGGCAAATCCCGTGCATGCGCGTCGTACCATTTCAGCAGGCGTTGCGGCAAGTTCGACGGCTTCGAGGCACCCATAATCCTATGCTATACTCCCGACCATGCAGAATACCAAGCGGCGATACAAATTCGCCAAACACATCGGCACGATTTTGCCCATCGTCACACGCAAAGCCTTCGGACGCAAGGGCTTCGCAGAGCAGCAACTCCTGCTGCACTGGCGCGAGATGGTCGGCGAGGAGCACGCGCGATACTCGATTCCCGTCCAACTCGTGCGCGGACGAAACAACAAGGGCGGGACCCTGCACATCCAGACCGAGAGCGGAGTTGCCATGCTCATGCAGCACGACGCCCCCCGCATCATCGAGCGCATCAACAAGACAAGCGGATACGAGCTTGTCGAACGGCTTGCTTTCAAACAAGCCCCCCTGCCCCCTCCCGGCGCCAATGTTCCCGCGCGGGCGCGCCGCAAGCCGCCCCGGCCGAAAACCCCGACAAGGCCCGTGCCCGCCGTCCCCGAAATCGCGCATGCGCCCCTGCGCGAAGCCCTGACGCGCCTTGCCCGGAACATTGCTTCCCGGTAGTTGATTGCGGCGAAAAAATCCCTATAATCCGCTTGTATCGAACGAACCATTCCGGAGGCTAGGAAAATTGCCATGAAGAAGAATTACCTGTTACTTGCCGCGTGTGTCGGCGCGGTGGTTGTAGCCGGCGCGACCGCTGTCGTGTTCGCGATGTCCTCGCAGGACGCGCCCGGACAGCAAGCTGATGCCGATGCCGTCGCCCTCGAAGAAGTCGGCCCCCTCCAGGACATGATTCTCGGCGAGGCGGACGCGCCCGTGACCATCATCGAATACGCTTCCCTCACCTGCCCCCATTGCGCCGCGTTTCACAAGCAGGTCTATCCGGAGATAAAGTCGGAATACATCGACACCGGAAAGGCAAAACTGATTTTTCGCGAGTTCCCCTTTGACTCCATCGCGACTGCGGGCTTCATGCTCGCGCGTTGCGCCGAGCCGAAACATTATTTCGGCTTTATCGACGTGATGTTCGATCGGCAAAGCGAGTGGCTCAACCTCGGCTCTCCCATGGAAGGCATCCAGGAGATTGCACGCCAGGGAGGATTCTCCGACGAGCAGTTCCAGGCATGCCTCGTCGACAAGGATGTCCTCGAAGGCATCCGCTGGATTCAAGAACGCGGCGCCAACGAGTTCGGCGTCGAATCCACGCCGACCTTTTTCATCAACGGCGTGAAGATTACCGGCGCCCGCTCCTTCGAGGCCCTGAAGCCCATCATCGAAGAACACCTCCCCGAACAAACCCAGTAAGACAACGGCAGCTGGTCCCATGCGCGCCACACAACTTCGACTCTCCGGCTTTAAGAGTTTCGTTGAGCCTACCGAGATCCCCATCGAAGACGGACTCACCGGAGTCGTGGGGCCGAACGGTTGCGGCAAATCCAACATTCTCGATGCCCTGTGCTGGGTCATGGGCGAGGCGTCGTATAAAAACATGCGCGCGAAAAGCATGGAAGACATCATCTTCTCCGGAACCGCCCTGCGTCCGGCGCACAACCACGCCGAAGCAACTCTCGTCATCGATAACTCCGACCACAAGGCCCGTGCGCCCTACCGCGACACCGATACGATAGAAGTCACCAGACGCATCGAACGCGACAGCGGCTCGAGCTACTCGATCAACGGGCGCCCCGTGCTTGCACGGGAAGCCCGCGTACTCTTCGCCGACATGATCGGCGGCGCCCACTCCCCCTTCCTCGTGCACCAGGGACGAATCGCGCAACTGATATCCGCATCGCCCAAAGAGCGGCGCATACTGCTGGACCAGGCCGCCGGCATCGGAGGGCTGCGCGCGCGCCGCCGGGAGGCGGAACTTCAACTCAAAGCCGCCGAAACCAACCTCGAGCGCTTGAACGATTCGGTCTCCGAACTGGAAACCCGCCTCGACGCCCTCAAGCGGCAGGAACGCCAGGCCAAACGCTACCGCTCCCTCGCACAGCGGATTCGCTCGACCGAAGCGCTCCTGCTGCATGCGCGCTGGAAGAAGGCGGGCGAAGAGGAGGCGGCGCTGCAAGAATCGCTCGTGGAAGCGCAGCGGGTGCTTGAGGAGGCGTCCAGGGAAGCGGCCCGGGGATCAACGGAGCTGCAGGAGGCGGATGCCGCATTGCAGGTGTTGCGCGAACAGGACGCCCGCCGCGCGGCAGGCGTCCATCGCATCAAGACGGAATCGGAACAACTCGATGTGCGGGAGCGGCAATTGCACGAGCGCAAAGAGAGTCTGGAAACGCGTTTGGCGCAGACGGAGAAGGATTTGGAACACGAGGCGGCCCGCCTGCAGGATTTTCAAGCGACCTCAACGCGTCTGCGCGAAGAGCGCGAGACCCATGTCAGCGAACGTCCCGGCTCCGAGCGTCTGCTGCAGGAGTCCAGCGAAGAGACAAACGCGGCACGCTCGAAGTTAACCGAACTGCAAAGCGCTTTGGAGGAAGTGCTGGAGCAAGAAGCCCGGGGCAAGGCCCGGCGCGGCGAGATTGAGCGCGAGATTGAACGCCATCGCGAACGTGCGGCGCTGTTGTCGACGCGAATGGAAGAGGTTGCCGAAACGCGCAAGTCGTTAATCGGAACGGACACGGGCGAAGACAAACCGGAAGAGCAATCCGTTCAAGAACAAAACCTCGAAACCCTGCGCACCGGGGAGGCGGAGGCGGAGCGCATCCTGCTGGAGGTTCGACGCGAGGAGTCGCACGCACGCGAGGCGCTCCAAACGCATGAGCGCAAGCATCAACGCATGGAAGCGGAAGTGGAAGCCTTGCGCGAACTGCTCGGCGGAGCGAAGCAGGACGAGACGGCAATGTTCTCGGCGGTCATCCACGACATCACCGTCGAGCCCACTTATGAAAAGGCGCTGGGCGCAAGCCTGGGCGACGACCTGGACGCTTCCCTGGACGCCGAGGCGCCGATGCGCTGGCGCTTTCTTGAGCCCCCCGAAAACATGCCCGCCCTTCCCGCGGGCGCAACCGCCCTGAGCGAACACATCGGCGCACCGAAGGCGCTGGCGCGGCGGTTGTCGCAGATCGGCCTGGTCGAACGCGAACAGGGCGACGCGCTGCAAGCAAGGCTGGCGCCCGGACAATCGCTGGTTTCGCGAGAAGGCGATGTGTGGCGCTGGGACGGCTACACCGCGACCGCGGAAGCAATCGCAAACACGACGGCGGAAAAACTCACCCGGCGCAACCATTTGCGCGAGCTGGAAAAATCATTGGCGCAAATGCAGGCGGAAACTCCCGCTTTGGAGAAAGGGTTCCGCGATGCGCAAGAAAAGGCCAAGGCGGCGCAGGAGGCCGAAGCGTCCATGCGCGAAGAGCGCCGTCGCGCCGAAGCAAAGTTTTTCGAAACACGCGAACTGGCGCTGCAGGTTCGCCAGGAACAACAAGACCGCGCCGCGCGGCTTGAAGCTTTGGGCGAAACGGCGGAACGTTTGCGCGAGGAACACGCGGAAGCCGCACGCCTGGAAGCGGCCACGCGCGAGACGCTCGCAAACCTTGCCGACAGCGAAGAACCGGCAGGCAATTCGGATGAGTTGCGCGCACGCGTCGAGGAGGCGCGCGAAACCCTGGCGAAAGCCCTCGCGCGCGGACAGGCCATTGAACGCGAAAGCGCCGTTCACGAACAGCGCATCAAGGCCATTGACGCAGACTTGTCCCTGTGGGAGGAGCGCATCGGGGCAATCGGCTCGCAGACGGAATCACTGCGCAAACGCCAGGAGGAAAGCCGCGAGGAGATCGCCTCGCTTGCCGGCCAGCCCGAAGAGATTGCGCGGTTGCGCGAAGCCCTCCTGCAGCAAATGACCGCGGCCGAAGCAAAGCACCGGGAAGCCCGCGACGCTCTCGCCCTCGGCGAAACCAAGCGCAACGAATGTGCGCGCCAGGAATCCCTGGCACGCGAAAGCGCCGGCAAGGCCCGGGAGGAACGGGCGCGCCGAGACGGTTTGCTGGAAGGCGCGCGGCAGCGTCTTGGCGACACGGCGGCAGCCATTCAGCGTGAACTCGACTGCGCGCCGGAAGAGGTAATCGAAAAAATCACGCAAGAAGACGGCAGCGCGCCGAACACATCGGAATCAACCGAGGTGCTGGAAGATCGGGTGCGCCGTCTGCATGCCGAGCGCGAGCGCCTGGGCGGCGTGAACCTGCGCGCCGAAGAAGACGCTTTCGAAACACGCGAACGCCTCGAAATCATCACCACCGAGAAGGAGGATTTACTCGGTGCGATCGATCGCCTGCGCAAGGCGATTGCGCGGCTCAACCGGGAGGGACGCGAACGGTTGAGACAGGCATTCGAAGTGGTCGATAAGAATTTCTCCGAGATATTCACCCGGCTGTTCGGCGGCGGCACGGCGCATCTGCGCCTGCTCGAAGTCGAAGAGAACGAAGAGGAAGAAAAAAAGGGGGGAGAAGGCGAAAGCAAAGACGAGGCCGCCGAGGCCGCAAAACCGAAAGAGAGCAAAGACGTCCTCGAGGCGGGCTTGGAGATCATGGCACGCCCGCCGGGCAAGCGGCTGCAGTCGCTCGGATTGCTGTCGGGAGGCGAGCAGACGCTAACGGCCTTGGCGCTGATTTTTGCGGTGTTCTTGGCGAACGCGCCGCCCTTGTGCGTACTGGACGAGGCGGATGCGCCCCTGGACGACATCAACGTCGAGCGTTTTTGCCGGTTGATTCGCGATGTCTGCAAAACAAGCGGCTCGCGGATACTGGTGATAACGCACCACCCTTTGACGATGGCGCGCACGGACAGGCTGTTCGGGGTGACGATGCAGGAGCGCGGGATTTCGCGCCTGGTTTCGGTCGACCTCCAGTCCGACGGAGGCATCCGCGAACGGGAAGAGCAACAGGCCGTCGCCGAATAACAAAAGGCGGGAATCAAGCCTGCGCTTCGAGAACCACCACTTCCAATTCGGCGTCCTTCATCATCTCTCTCGCAATCTCCATGTTCTTTTTCCAGTGCTCCGGAATGCCTCCCGCACGAAAAACAACCCTCGTGATGCCCGCCTGAATTATACGGGCGGCGCAATTCGAACAGGGAGGAATGGGATGGATGTATATCGAGCAGCCGCGAAGCACCTCCCTGGTGGTGGCGTTAAGGATTGCGTTCTCTTCGGCGTGGATCGTGCACTGGTATTTGAGCTCCCTGTCGTTGAGAATTTCTTCCTTGTCTTCCACGCCGCGGGGAAGGCCGTTGAATCCCGTGGAAATAACGGTTCTGTCCGGGCTCGCAATAACCGCGCCGCATTTGGTGGAGGGGTCCTTGCTCCACGAGGCAATCAACTCCGCTACTTGCATAAATCTGGCGTCCCATTTGTCCATTCCGCAACTATGTATCAAAGTTTTGAAATGTCAAACGGGGGCGGAGCGCCGCCAAACCCCGAAACCCCGCCCCGAACGAGACCCGCCCGAACCCCCCGAAACCCCCCAAAACCTCTTGACCCAAAACGAAACACCCCCTAGGCTAAAGCAAGATGAACAAACTAGAAGACCTGTCCCACAGACTCGAACAAGCACGTACACGCCAGCGCGACAATGACCCACAAAGCAGCCAAACGCCCCCGCGCCAGAATGCCGCAACCGGAATCGCAATGCGCGTGGGAATCGAAATGCTCGTCGCCGTGTGCATTGCCGGATTCTTCGGATGGGCAATGGACGAATGGCTCGGCACAAAGCCGTGGATGCTCCTCGCATTCATTCCGCTCGGCATTGTCGCAGGGATCATGAACGTCATGCGCGCCGCTAAAACCATCAACACAGAACAAGACGACTCCTAAATGTTCATTACACCCGCACACGCCGCTTCCGGATTCGAAATCGACCCGATGAAACAATTCGAAATCCAAACGCTTCTGCCCCTTGAAGTCGGCGGCGTCAACATCTCTTTCACCAACTCGGCGGCATGGATGGTCATCATCACCCTGGCTACTTACGTCTTCCTGACCACCGCGATGCGCCGAAGCGCCCTCGTCCCCGGACGACTCCAGTCGCTCGCGGAAATCTCCTACGAATTCGTCCTCGGCATGGTGCAGCAAAACGCCGGAAAAGGCTCCCTCCCCTACTTCCCCTTCATCTACACCCTCTTCCTCTTCATCCTGTGCGCCAACATGTTCGGCATGCTCCCCTACGCCTTCACCGTAACAAGCCACATCGCCGTAACCTTCGCCTTCGCCGTGTTCATCTTCATCGGCGCGACCATCATCGGCTTCGTAAAGCACGGGGTGGGCTTTTGCCAATTCTTCGTCCCCAAGGGCGTGCCGATATTCCTGCTGCCGCTGCTCGTCGTCATCGAAATCATCTCCTATCTCACCCGTCCGATAAGCCTGTCGGTCCGGCTCTTCGCCAACATGATGGCCGGACACGCCATGTTGAAAGTCTTTGCCGGATTCGTCGGCGCGCTCGGACTCATCGGCGGATGGCTCCCCCTCGGATTCATGGTCGCCTTTACCGGACTCGAAATTCTCATCGCCTTCCTGCAGGCGTATGTGTTCACCATCCTCACGTGCATCTATCTCCATGATGCACTTCACATGCACTAACCTTAACAACAACAAAAAAGGAGACATTATGGAACCCGAAGCAGCTAAACTCATAGGAGCCGGAATTGCATGCATCGCGCTTGGAGGCGCGGGCATCGGCATCGGATCCATTTTCGGCAACTATCTCGCCGGAGCCCTGAGAAACCCCTCCGCCGCGCAACAGCAGTTTCCAAACCTGCTGCTTGGATTCGCCTTGACCGAAGCAACCGGATTGTTCGGCCTGGTGGTCGCGCTCATCCTGCTGTTCGTGGTCTGAACGAGAATGCCGCAACTCGACATCTCCACTTACGCGTCCCAGCTGTTTTGGCTGGTGGTGTGCTTCGGGGTGTTGTACGTGCTGCTCTCGAGGCTCGCGCTGCCGCGCATCGCCACGGCGCTCGAAGAGCGGCGCGACCGCATCGCCGACGAGCTCGACCAAGCCGCGCAGTTGAAAAGCCAGAGCGAAGAAGTTCTTGCCGCCTACGAGGCGTTGCTGGCGGAATCGCGCGAACGCGCCCATGCGCTGTCGCAGGAAACCCGCCACAAACTCCAGCAGGAGGCGGAGGCGCAACGCCAGAAGATCGACGCCGAGTTGCGCGAAAAGGTCGCCGACGCCGAAGCGCGCATCAAGGACTCAAGGGCGCAGGCGCGCGAGCAATTGCAGGGCGTCTCGTCCGAACTGGCGGGACTGATACTTCAACGTCTCGTCGGCACGAGCGTCCCGCAACAGCAAATCGACGAATCCGTCGCAAAAGCGTTAAAACACCGGAGCTAGTTCGTTATGTCGTTCGATAGCAGTTTTTGGGTGCTGACCAGTTTCGTCCTGTTCGTGGGACTGGTCTGCTACTTCCGCGTTCCATGGCGCATCATCGAAGCGCTGGACGCCCGCGCCGCAGGCATCGGAAAGGAGTTGCAGGAAGCAACCGAATTGCGCCAGGAAGCGCAGAACGTGCTCGCATCCTACCGCCGAAAGCAAAAAGAAGCGGAAAGCGAAACCGAAGAGATTCTCGCCCAGGCCAACCGGGAGGCGGAACGCCTGGTCGAAGAGATGCGCGCGCAAATCGCGGCGGCATCGCAACGTTCGCTGGAAATGACGCTTGCGCGCATCGAACGCGCCGAGATGCGCGCTTCGGAAGAACTGCGCGCGGAGGCCGTCGAAGCCGCCGTTGAAGCCGTGCGGTCGATTCTCCGGGAAAATGCGGCGCAGATCTCAAGCGATGCAAGCATTGAAGAAAGCATCGCGGCTTTGTCGAAGGCGTTGCCGCAAGGGGTGTCGCACGCTCGGGACTTATGAGCCGGCGACGCCATCTCCGTCATGGAGTCGAATCACCACCATAGCGATTGGCACCCGATGTCCTGCTGGGTGATCACGCAAAAGCGCGAAAGCGACTACGGCGGTCGCGACGGCAGGGAGATTCACGGCGAAGCCGTCGCGCTCGCTATGGGAGTAACGCCATCCCTCAAACGCGTGCCCGCCCTCTCGATATTTTCCCCCTCAAGCCTTCTTGGAAACCCTCCGGAGGGCGGCGCGCTCGCGCCTCCCTGGCCCGAACTCGTTCTCGCCATAGGACGGCAAGGGCTTCGCTGGGCCCGATGGGTTCGCAGGCAATCGGGAGGCAAAACCTTCCTTGCCGTTCTGCAAAAACCCGCACTCCCCTTTCATGGCGCCGATTTCATCTGGGCGCCGAGCCACGACCGCCTGCGGGGAAAAAACACGGTCTCGAGCCTGTTCTCGCCGCATCCCTTCACGGAGCAAAAACTCCAAGCCGCCGCCGAACGATTCGCCGAACGCTTCGAAAAACTGCCCCGTCCGCACGTCGGCGTTCTTGTCGGCGGAACGAGCCGGGCCTATCAATTCACCGATGAAGACATGGAGCGGCTCTGTTCGAACCTGAAGCAGATCGTTGAACGCGACGGTGCCGGATTGATCGTTACGACTTCCAACCGCACCGCCCGGGCGCATTGCCGTCTGCTCGAGCGGCGCCTTGCCGGATTGCCCGCGCTGTTGTGGGACAGAAGCGAGCGGGACTTCTATCCGGCGCTGCTGGGCGCGGCGGACGTCTTCATCGCAACGCCCGATTCGGTCAACATGATCAGCGAGGCGGCCGGCACCGGCAAACCGATTTTGCTGTTCTCCATGGAAACGGGATCGGCGCGGTTTCGATGGTTTCACGAAGAGATCGAGCGGCGCGGCATCACGCGTCCGCTGGGCAAGCGCCTGGAGTTCTGGAACTATCCCCCCGTCAACGCCACCAAGGAAATCGCCGAGGCGTTGCTGGATGCCATGCGCAAACGCCGGGGGAGGGCATGAACATGCGTTGGATAAAGAAACGCACGACCGCGAAAAAGCCGGCGCCAAAGCGTGCAGCCAAAAAATCCCGGCGCGGCAGAAAAAAACGAAAATCCTGGCGCAGGCGCATCATTTACTGGCTGGCGGCGTTATTGTTGTGGAGCGGGATTGCCGTGGCGCTGGCGGTCGGCTATATCGCGCTGGGCTTGCCGGATACGTCAAAACTGCCGTTGCAGTTGCGCACCACGAGCATCTCCCTGATTGCGCGGGACGGAGAACTGCTTGCGCGCCGCGGCAACACTGGCGGCGAGGCTATTAAGGCAAGCGAGCTGCCGGACCATGTGCGCAATGCGGTGATCAGCATCGAAGACCGCCGCTTCTTTGACCATCACGGCATTGACGTGCGCGGCATCTTGCGCGCGGGCTTCGAGAATCTGCGCGCGGGCGAGCTGCGCCAGGGCGGCAGCACCATCACGCAGCAATTGGCAAAAAATCTGTTCCTCACGCCGGAGCGCTCAATCGTTCGAAAGATTCGCGAAGCGCTGCTGGCCATATGGCTGGAAAGCCGCTTCACCAAAGAAGAGATACTCTCGCTCTATCTCAATCGCGTTTATTTCGGCTCGGGCGCGTACGGAATAGACGCCGCGGCGCGGCAGTATTTCGGCAAATCCGCCAAAGCGTTGTCCTTGCGCGAAGCGGCATTGCTCGCAGGACTGCTGAAATCGCCGACACGTCATGCGCCAAGCCATGATTCGAACGCCGCGCTGGAACGCGCCGAGTTGGTCCTGCGCGCAATGGCGGACGAGGGCTACATTGACGCCAAAGCCGCAAGCGATGCGGGAGCGGGCGTTTCGGTATCCATGCTGTCGGGATCGCGCGACGTCGGCTATGCGGTCGACTGGCTCGCGGCGCGCATCCCCGACTATCTCGGCGGACTGGACGGAGACATCGTCGCACGCACGACCCTCGATGCGGAACTGCAAGACTACGCCGAACACGTCATTGCCTCGACTTTCGCACACGAGTCGTTACGCGACAAGGACATCCAGGTCGCGCTTGTCGCTATGGATGTCAACGGCGAGATACTCGCGATGGTCGGAGGACGGAATTACCGGGAAAGCCGTTTCAACCGTGCGGCGCAGGCGCACAGGCAACCGGGATCAGCGTTCAAGCCGGTGGTCTATCTTGCCGCGGTAGAGTCGGGACTCTCGGCAAACAGCAAGCGGCTGGACGCTCCCGTTTCGGTCGACGGATGGCAGCCGCAAAACTACGGCGGATACTATCGCGGCGAAGTCACCCTCGAAGAAGCTCTCGCGCTGTCGGTCAACAGCGTTGCGGTGCGGCTGAGCGAGGAGGTCGGACGCAACCGCGTTATTGAAGCGGCCAGGCGGCTGGGCATAACGGAGGAGTTGCGTGCAGAACCGTCCTTGCCTCTGGGCGTGTTTGAGATTACGCCCCTCAGTCTGGCAAGCGCATATGCACCCTTTGCCAACGGCGGTTATATCGTTGCGCCCCACGGCATTCTCGAATTGCGCGAGGCGAACGGTGCAACTCTTTACAAACGCACGGGATCCGGCGGCGGTCGCGCGCTCGACGACCGGGAATTGCGCGAAATGAACCGGATGATGATGAAGGTTTTGGAAGACGGCACGGGCAAACGGGCGCATCTGGGCAGACGTCCCGCGGCGGGCAAAACGGGAACAAGCCAAAAATCCCGGGACGCCTGGTTCGTCGGCTATACGGCGCAGATGCTCACAGTCGTTTGGGTCGGACGCGACAGCGGCAAGCCGATGCAGGGAATTACCGGAGGCACGCTCCCGGCGGAGATTTGGCGCGAGTTCATGTTGCACGCGCACCAAGGGATGTGGCGGCGTTCGCTTCCCTGATTGCCGGGTTGTTACGCCGGCAACTGCTGCATGAGAATCTCCGCCGCGCAGTTTTGCAGAATCCTTCGCACTTGCAATACCAAGCGGACATCTTCGTCTATGTTTGAATCCGCCTGCTCCCGCGCCTCCATCAGGACGACATAAGACTCGAGTCGTTCATGCCCCATCTCGCCCAGGGCGCGCTCAAAAGCGCACGACATGATGGCGAGGGAAACTTCGCCTCCCACCGGATTGAACTTTTCGCCCAAAGCAAGAAAGCGCTCCTCGAGCGGCTCCTCGCACGCGGCAAGCAGCAACAGCAATGCGAGTGTTGCGATTTTTCCCATGGGGGATTTAAGACCAGCTCGCGAGCGGCGGAAGCGACGAGAGTATCGCCTCGACATTCCCGCCGGTGCGCAGACCGAAGATGGTGCCGCGGTCGTAGAGCAGATTGAATTCGACATAACGGCCGCGCCGGTGCAATTGTTCCAGACGCTCTTCTTCGCTCCATTTTTCATCGACATGCGCCTCGACAATCTGCGGATAAACCTGCAAAAACGCCGCGCCGACATCCTCGGCAAAGGCAAGGTCGGCTTCTCGCTTGCCGCTATCGAGATAGTCGTAGAAGATTCCGCCAATGCCCCGCGCCTCGTTGCGATGGGGCAGAAAAAAATAAGTGTTGCACCATTCTTGAAAGCGGGCGTAATAATCGGGATTGTGCTTGTCGCAGGCCCCGCGCAACGCGCCATGAAAAGCGATGGCGTCTTCCGTCTCGTTGTTGCGCTGCCGCTCAAGCATCGGGGTCAGATCCGCGCCGCCCCCGAGCCAGCTGCGCCCCGTCGCTATCATGCGCAGGTTCATATGCGCCGTTGGAATGCGCGGCGAGCGCGGATGCACAATCAGGGAAACGCCGCTCGCCCAAAAGTCGGGAGAGTCTTCGCATCCGGGAATCCTGTCGCGAAACTCTTCCGAAAATTGTCCGTAAACGGTTGAAGTATGCACGCCGGCCTTCTCAAACACGTCCCCGCAGAGTATCGACATAACTCCGCCGCCCTGGTCCGGCCGCTTCGGCTCCGCCGCCCGCTTCCACGGCGTCTGCTCAAACCGCGCGCTCGACTCGAACTGCTCCAGGCGGCGGCAGAGCTTGTCGCGCAGGGATTCAAACGCCGCGCGCGCTTGCTGCTTAAAGGACTCGCTTGCAGGCGCCGAGGGAAGATGCGGTTTTTTCACTTCGGCCATCAGAGCATCGACGCCCCCACGGGAACATCAAAACCGTCGCCGTCATCAATGCCGGCAAGCACAATCGCGCCCTCTCCGTCTTCGCCGCCAAGCACCAGCACCTCGGAGACAAAGGGGCCGATCTGGCGCGGCGGGAAATTCACCACGCACCAAACCTTGCGTCCGAGCAAATCCTCCTTTTTGTAATGCGTGGTGATTTGGGCGGAAGATTTGCGCATGCCGATCGATTCGCCGAAATCGATGCGTAATTTATACGCGGGCTTGCGCGCCTCGGGAAAATCCGCCACATCAACAATGCGCCCGAGGCGAATGTCCACCTTGAAAAAATCCCCGGCTTCCACCTGCGGCAAAATCTCCTTGTTCCGCCCGCTCATTTTGCCTTGCCCCCCTTGTTCCCGCCCTCAATCTCTTCGATGCGGCGGCGCAATGCGGCAACCTCCTCGCGCAGGCCCGTCGCCTCCTCGCGCGCCAGTCGCGCCATCTCCAGCACCGCGTCATGCTCCTCCCGCGAGACCGGATGCGCCTCGCCCAGCCACTCCTCAAAGCGTCTGCGCAGGGCGTCTTCAACCTCGCGCTCCATTCCCTTCGCCAGCCCCGCAACCCCCGTCAGCAGGCGTGCGAGGTCGTCCAGTCCTTGATGTTCTTTACCCATGGTGTTTCCTCTTTCGCGTATTGAAACTTTTCCTGATATTATCGCAAAAGACCCGAAAAGAAACCCCAAGGATGAAACATGGAAACAGAACAACTTCGCACAATTATCGAAAATGCCTTTGAGAGCATCGAGGAGGTCACCCCCGCGACAAAGGGCGAGATTCGCGAGGCGGTCCACGAGACGCTCAATGCCCTGGACGGGGGGCGCCTCCGCATCGCCGAAAAAACCGGTGCGGACGACAATTACGGATGGGTCGTGCACCAATGGCTCAAAAAAGCGGTGTTACTGTCCTTCCGGCTGAGCGAGATGCACGTCTTTTCCGGGGGGCCGCAAGAAGGCGGCTGGTGGGACAAAATGTCCTCGAAATTCGCCGGATGGAAAGCCTCAAACTTCCAGGAGGCGGGCTTTCGCGCCGTGCCCGATTGCGTCGTGCGCCATTCCGCCTATATCGCTCCGGGAGTCGTGTTGATGCCGTGCTTTGTCAATCTAGGCGCCTATGTCGACGAGGGCACGATGGTGGACACCTGGGCGACCGTTGGCAGTTGCGCGCAGATAGGCAAGCGCGTGCATATTTCCGGAGGCGCCGGAATCGGCGGCGTGCTCGAGCCGCTGCAGGCCAATCCCGTCATCATTGAAGACGACTGCTTCATCGGCGCACGCTCCGAAGTCGCCGAAGGCGTCATCGTCGGAGAAGGCGCGGTGCTGTCGATGGGAGTCTTTCTCTCGGCATCGAGCACGATTGTCGACAGGCAGAGCGGTGCCACTTACCGCGGATACGTGCCGCCTTATTCCGTCGTCGTTCCCGGCTCGCTGCCGCCCAAGGACGGAGTCTCTCTTGCGTGCGCGGTGATCGTCAAAACGGTGGACGCGCGCACGCGCTCAAAAACCTCCATCAACGAGCTGCTGCGCGAGGGCTGAACCATGAGTCGTCCCGATGACCTCGAAAGCCCGGTCGAAATTGCGCGCACGCTGATTGGCTATCCGAGCGTAACGCCCGATGTCGGCGATGCGTTGAACTATCTGGAGAATCTGCTGGAAGTTTTGGGATTCACCTGCCGTCGTCTTGATTTCGGCGAGGGTGACGAACGCGTCGACAACCTCTACGCCCGCCGGGGCAAGGGTGCACCGCATTTTTGTTTCGCCGGCCACATGGACGTGGTTCCGGCCGGAGATTCAAGCGAGTGGAGCGTTGCGCCTTTCGAGGGAGTTACCCGTGACGGCCATCTGTTCGGGCGCGGCGCCGTGGACATGAAAGGCTCGATAGCCGCGTTTGTTCATGCGATAGCGCAACGGGACCCGCACGAACAGGGCAGCATCTCCCTGCTGATTGCCGGCGACGAGGAAGGTCCCGCTATCAACGGCACGGTCAAGGTGTTGGAGTGGCTGCGCGAGCAGGACGAGGTTATCGATGATTTCCTCGTGGGAGAACCGACCTGCCGCGAACATCTCGGCGATACGATTAAGATCGGACGGCGCGGAAGTCTGAACCTCCGCCTGCGCGTGAACGGCGTTTCCGGCCATGCGGCATATCCGGAGCTGGCGCGAAACCCCGTCAAGGCCGTCGCGCGCATGGTTTCGGCGTTGTGCGCACTGGAACTGGACGACGGCAACGAAAACTTTCAACCGAGCGTGCTGACCTGCACTTCCATCGACACGAACAATCCCGCAAACAATGTGATTCCAATGCAGGCGAGCGCACGAATGAATATTCGCTTTAATGACCGGCACACGCGCGAGAGTCTGGAAACATTGCTGCGCGGCGCTCTCGACAAAGTCGCAAATGCGGAAAAGTGCACTTATGACCTGGATGTTACCGAAAGCGGAAAACCCTTTTTGGGAAAGGCGGAAGGACTGATCTCGTTGCTGGAAGACGCCATCGGCGCGCATGTGCAATCGCGCCCGACGCTATCGACGGGCGGCGGCACATCGGATGCGCGCTTTATTCGCGAGTACGGGCGCGTGGTGGAGTTCGGGCTCGTGGGACGTTCCATGCACCAGGCCGACGAATGCGTTGCGGTTGAAGACCTCGAACGTCTCAGTAAAATCTACGGCGCATTGCTGGACAGTTATTTTGCCGGGACAAAACGCACATGAATCCAACGCGAGGCTTTTGGGAGGAGTTCAACGGATCAATGCGCGCCGTCGCAGGCATCTGCCTCAACAGACCAAACGCACAAAGAGGGCTTGATGTTTCCGCCCGCGGCTTCGTAAATTCATTCTTTGCGTTTATCGTGCTGATGCCCCTGTTTGCGCTGCTGTGTGCAAGCCAATGGGACATCGCCCACGATCCCCACTTGCGCGAGTTCCTCGCGCCGGGAATCGCCGCGCAAGACACGCTCAATATTTCTTTTACCTTCTTTCTATGGACACGCATGACCGTTTCGCTGATCCATTTCCTGGCATTTCCGGCCGCAATGTTCGCGCTGACATCAATGCTGGGACGCAAGGAAAATTACCTCGGCTTCATTGTCGGATGGAATTGGGCGAGCATCCCCGCAAGCCTGTTGTTTTTATTGCCGGTGGTGCTTTTTAAAGTCACGCTTGCGATGCCGTTGCTGGCGTTCCCGCTGATAGCGCTCTGGCTGGTTGCGCTTTGGATTTTCTGGCGCGTTATTCGAGTGCTGCTGAAAACGGAGTGGCTTACGAGCGTCGGCGTTTTGGTGTTGTGGGGCGCGTTGGCGACCGTTTTCGACCTGCTCTACAGCGCCTTGCTCGTTTAGTCGTATTCCACCGCCTCAAGATAAAGCCCTGCGGCCGGCGCTATCGTCGGACAAGCCGAACGGCTGCGCGCCTCAAGTGCGCGCGCGATGTCCTCGCCGGTCCACTTCCCCTCCCCCACAAGTTTGAGCGCGCCGACCATCGAGCGCATTTGGTGGTAAAGAAACGAACGTGCGCGTCCGTATATGCGCAATTCACAATCTTCCCGAACCACATCCAATCGGTCGAGAGTCTTGACGGCCGATTTCGCCTGGCAGCGGGTCGAGCGAAAAGTCGTGAAGTCGTGCTGTCCGAGCAAACGCTTCGCCGCCGCATCCATCGCCCCGGCATCAAGGGGTTTTCTAACATGCCAGACGCGCCCCCGGTCGATTATCGGGGACGCCCGGCGATTACAGATTCGATAAATATAACGCCGCGCCGTTGCATCAAAACGTGCATGGAAGTCGGCGGCGGCTTCCCCGGCTTCAAGCACGACGACACCTACCTCGCGCAAGTGAAAGTTCAACGCCTCGCGCAAACGCAAACCATCGACCTGCCGCTCCAAGTCGAAATGCGCGACTTGTCCCAACGCGTGAACTCCGCTATCGGTTCGCCCGGCTCCGGCAACAGCGACCCTCTCGCCGCAGAAATCCTCGACCGCCCGTATCAACGTATCTTGCACCGAGATGCGTGTCTGCGCCGCCCTCTCCTGCGGTAACGGCATCGCTTGCGACTGCCATCCGCAAAAGCATCCGCCGTCATATTCGAGAAGTAACCGGTATCGCGGCATCAGTTGCTCAATGTTTCCGAGGACGGCAGCCGTGTCCCTGATGGCAGAGAAAACCCGCGCAGGAATGCATCCGCCTCCATGGGTTTGCGGCCTTCCCGTTGCAGTTCGAGAAGTTCCAACGCGCCGGAGCCGCACGCGACACGAAGAGCATCACCCAGAACGGTTCCGGCGGGAGCACCTCCCTCTTGTTCGATCACGCGGGCGCGAAGGATTCCCACGCGCACGGCTTTCCCGCCCAAAGAAGCCTCGAACCACGCACCCGGCTCGGGCGTAAAGGCTCGAATCCTCCGGTGAAGTTCCTCCGCCGACAGATGCCAATCGATACGCCCCTCGGAATTTTTCATCTTTTCCGCATAACAGACGCCCTCCCCGGATTGGGGCTTTGCCTGTGCCCGCCCCTCGCGCAATTCTTCAAGCACGCGCACGGCGGCATCGGCGGCGAGAGGTGCAAGCCGTTGGCGCAACTCTCCCGCATTCTCGTTCGGGTCGATATCAATAGTCTCGCAAGAGAAAACCGCACCTTCATCAAGGGCTTCGCTCATCTCCATGATGCAGATGCCCGTGCGCTTATCGCCCGCGAGGATTGCGCGTTCGATGGGCGCGGCGCCCCGCCACCGCGGCAGCAGCGACGGATGAGCGTTGATAAATCCGTGTTTTGGCAATTGCAGGATTTCGCGCGGCAGTTTGATTCCGTAGTCCACGGCAATCCCGACATCGGGCGCAAGGTCATTGATGAAACGTTCTTCCTCGGAATCGAAACTTTTCGGCGTTCGCAGAGCTTTGATTCTCAACTCTTTCGCCAGACGCACAACGGCTCCGGGCTTGTTATGTTGCTTGGCATAGACGCCAACGATTTCGAATTGCCCATCGTCTGCGAGCCTGCGCAGAATTTCAGCCGCGAAACTGGATGTTCCCATGAAGAGGATGCGCATGGGTGCCGTATGATCAGGTATTACGCGTCACTCGTGCGTGAGCCTTGCGTAATTTCTTTTCTATCATGGATTGCTTCAGGCGCGACAGTCTCTGTAGAAACAAGATGCCGTCCAGGTGATCGACCTCGTGCTGGATGCAGGTTGCAAAGAGTCCGTCGCATTCGAGTTGTTGGGGTTGCCCGTTGTAGTCCAAAAAATCAACGCGGCATGTCTTTGGCCGATCCACAGGTTCGTAGATGCTCGGCACCGGATTGTCGTCGGTCTGTTTTGGATTCAAAACGGACAGGCATCCTTCTTGGTAAGTATTGATTTCCTCGGAGAAATTGGAGAGCTTCGGATTGACGAAATATTGCGGTTTTGCGGTTTCATCTTCGCGGGCGAGATCAATGACGGCAATACGCAAGTGAACGCCAATTTGCACGGCGGCAAGCCCGATTCCGTTGGCGTGGTACATGGTCTCGAGCATGTCGTCCATGAGCTTCTGGATTTCGGGCGTAACCTCCTCCACTTCCTTCGCGGCTTGGTGGAGTAACGGGTTCGGAAAATGGAGGATTTCGCGGATGGCCATTTCGGGATTTTATGCTTGGAACATAATAATTTCAAGACACCCGCAAAGTGTTAGAATGAAGCAGAATGAACGATATTGATGATTATTGCGAATCTCTTTACCAGCGTATTCATGCCGCTTACAAGTGCAGCGGTAACGATGATGGCTGGGGAATTTTTGCTAGTCCGAAAAAAACTTTGAAGAAGGCAAAGATTGCATTTCTCGGACTTAATCCCGGGGGGAAGGGCTTCCCTGAATCTTCGCGCCACCACCATTTTGCCCGGAAGAGCGGAAATGCTTTTATCGATGATGATTGGGGATGCGAGCCTGGGGAACATCCATTGCAAAAACAGGTTCGTGCATTATTCGAGAAGATAAAGGAAGATTCTGAAGACGTGCTTACGGGAAATTTTGTGCCGTTTCGTTCACCGAGATGGAAATGCTTAAAAGAAAAGAAATTTGCGCTTCAATTCGGTGAAGAAATTTGGGGAGACATTCTGCGGCGCGTCAAACCCAACCTTGTTATCGGCATGGCTACACCGATATTTCCTCCCCTTTGTCGCATTCTCAATGTCAAGGAGACGCAACCTGTTCTTGTTGGGTGGGGACGATGCAAGGGAGAATGGGCACACTTTGACAACTTCAACAACCGTAAAAATCACGGGTTGCTCGTTCGAATCCCGCATCTTTCTACATTTAAAATTATGACTCGCAAACAAAGCGAGGCAGGTTTACGCACACTGTTTCATAACTACTGGCGCGGATGACATTCTAAGAAAGAGATGTATCTCTAAATTTATTTTCTGTTTATGGTTGTATAAATTCAATCAAAATTCTTTTTTGTTTTATGCGTTAGCATGGTATCATCGTAACATCATGGAAACTCTACAAAAAGAGATAAAAACGATGGGATCAACGTGTTCTCCTATGTTGACCAACCCGCAACTCACGATATCCATCCGCCCTCGCACTTCGATGCAAGGAGAACGAGGAAAATCGGAGGTAATGCTATCGTGACATATGATGCTCGCCAGATTGCAAACTGGCTCATAAAGCGTGCTCAACAGGATGATCGTGTTTTGTCCATTATGCTAATTCTGAGATTGACTTACATTGCCCATGGAAAACATCTCGAGAAGATGAATACGCCTTTATTCTCAAATGAAATCCAAGCTTGGAGATTTGGCCCTGTCATTACAGACATCTATCAGGCTTTTCGCCGCCAAGGCATGAAAGTGTCTGTTCCTCTGCTGAACATGCCAGATGTTGAGGATCCGTTAGACATCGAACTACTGGAAGAAGTTTGGAACGAATACAGTGAACTCTCATCTTCCCAGTTGTCGAAATTCACTCATGTTTCCGGGGGGCCTTGGCATCTTGCAGCCAAGATAGGAGGTTGGTATGCACCGATTCCCAGCGAGTTGATTCTGCAATACTACCGCGCTAAGGCCGCCGTAGCGTGACGTATTCTAAAGAATTTGCCTCTCTCCAATAAGAGACAAGGAGCCGTTGGTTGGACCTGCGAGCGTTGTTCCAATAGCGCTGATACGGATAGCACTTGAAGAAAGACGATATACGCCTTATGATAGTGCATGAATTCGGGGCCATAGCTCAGTTGGGAGAGCGCTTGAATGGCATTCAAGAGGTCAGGGGTTCGACTCCCCTTGGCTCCACCATACCCCCCGTCTGCTAATGTATGGAGATGTTTGGAAGTCTCCAATTGTCGCCAAAAACGGCAAAAAACATTTGTCTCATAATGTTTGCGATAATCGTTTGGCATCTGAGGCAATTGGGGGCAAAATTGGGGGCAGAGAACAAAAACCGATAACCGTTGCCCCCAATAGCAGTGTGGGCACCCCTGACGAAATTGGCTGATGCTATCGCAAAGGATGCCAAGTTGAATCCTCCCAAAACCCGCAAATTGTTTGATGGAAGAAGGCTATATTTGGAAATATCCCCAAAAATTCACAAGGGCTGGCAATTCAAATATTAGATAATGAGATATTCAAATTGACACTAATGACTTAGGCCGAAAATGGTGTATGATTATGGATGAGAGGTTTACTTAGGGAGTTTTGCAATGGAAACAGGTGTAGACTACGAAAAACGGCAATACCTTTCCGTTGGAGAGGTCGCTTCGTTTACAGGATTGTCGGTGGCCGAAATCCACAAACGGGTCAGGTCGGGAGAGATCCCTGCCTTTCGTTCTGGTTCTGGTCAGTATCGTTTCAATCTTGAAGAAGTGCGGAAAAGTCTACTACTCTCTTCAAACCAAACTAAAAGCTCTAGCGCCACTGTAGACAACGCGCTTATTGTCAAAGGAACACGACAAAGAATCATTACTTCCGACTCCCGGAACATGGAAGCTCTACCAGATGGCTCTGTTCATCTCGCCATCACTTCTCCTCCTTACTTCAATGCGAAAATGTATTCAGATGCTAAGGGTGATCTTGGTAATGTCCATGACTTGGAAAAATGGTTACTGGAAATAGGAGATGTGTGGCGAGAGACTTATAGAGCGCTTTCACCCGGTCGAAAATTTTTCCTCAATATCATGAATCTTCCTGTTCGAACGGGCACAACATTTCGCTCCCTAAATCTGGTCGGTAAAAGCATAGATCTTTGTGAGAGTATAGGCTTCATTCACAAACGGGATATAATCTGGCATAAAACCAATGGCGTAAGAGCACATTTTGGAACGTATCCAGATCCCGGAGGCATACTTATCAACAACATGCACGAATCCATTTTGGAATTTGAGAAACCAGCCAAACCAAGTTTTCGCAAGTATGCCCATGTCACTGACAAGCAGAAAAAAGAAAGTAAGTTGGATAAGGAATTTTGGCTTTCTCTTAAGAACTCGGACGTGTGGTTAATGAAACCGGAAAAGAGTGGGCGCAACAGGGATCACGCTGCACCATTTCCTGTAGAACTTCCAACCCGCCTTATTAGGGCATACTCTTATATCGGCGAAACAATTTTAGATCCGTTTGCAGGAAGCGGAACAACTTTGATAGCGGCAGCAGAGTGGAAGCGTAACGGTATAGGCTATGAAATAAACAAATCCTTTTGTGACATTGCGGCATCTCGTTTGAAGAACATGATAAGCGAAGACGGATTGTTTTGATGCCAGACGCAAAAATAACTTACGCTCAATCTTCTGATATAAAAGCTCGATCTTTTCGTGAGTATCGTCACGATATGAAGAAGAAAGCAATTGCGGAGTTGGAGTTTTTGCCTGTTCTACAGGATTTGTTAAAACCTGCATTGGTCGAGAAGCATGGCGCAGACAAAAATTTGTGGTTTCTGACAAAAGGAGGTGTTACGCAACAACCCGACTACCTTGCGACAGATTCTAACGGGAAAACCATGCAGTATGAATTTCAATATGCCGAAAAAATAAAAGAATTGGATTTTGTCGATTTCAAGGTTTCCAAAGTGGGTAAAAAGTCCAAAGGTGTTCGATACCCTCATCAAGACAGACAATTTTTTTATGTGGTAAAGGAAGGGGGGAGATTTGCTTTTATAGAACCCAAATGGATAATGGATGAAGGGAAGGAAGCAGGAGTTCCTGCATGGGGGAACAGAACTGCTTTTCGAGTTCCTAAATCGACTTTTGAGGGCATACTAAAAGAAGGGCACGGCAACCTAAAAGCTGCCATTACGTCAACCGACAATAAAAACATATTACTGAAAGCACAAACTCAATACCTACTTTCTGATACAAACAAATTTTCCTGTGAATTGCAAGAAGCGGTAGACAAAGACAAATTAATTACAATTATGCCGAAAACACTGGAGGGATTCTATCGGGTATGTTTTCTGTTAGAGCGGATGGACGAAAACCCGAAACAGGCTGGTATATGGCTAATTTATCTCACTTCTCTCTTCAGAAAAGGAATTAGCCCTGATGAAATTGCCATGTGGATGTTTGCTTTTGATTTTCTTTATTTTCGTTGCGACACTCTGCAAGACAACGAAATCAAGACAGTAAATGAGATTTTAGATAAGATACGGGAAGAAATAAAATCATGGCAATATCAAGAAGGTGCATTTACCCGTGATCCAAATATCTCACGCATGCATGAAACCTTTGCCATCATCCATGTTGCCAATCTCTTTGAGGACATACAACAAGATTTTTTCGTGCACTATAAATCTGGAAGAAAGGTAAACAGAATTTTTGAGATATTACCTGATGCCGCCGAAATAGCCGCATTCATTCAGAATGCGGCCGGCACGAAATCATGACTAACAATACGCTCACGAGCATGCTTTTCTATACCGAAAGTTTGATTTAATTAGCACTAGAAAATCGATATCAAAAAGGAATTGCTACCCCAAAATCGTTGAAAGTGAGTGATACCGTAATTAGTAACAGTTTGGCCATACTGGCGCCGTTTTTGATTTACTTTTTTGGTGTTTTATCGCCGGGTCCCGCAAATTTAGCGATAGCGCAAATTGCTCTGGAGAACGGAAGGAGTAAGAGCGTTGTATTTTCCGTCGGCGTTGTCACCGGATCTATAATTTGGGGCATAACTACCTTTACAGGTTTAGTCCAAATCATGAATCAGTTTCCGCTTTCGATAAGAATTTTAGGATTTCTGGGGGCGATTTATATGTCCTGGCTGGGATATGCAAATATACATAAGTTTGTTTCCGGCATGCAAAACAAAAGTTCAGATTCAAGATTTAAAACAATCTCCAATGCGAATTATTTTATCCGTGGATTAATGATACACCTTACAAACCCTAAAGCTTTTTTGGTATGGACAACAATTTTGGTATCTGCGCTGGATATTGATAAAGGCGTCAAACTGCCACCGCATATAATTTTGATTATATGCGGCCTATTAGGAATTATCGTCTTTTGCGGATACGCCGTTTTATTTTCCAATAAGGGATTGGTGCTCATTTACGAAAATTACAGTCGATTTATCCATTTAATCATCGGTGTAATTTTCTTCATGGTGGCGATGCAGCTGTTTCTGATTACACTCAGCGGAAGCCTGTAAGCGGCTTTCAGTTCTTCGTCATAAAAAGCCAATGAGACATCACGGACGATATTTTGTCCAAAAACAGCGACAAACCTGTCTGTCCTCAGAAGGGGATTTGGTCGGGACAGCAGGATTTGAACCTGCGACCCCCTGCTCCCAAAGCAGGTGCGCTACCAGGCTGCGCCATGTCCCGAACTTCTTGGAATTTGATTTGCGCCGAGACTATCACATTTTTGGCGGATTTTCCTATAAGATTTGGCCATGAAGATTTCGGACTTTGGAAATACTCCCGGCATGGAGATGCGTGGCGGCGGAATTGCCTTCGGCAAGAACATCGTGTTCGAGGATCTCGACCTGCAACTTCCGGCAGGGAAAATTGTCGTGTTGCTGGGAAGGAGCGGTTGCGGCAAAACTTCGCTGTTGCGTTTACTTGCGGGATTGTCGCCAACGGCTGCACGCGGGAAAGACATAACCTGGCGTGGAGACATCCGTCTCACGGACGGACGCGACCGCGTTGGCGCCGTCACCTTGATGGAACAGACCAACCCGCTTCTCCCCTGGGCGAGCGCACTGGAGAATATAACTATCGGTTCGCGCCTGCGAGGTGAGACTCCCGAACACGAACGCGCCCTTGCACTATTGGATTGCGTCGGGTTGCTCGATCGTGCCGATTCGAGGATCACGACCTTTTCCGGCGGCATGAAGCAGAGAGTCTCCCTGGCAAGAGCGTTGTATGAACCTTGTTCCATTGTATTGATGGATGAGCCTTTTGCCTCTCTGGACGCGATAACACGCTGGCGTTTACAGCATCGCGCGGCGGAATTGTTGAGCGGGCGAACGTGCTTGTTGGTGACACATGACCCGCTGGAAGCGCTGCGCATGGGTGATGAGATAATGCTGCTACGGGGGACGCCGGCTCGCCTGGAGAGCATCCCCGCTCCGAGCACGCCGGCTCCGCGCAACCTCGACTCCCACGAACAGCAGGAACTCCACGCAAAGCTGCTGGAGCGGTTGGCGACATGAGAAAATCCACCCGCATACTGATTCTACTGCTGATTCTACTGGCGGTATGGAGCGTGATTGTTCGCCTTGCGGACATTCCCGACTACATCCTGCCGGGACCTTTTGCGGTGCTGAAGGCATGGGGAGACAATTCGGCTCTGCTCCTCAACAACGCCGCGGTCACATTGGCGGAGATTCTTTTGGGAATGCTGCTGGGCATCATCTTCGGAGCATTGAGCGCATCGTTGCTAATGATGTACAGGGGCGCGCGCCTATGGCTGTTACCGCTATTGGTGGCGAGCCAGGCGTTACCGGTGTTTGCGCTGGCGCCTATATTGATTTTATGGCTTGGCTACGGAATGGCATCAAAAGTTGCGATGGCAAGTTTAATTATATTCTTTCCAGTGTGCGCAAGCTTTTATGACGGCCTGCGACGAACACCACGTTCAATAATCGAGATGTCACAGATGATGACGTCAAAACAATCGGGTTGGCGTTCGCGTTTGCGGATATTGTTGCTGGTACGCCTGCCAAGCGCCTTGCCGAGTGCGGCATCGGGCTTGCGGATAGCGGCTGCGACGGCACCGATAGGTGCAATTGTCGGCGAATGGGTTGGTTCGGGAGCGGGCTTGGGTTATATTATGCTGCGCTCGAATGCACGCGTCGAGATCGACTTGATGTTTGCGGCACTGTTAAGTTTGGCAGTAATGGCTGTGGTATTGTATTGGCTTGTAGATGCGGTTTTACGGCGAATTGTAACGTGGAGTAACGAGGAAGAAACACATGATTAATAGGACATTTTTCTTGCTTGTCTTGTTTGCGCTGGTGTTAACGGCCCCGCATGCAAGCGCACAGGAACGGATGAGGGTAATACTGGACTGGTTTGTGAATCCCGATCACGCACCGCTGGTTGTCGCCCTCGAGAGGGGTTACTTTGCCGATGAAGGCCTGCAGGTTGAACTGATAGAGCCCGGCGACCCCAACGACCCTCCGAAACTGGTTGCTACGGGCGAGATGGATGTAGGCATTTCTTATCAGCCGCAGTTGCATTTGCATGTGGATAAAGGGTTGCCGTTGCGCTCGATAGCAACGCTGGTTGCAACGCCGCTGAATTCGATTGTGGTGCTGGCCGATGGTGATGTTAACGAGATTGTCGACTTGCGCGGCCGCAAGGTTGGTTATTCGCTCGCAGGCTTCGAGGATGCATTGCTGGCAACGGTGCTCGAGCGTCACGGCTTGAGCCTTGATGATGTCGAGACCGTGGACATTCATTTCTCGATCGTTCCGGCATTGTTGAGCGGACGCGTCGATGCGGTGATAGGAGCATTCCGCAACTTTGAGCCGGTAAAACTGATGCTGGAAGGGCGCGAAGGCAAAACCTTCTTCTTGGAGGAAGAGGGCGTGCCGACCTACGACGAGTTGATCGTGGTCACCCACGAATCACGTGCCGGGAGCGAAGAGATGGCCGCCTTTGTTCGGGCGCTGGAGCGCGGGGTTATCTACCTCATCAACCATCCGCGCGAGAGCTGGGACCTGTTCGCCGGCTACCGGGACGACCTTGATAACGAGCTCAACCGCCTCGCATGGGATGAAACCCTGCCTCGATTCGCCCTGCGTCCCGGGGCAATCGATTCGGCCCGTTACGAGGCATTTGCGCGGTTTTTGGAGGCTCGCGGATTGATAGAAAAGGCTCGCCCTGCGAAGGATTATCTCGCTCCTCAAATTATGCCTTGACCCTGTATAAGAACTATTATAGAACCTTATGAGAACCAATTGGCATCTTTGGAGGTATGATCATGCTGACAAAAAAACAACGTAGTCTGTTGGAGTTAATTCAACGCCGAATCGAATCGACGGGCGTCGCACCGTCCTTTGACGAAATGAAGGACGAGATGGGCCTGAAGTCCAAGTCCGGGGTCCACCGAATGGTAATGGCATTGAAGGAGAAGGGCTTTATTGCTCGCCTGGAGAACCGCGCCCGTGCGCTGGAAGTCCTGCCGAAGGCCATGGACGCGCTGCGCGCAAACGCTTCATCGAGCATGTCCTCCGCACGTGCAAGCCTGTCCGAGGCAATCTCAATCTCGCTGATGGGACGGATTGCGGCGGGTGCGCCCCTGGAGGCAATTGAAGACGGCACGCAGGAAGTTCAGGTTCCCGGGCAGATGCTCGGCAAGGGTGAACATTTTGCATTGCAGATTGTCGGTGATTCGATGACGGGCATCGGCATTATGGACGGCGACACCGTGGTGATAGAACGCCGCGAGAATGCAAACAACGGCGAAGTCGTTGTTGCTCTTGTGGACGAATCGGAAGCAACGCTGAAGCGCATCTATCGCAAGAACGGAATGATTGAGCTCCACGCGGAAAATCCGGACTATGAAAACAAGATTCTTGCACCGGATCGCGTTCGCATACAAGGACGCCTGTGCGGATTGCTGCGCAACTACTAACACGCACGGAGCGGCCGACTCCCGACCGAACGTTCCTCGCCCGAAACGCCTTTGGAGCATTCCCGTAATTTGATGCCGTTTGCCTCGATTGGATGTCGTTGCCGGAACCGGGGTTGCTGTTGCTGGCACGCCGCGAACGCGAAAACGTAGAATCAAACAATAACGCCGCACCCGTGATATAGTAGGCGCGGATTATTTGTTTAACACCTTGGATCTGATTGATGATTATAACGCGCTTTGCCCCCTCTCCAACGGGACTACTGCATATTGGCGGTGCACGTACGGCCTTGTTCAACTGGCTGTTCTCGCGCCACCATGGCGGAAAATTCCTGCTGCGGATTGAAGATACCGACCGCGCCCGCTCGGATGAAAATATTACAAAAGCAATTCTGGAGGACTTGCGCTGGCTCAACATCGATTTGGACGGCGATGTCGTTTATCAATCACAACGCCTCGAGCGTCACCGCGAGATTGCCTATAAATTGCTGGAAGCAGGTCATGCCTATCGTTGCTACTGCACACCGGAAGAATTGGAAGAAATGCGCGAACGCGCCCGCGCCGAGGGGAAACCGACGCGTTACGACGGACGTTGCCGCGACCGTGACAGCTCCACCCCATCAAGTGCGCCTTCGGTTATTCGCTTTCGCGGTGATGAAAAGGGCGTGTGCGAATTTGAAGACCTGATTCGCGGAAAAATTTCGATATCAGAGTCGGAACTGGATGATCTGGTATTGCTACGCGCGGATGACACGCCGACCTATATGTTAAGCGTTGTCGTGGATGACCATGACATGAACATATCGCACATCATTCGCGGAGAGGATCATTTGACGAACGCGGCCAAGCAGTGGCGAATTTACCGAGCACTGGACTGGGACATTCCCGCCTTTGCGCATATTCCGCTGATACACGGCTCGGACGGTGCAAAACTATCCAAGCGGCACGGAGCGATGGGAATAGACGCCTATCGTGAGGAAGGCTACCTGCCGGATGCCCTGTGCAATTATCTGGCGCGGCTGGGATGGAGTCACGGGAATGACGAGATATTTTCGCGCGAAGACGCAGTATCGTGGTTTTCACTTGAAGGGGTCGGCAAGTCCCCGGCGCGCTTTGACGCGGCAAAACTGTCGCACTTGAATGGTTTGTATATTCGTTCGATGGATGATGACGTTTTATGCAAGGAGGTTTTGCGTTTGGACGGCCGCGAGGTCACCGCATTGCAACGCGAACGCTTGTCGGCGTTGATGCCGGCGCTGAAGTTGCGCGCTGCAAATTTAAAAGAGGTTTTATCCGGCGGAAATTTCCTGTTTCGCGAACGTCCCCTGGAGATGGATGAAAAGGCGACGGCGCTATTGGAAAAAGACGGAGCGCGTGAAATGTTGAAACGCTTGCACGAGCGGCTGGGATCCGTTGCAGATTGGAATGTTGAAAACTTGGAAAAGGAATTTCGGGCTTTTGTTGAGGAAGAAGGCATGAAGATGGGAAAAGTCGCACAGCCTCTTCGTGCCGCGCTGACGGGCGGAGCGGTTTCACCGGGGATATTCGATGTCCTGGCGGTCCTGGGGCGGGAGGAAAGCTTTGCCCGGATAAAGGATGCTGCGGGCGCTTAGAATTTCAAAGACATGCCCCGCTTGAGAGCAACCGCTCCCTATGTCTTCGGACGGGGAGTGCGACGCAAATGTAGAATTTTTAACTGCTCGTCCTCAACCTCGCAAGGCGCCCCCATCAGCAAATCTTCACCACGTTGATTCATCGGAAACATCGTCACTTCCCGCAAGTTCTCGACTCCCGCCAAGAGCATTACGATTCGATCCAGGCCCGGAGCGATCCCGCCGTGCGGCGGAACGCCGTATTGCAGCGCACGCAACATTCCGCCAAAGCGTTCCTCGACCTGTTCTCGTCCGTAACCGGCAATCTCGAACGCCTTATACATTATCTGGACATCATGGTTGCGAATGGCTCCCGAGGACAGTTCAACCCCGTTGCATACAACATCATATTGAAACGCCAGCACGGATAAAGGATCGCCTTCCAGTGCCTCCAGCCCTCCCTGCGGCATCGAGAAAGGATTGTGCGAAAAGACGATTTGTTTCTCGGTTTCGCTCCATTCATAGAGGGGATAATCGACAATCCAGCAAAAAGCGAAAGCGTTATCGTCTATCAATTCCAGTTCGCGGCCAATGCGATCGCGAGCCGCTCCCGCTAAAATGTTTGCTTCCGCTTCCGTGTTGCACGCAAAGAAGATGGCGTCGCCCGCACCGATACCGGCGCGCGAGGACATTGTTTTTAAAACTTCATCGGTCAAAAATTTCGCTATCGGCCCCTTGCCCGCAAGTGAACCGCCCTCCCCCTCTTCGAAGATGATATAGCCCAAGCCTTGCGCGCCCATCTCGTCGCGAGCCCACTTGTCGATGCGGTCAAAGAAAGCGCGCGGTTGCTTGGCGGCGTTCGGCGCGGGAATGCCGCGCACGACTCCGCCTGCTTCGACCACGCCGCGGAAAGCGCGAAATTCCACGCCCTCCTGCGTAAAACAGTCGCCAACTTCGACAATCTCAATCGGATTGCGCAAATCGGGCTTGTCCGATCCGTATTTTGCCAAAGCTTCACGGTAGGGAATCTTCGGAAACGTTTTGCGGACTTCCCGTCCGTCGGCGAACTCTTCGAACAATCCAAGCAACACGGGCTCAAGGGCATCAAAGACTTCTTGTTGCTCAACGAAACTCATCTCGATATCGAGTTGGTAGAACTCTCCCGGAGACCTGTCGGCGCGGGCATCCTCGTCACGAAAACAGGGCGCGATTTGAAAGTATCTATCAAAGCCGGCAATCATGGTGAGTTGCTTAAATTGCTGCGGCGCCTGGGGGAGAGCATAGAACTTCCCCGGATGCATTCTGGACGGAACAAGGAAGTCTCGAGCGCCTTCCGGCGAAGATGCCGTAAGTATCGGTGTTTGGTATTCGAGAAACCCCGTGCGCGTCATCCTTTCCCTTATCGAGGAGACGATTTTCGAGCGTAGCACGATGTTGCGATGCATGGAGGCGCGCCGAAGATCGAGAAAGCGATATTGCAGGCGAATATCTTCCGGGAAAGGCGGCTCGCCGAACACGGGCAACGGCAAGGTTTCAGCGCGGGACAGTATGTCGAGATTCTCGACGCGCACTTCCACCTCGCCTGTGGGAATGTCTTTATTGACGGTCTCCGCATCACGCTTTACCACCTTGCCGTTCACCCGCACGACCGATTCGGGTGGTATGTCGCAGGCAAGCTCAAAGCATTCGTCTTCGGGCTCAAGAACACACTGGGTTATGCCGTAGTGGTCGCGCAAGTCCAAGAATAACAGGCCGCCGTGGTCACGCTTGCGGTGCAGCCATCCGGACAAGCGAACCTGCTCCCCGTCATTCTTGAGAGTGAGTTCATTACAATTATGGCTTCGAAAGGAATGCATAATGTCCTGAAAGATGCGCTTAAACGCGCCTGATTGCAACGATTTCTTTAACCCGGAGTGGTTTTTTCGGGACGGCGTTGCTCTTTGGTGTAAAAGACGTGCTTGCCGATTTGCGCAACTTGGGACATCGCCCGCGCCCAATCCGGCGAGACATATTCCGCATGGTAATACAGCACATTGTCATGCAAAGAACCTCTCATGCCTGTGTACAACATTTCCCGTGCAATCTCCATGGCCTGGTCCCACGCAGGTTTGTTGTACGGAGTTTCCGAGAGCCCGTCACACGCAAACGAAAACTGGCACCTGAACAACCGGTCCGGCCGACCACCGTACCGGGGTGCTCCCTGCCAAACCACGCCGCAGACGCTGTCCGGATACGATTCGCTAAGAACACGGTTCAAGACCACATCCCCAACCGCCTGCTGTCCGTCCACGGACTCCCCGCGAGCCTCAAAGTAAATGGCTTGAGCCAAACATACCTGATCTTCCTCGGAGACATTCTGGAAAGGCTGGCGTGGCGATAGCAACGTGTCCGCTTCCGCAGGGGAAGCCTCCGTTTGCTGATAAGTGTCGATATGCGCCTGGGCTATCGACATCACCTCATCTTCTTTCTCTTCCTGCCACATCAACCCAAACGCTACCCCGACAATCACGATAGCGGCAACAAAGGCGTCAACAGAGAGCAAGTGCGAGAGTCTCATATTGCTCATTCCACTCCTATTACAAAAAATCTGACAGATGGCACGATGGGGAAATCCTAGCCCGAACGAGCCTTGAGGGCAAGGGATTCGGTTTATTTCACAAAAGTTTTATGTGATAAAATATCTTGCATTTGCGTCGGCTATAGCGGCTGTACCGCTGAAAGAATCATCACCCCGAGCAGGATTACCGCCATTGATATCCACTGTGCGAAAGTGATTCGTTCCCGCAGGACAATCCAGCCGAGCAACACGACCACAACCGCAAAAGTGGAAGCGAAAACGGCAGCCAGAGGCCGACCGTCACCCTCACTCGACAGCAGCAAAAACAGGTTGCCCGCGGCTTCAAGGGCGGCCTGTGCAATCAGGGCGATTCGGATGCCTTGGGGAGCAAGGCTGGTGCGGGCAAAGTCGTCGCGATGGAAGCGCAAGATCCACACAAGGATGAATAAAAGACCAAAACCGCGCATCGCCCACGTCGAGAGAATTGGCCCGTGCAACAAGGCGACCTCCTGGGAAAACAAAACTCCCAGCGCGACCAAGCACATCGAAACAAGGGAAATTCGAATGGTGGAAGCGTGCGACTTTTGGGAATCTCCGTCCTGTGTCTGTTCTTGCGATTCCGCAAGACGAGAAAGCAGCGCAACGCCGCCAAGCGTTGCAACAATGCCAAACAATTGCACCGCGCCGGGAACAAACCCGAACGGCAACAGATACAACAGGACAACGGCGGGATAGGCAGAAACAATCGGAGCGGCCAAGGACACAGGTCCGCGCGCAAGAGCTTTATACAACGCAAGCAGGCCGAAGACGTTGGTCGCGCCTGCTGCAATTGCAAACAGCAAACCTCTCCCGGTGAAAAAATTGTAGAAGTCGCTTTCCTGCAACAAGTTTGCCGTGGGCCAAAACAACCAAACGCTAAAACCGGCAAAACCCAAAAAAATTACAACCAATAGCGACAGCTCCGCGCCCATCCGGCGCGAAGTAAAGCGTGCGATGAAGTCTCCGACGCCGAAACCAAACGCCGCTCCCAGTCCCCAAAGTGCTCCTTCCATACTCGGGCCCGCCTAATTGCCGGTGGCGCGAAGCTTCGCTTGCGCCGCTGCAAGCCTCGCAATCGGTGCACGGTAAGGAGAACAAGAGACATACTCAAGCCCCAAGCGTTCGCAAAATTCTATTGATGCCGGATCACCCCCATGCTCGCCGCAGATGCCAAGGATGATGTCTGCACGCTCCTTGCGTCCGCGCTCGACCGCAAGACGTATCAGCTCACCAACGCCGTTTTGGTCAATCGAGACGAACGGATCTTGCTCGAGAATACCCTCGCGCGAATAAGCTCCGAGAAAACCCAAGGCATCGTCACGGCTGATTCCAAAAACCGTTTGCGTCAAGTCGTTCGTGCCGAATGAAAAGAAATCTGCGAGACCGGCAATCTCGGAAGCACGCAATGCCGCGCGGGGCAACTCAATCATTGCGCCGACTTTATACGGCAGAGGAAGTCCCGTTTCCGTTCGCACTTCCTCGGCAACGCTATTAATGCGCTTCTTCAAAATTTCCAGCTCGCGTTTCAACGCAACAAGCGGAATCATAATCTCCATTTCAACCGCGGATCCGGTCTTCTTCGATGCTTCCGCGGCAGCTTCGAATATCGCACGCGCCTGCATTTCGTAGATTTCGGGATATGTGATTCCCAAGCGGCAGCCTCGATGTCCCAGCATCGGATTCGACTCGCGCAACTCCGCAATTCGTCTGCGCACATTATCCAGATTCACACCCGATGCGTCCGCCATGCGTTTCTGTTCCTCCTCCCGGCGCGGCAGAAACTCATGCAAGGGCGGATCCAACAAGCGAATTGTCACCGGCAAACCCGCCATTAACTCAAACAACTCAATCAAATCCTCGCGTTGCATCGGCAAGAGTTTTTCAAGAACCTCCTGGCGCGCTTGTGCCGAGCGGGTCAATATCATCTGCCAAACCGCAAGGATCCGCTCCTCGTCCAGGAACATGTGCTCCGTGCGACACAGGCCTATGCCCTCGGCACCAAACTCAAGGGCAAGGCTTGCATCCGTCAGCGTGTCCGCGTTCGCACGAACCCCCATCCGACGATAACCGTCCGCCCAATTCATCAAACGCTTCAACTCACCGGAAAACTCCGGCTGAATCCGCGCAACCTTGCCCAAGATAACTTCACCCGAACTTCCGTCAATCGTAATCATCGCGCCGCGCTCCAATTTGCGCGAACCCGCATACAACGCCTCCCCCTTTTCGTCTATACGCAACGCCCTTGCACCGCACACGCACGGACGTCCCATTCCACGCGCTATCACCGCCGCATGACTCGTTATTCCTCCACGGGTCGTCACTATTCCCGCCGATGCCTGCATTCCGCGTATGTCCTCCGGCGACGTCTCCCGCCGGACAAATATCACCTTGTGCCCTTGCCGCTCAAATGCCTCGGCATCGTCGGCGCTGAACACTATCGCGCCGCTCACCGCTCCCGGAGACGCTGCCAGCCCGCGCGCCAAAACCTCATATTCCGCGTCCGCATCCAGCATGGGGTGCAGCAACTGTTGCAACGATGAAGGCTCTATCTTCAATACCGCTTCAGAACGGGTCGACAGCCCTTCCTCAACCATATCAACCGCAATCTTAACTGCGGCACGCGTCGAACGGTCGCCACGCAACGACTCCAAAAGCCAAACCTCGCCGCGCTCTATCGCAAAGGCGACCTCAACCATGTCGCGATAATGGCGCTCAAGTTTCTCCGCCGCATCCTGCAATGTGGCGAAGGCCTGCGGCATTGTTTCCTCCAGGGAGCGTCCGAGCGGCACATCTCCGTCCGCGCATAACGGCAGCGGCGAGCGTGCATTCTCGGCTATGTCGTCACCTTGCGAATCGCGCAGAAACTGTCCGCGCAAGTGCCGCTCGCCACTCACAACATCGCGGCTCGAGAAAAATCCTGTCGCGCTGTCCTCTCCGATGTTGCCGAACACCATCGCCTGAATGATCACGGCCGTTGAACAATCAACTCCTTGCGCCTGACAATACCCGCGCGCACGGGCATTGCCGCACGAACGCATCGCGGCGTCTATCGCGCCCCACAATTGCTCCTCCCGGGTGCGCGGGAAATCCACACCGGCGTTCTTGTGAATCATCTTCCGGTACGCCTTCACAAGAGCTTTCCAGTCACGAGCGCGTAAATCCGTATCGTGATCAAGTTCGTGACGTTCCTTATACGACTCCAATATCTCTTCGAAGTGGCGTCTCTCAACCCCCAGCACCGCGTCTCCATACATCTCAACAAAGCGACGATATGCATCAAACGCAAAATCTCGCGAGTCGCTCATCCCCGCAAGTTCCTCAACATTCTCGTCGCTAATGCCAAGATTCAAAACCGAATCCATCAAGCCCGGAATCAAATCACCGGAACCGCAACGAACCGACACCAATGCCGGACGGCTTAAACCGAGCAAATGGGCATCAAGGCGCTCCCAAGCCTCTCTAACCTGGTCCTCTAGGCCTTGGGGACGCTGCCCCGTATCGCAATACACAAGGCTCGCTCCGGCTGTAATGATAAAACCCGGAGGAACCGGCAAACCCAATCCGCTCATCTGCACCAACGAGTCGCCCTTCGCCCCCAACAAGGCGACATCGGCTTCGACGGGAGGAGCATCCATACCCACACCAAACTCGTATATCCACTTACTATTCATCGGAATTATTTTTCACTAATCTTGGAAAAATCCGCCACTCTATCTAATGTACGACAAGTTTGGCGGAGGAGTCGAAGGCGATTATCACGCAAACTTGCATCCTTGGCATTGACGCGAACCCGATTAAGGAAATCGTCAATAGGACCACGCAGGCGAGCGCAAACTTCCACAGCACGCTTGTAATCGTCCAAGGCGCGCTTGTAATTGTCTAATTTGTAATCGTCCAAGGCGCGCTTACAAACATCCACAACGCGCTTGCAATTGTTCACAATGCGCTTGTAATTGTTTAACTCATGGCCATCCAAGGCGCGCTTGTAATCGTCCACGGCTTGCTTGTAATTGTCCACGACTTGCTTGTAATTATCTAGATTGTAATTATCCAAGACGCGGTTGTAATCGTCCGCGGCACGCTTGTAATTATCTAGCTTGTAATTGTCCAAGACGCGCTTGTAATCGTCCGCGGCACGCTTGTAATTATCTAGCTTGTAATTGTCCAAGACGCGCTTGTAATCGTCCGCGGCGCGGTTATAATTGTCCACAATGCGCTTGTAATAACTGATTGTGCGTTTGTAATAGTCGAAATCCATAGCGGTGGTGATGCCTCGGTCTGCATCAATGATACCGCGATGGAGTTTTTTTTCAGACTGCTCTTTGAGAAGGCTTTCGTCCGGCGCGGGTGCATCAAGAGCAACACCCTCATCGCGCAATATATTGGCGGCGCGTTTATAGCCCTTCAGCACCGCTTGACCCTCCTGCGTGTCGGGAAAATAAGATGCGAGAGCTTCTGCGCGACGGTAGATTTCCAGCAAATCATCGGAGTGAAACAATACCGCATCAACGACATCAGGACGCAGATTTTTGCGCTGGCGCAAGTAAACTTTGAGACGCTCGATAAAGAATTGAAATAAAGAGTCAACCAAACCGGATTTACCCAAACCCCGCACATAATCTTTCATTGAAAACGCGACTTCAGCCTCAAGCAAGATTCGGATTATACCCAATGCTGCACGTCGTAATCCATGAGGGTCCCCTGCGCCGCTTGGGTGCGCACTTTCATGCTGCCAAAGAATTTCCACGGTTACTAATTTGTCGGACAAAGAAATACACCGGCCCAATTCCGTTTCCGGAATGGAATCTTCAAAACCCTGCGGCCGGTACTGCTCTTTGATGGCAAGACCAACTGTTTCAGAGACATCAATACAGCGCGTGTATTCACCTCCCATAACACCTTGTAACTTGGGAAACTCCCGGACCATTTCGCTCGACAAATCGAGTTTTGCAAATTGCACGGTCTGTAAAATCAGCTTTTCGGCATCTTTCTGCTTGGCGAGAGAAGGAAAATTGTCACGCAGCGACAAAGCCATCTGCTCTATATCGCGGACTTTATTCTTCATGGAGACCGAGTCATAAAAAGTGACACCCTGAAGCTCTTCCAAAAGCTTCTCATGCGCGCCCTTTTGCTTCCATTTTTCTACATCTCTTTTGTAAAAGAAATCGGCATCGGCAAGACGGGCACGGAGAACTCTTTCATTACCACGACGGATGGTGGCACCGGCATCCTCGGTCTCCATATCGGCGACAGCAATACAAAAAGGCGCAAGCGCATCGCTACCCTTTTTGCAGGTAGTGAGATATTTTTGTTGACCCTCGATAACCTCGCACAAAACCTCATCGGGGAGATTCATGTATTCCTCGCCTATGCTGCATAAAACAGGAACGGGATGCTCGCTCAAAGCGGCTATCTCCGCCAGCAGAGACGCGTTTTCATTCAAGCGAACACCTTGTTTCTCGGCCAACTTTTTACTCTCGAAAATAATTCTATCAATACGCTCTTGCGAATCTAAAATGACCTTGTTGCCAGACAATTTTTTTTCATAGTCGGCAAAGCTCTTCACTTTGAGAGCGTTCGGTGACATGAAACGATGCCCGTAGGTATGTGCGCCACTTTTAACGCCGGCAATCTCGAAATTCACAACATCGCCGTCAACCAAACACAACATCGAACGCAAAGGCCGGGGGAAACGAAACTCTCCATCGCCCCAGCGCATTGATTTCTGCCACCCGATCTTACCAATCGTCTCCGGAATAATGCGTGCAACCGCTTTGCCAAGACGCTCACCCGGCGATTCCAGTGTTGCGTAGAGATAGTCTCCTTCTTCTTGTAAGTGCGCGCGCTCAATACCCGCAGACTTGCAAAAACCCTCAATGGCTTTCTCCGGAGCATTCTTACGGGGACCACGGCGACGCTCTTGGCGAGGAGGAATCTCCTCCGCCAAACCATCAACCGTCAAGCACAGACGTTTAGGTGTAGCGAAGTCACGCGCGCAAGTCTGTTCCCGCCAAAAACCCAACTCCCTTAATTGCGAGGCAACGCGCTCATTCAGTTCGCGCCTCCCGATACGCTGCGCCCAGAGAGGGAGTTCCTCGCACAAAAACTCCAATAACAATTCCGACATGGCTCAATCTCTCGCGCCGCTATCGGTTGTTTTCAAAAACGCTTCGGCGCAAAGACGGGCAAGATCGCGCACACGCTGGATATAATTCTGCCGTTGCGAAACCGATATCATCCCGCGCGCATCCATTATGTTAAACAAATGCGATGCTTTAATGCATTGGTCATACGCAGGATACGCCATGACAATCTCGTGCCCGCTATCCGTATCGTGATCGGGTTGCCCAAGAATGCGCTTGCATTCGGTTTCAGCATCTTCGAAATGCTGCTGTAATCGTTTCGCCGCTTCTGCATCATTAGAGAAGTTCCAGCGGGAATATTGACGTTCGCTCTCAAGAAAAACATCACGATAACGCATCTCGCCGTTGAAATTGAGATCGAAAACATTCTCAACGCCCTGGAGAAACATCGCGAGACGCTCAAGTCCGTAGGTAATCTCGCCCGAAACCGGTTTGCACTCAAAACCTCCGACCTGTTGAAAGTAAGTGAATTGCGAAATCTCCATCCCGTCGCACCAAACTTCCCAACCAAGTCCTGCCGCTCCCAGCGTCGGACTCTCCCAGTCATCTTCAAGAAAACGGATATCGTGAACGGACGGGTCGAGTCCCAACTCGCGCAACGATCCAAGATAGAGATCCTGAAGATCCTCCGGCGAAGGCTTCATTATCACCTGGAACTGGTAATAATGCTGCAAGCGATTCGGATTCTCTCCATATCTGCCATCGGCGGGACGGCGGCTCGGTTGAACGTAGGCGGCCTTCCAAGGCTTCGGCCCCAGCGCGCGCAGCGCCGTTGCCGGATGAAATGTCCCGGCGCCGACCTCCATATCATAGGGTTGCAAAAGCGCGCACCCCTTCCCGGACCAGTAAGTCTGCAAGGTCAGGATAATCTGTTGGAAACTCGGTTCGGGCATCGCACTCATGAGAGAAAACTACTCTGCCTTGCGCCTTCAAGCAAGCATGTCACACACCGCCTCCCTGATGTATACTCGCGCAATGTCTGCAATAATGCTCATGGGAACTTGCTCAAACGCAGGGAAATCTCTGCTTGCAACGGGGCTGTGCCGAGCCCTTGTGCGCCGGGGGCTGCGGGTGCGCCCGTTCAAGCCTCAAAATATGTCCAACAATGCCGCCGTTACCATCGAAGGCGGAGAGATCGGACGCGCCCAGGCGCTCCAGGCACGTGCATGCGGCGTGCCTTCCGCAAGCGTGATGAATCCCGTGCTGCTAAAACCCCAAGGAGAGTCGGAAGCGCAACTGGTCGTGCGCGGCGAAGTCGTTGGCGCGATGTCCGCGCGGGAGTACCACCAACGCGCTCAAGAGTTTCTACCAACCGTGCTGGAAAGCTATCGCGAGCTGGCAAGCGAATCGGATATCGTCGTAGTCGAAGGAGCGGGCTCTCCCGCCGAAGTGAACCTGCGCACCAACGACATCGCAAACATGGGTTTTGCAAAAGCCGCAGGCGTGAATAGCGTGTTGATTGGAGATATCGAACGCGGCGGCGTCATTGCCTCAATTGTGGGAACAATGCAACTGCTTGATGCTGATGATCAAAAACACATGCGCGGATTCATCGTCAACCGATTTCGCGGAGATATTGAGTTGTTCACCGAAGGCATGGATATCATCGAACGGCACAGCGGTCTTGCACCGCTCGGACTGGTTCCTTTCTTTCCGCAAGCCTCAAATCTTCCCGCCGAAGACAGTCTCGATATCAACACAAGCACGCGCAATCGCGAAGGCGCGATTCGCATTGCGGTGCCGAAACTGGCGCGCATGGCAAACTTCGATGACTTTGACCCGTTACTGGCAGAAACCGATGTATCGCTCTTGTTTGTATCACCCGGCGAAGCCTTTCCCGGAAATCTTGACGCCATTATCCTTCCCGGAAGCAAAGCAACGCGAGCAGATCTAGCATTCATACGCGAACAGGGCTGGGACATCGATATCCTCGCGCACCGGCGCCGAGGCGGCCACATCCTGGGAATCTGCGCCGGTTACCAAATGCTGGGAAAACGCATCATCGATAGTGAGGGAATCGAAGGAGAGGCTGGAGAAAGTATCGGCCTCGGTCTGCTGGAAAGCGAAACTCTGTTACAACCCACCAAAACCCTTCGAGAGGTTCGAGGCAAAGATAACACCGGAGTTGATCTCTGCGGTTACGAAATGCATATCGGCGAAACTGCCACAAACACAACACGGCCGATGTTGATACTGGAGAATCCTTCTCGTCAACACGGAGAAGTTAGCACGGACGGACGTATTGAAGGATGTTATCTGCACGGGATTTTTTCCGGCGATAGTTTTCGCCACGCCTGGCTAAACCGGTTACGCAATCGTACGCCAACTAACCTGGCTTACGAGCAACAAGTCGAAGAAACACTTGATATACTGAGTAAGCACATTGAGCGGCATATTAATATCGATCGCTTACTGAAAATAGCAAGCGAATCGAAGGCTGGGTGAGAGCTGGAGCAATTGTTAATCTTGTTTCTCATAGGAGATTCCCAAAATCCCCACCGCCGATTCGTGTTAATTGAGGAGTGATTTGGAGTTAATTTATGATGGTCAGTTCATGTCTTGTTGTGCCACCAAGTTCCACGTTTGCGGAAAATTATTCCTTGAGCCCCAGATGCCGCTCAAGCCAGTGAATGTCATACCCGCCGGAGAGAAACACATCCTCTCCCAGCAGACGCTGAAACAACGGGATGCTGGTATCGACGCCCTCCACGACCATCTCCGAGAGAGCCCTTTTCAAACGCAGCAGGCAATGGTCGCGGTCGTCACCGTAGATAATCAACTTGGCGATCAGGCTGTCATAATACGGAGGAACCCGAAACCCCGCATACAGCCCCGAATCCATCCGAACGCCTAAGCCTCCCGGCGCGTGAAACCGCTCGACCAAACCCGGTGAGGGCGCAAAACTGTCGGGATCCTCGGCATTGATGCGGCACTCAACCGCGTGTCCTTTAAAGCGGATGTCGTCTTGCGACAAGGACAGTTCCTCTCCCGCGGCAACCCGAATCTGCTCCCGAACCAAATCAATGCCCGTTATCATTTCGGTGACGGGATGCTCGACCTGCAAGCGCGTGTTCATTTCGATGAAGTAGAACTCGCCGTCCTGATACAAAAACTCAACAGTGCCGGCTCCCCGGTAGCACAAACGTCCGAGCGCTTCGGCAACCAATTCGCCCAGACGCACCCCCTCTCCGGATTTCAGGGCGGGAGACGGCGTTTCTTCGAAAAGTTTCTGGTGCCTTCTTTGTATGGAGCAGTCGCGCTCGCCGAGATGGAGAACCTTTCCGCGCCCGTCGCCCATGACCTGGATCTCGATATGGCGCGGCGCGGGCAGGTATTTCTCAACGTAAACGGAAGAATCGCCGAACGCGGCGCCGGCTTCCGCACGGGCGAGCGAAAACGCCTGTTCCAAATCCCCCGCCCCCTGAACCACTTGCATCCCGCGGCCCCCTCCCCCCGCGGCGGCTTTCACGATCACCGGATAGCCAATCTCTTCGGCAAGCGCGCGCGCCTCGGCAGCGTCTTGCAATGCGCCCGGCGAGCCCGGCACAACGGGAATCCCCAGATCCTTCGCTGTCGTGCGCGCGGTAATTTTGTCGCCCATCAAACGAATATGCTCGGCGGTGGGTCCGATAAACGCAATGCCGTGCTCTTCGAGAATCTCGGCAAAGGATGCGTTCTCGGACAAAAACCCGTAGCCGGGATGAACCGCGTCAACGCTCGAAACCTGGCACGCCGACAATATCGCGGAGATATTGAGATAGCTATCCGCCGCGGGAGGCGGGCCGATACAAACGCTTTCGTTGGCAAGACGGACGTGCATTGCATCCGAATCCGCAAGCGAGTGAACCGCAACCGTCTCGATCCCCATCTCCCGGCAAGAGCGGTGAACCCGCAAGGCTATCTCGCCACGGTTGGCAATCAAAACCTTTTTGAACATTTTCGCGTCAACCGCTTATTCAATTATCAATAACGGTTCGCCATACTCGACCGCCTGGC
>JAPOUU010000047.1 GCA_026708505.1 Hyphomicrobiales bacterium | reverse complement strand
ACGCTCGACATGGGGTTGAAGAATTCAAGCTTGAGAAGAATCTCGCCGGCAAGGTTTGCCTCCCGGGCCATCCGGTTGAGGCGCACAAGCGGAGTGTTGCCGATGGTTTGGGTGATGTCTTCGTAAATCATCTCGGAGGGGTCAGATGGTGAAGTCGAAGCCTTTGGTGTCGGCGTTTTCCTGTTCGGCGCAGAGATCCTCAATGGTGATGTTGTCGAGGCGCGCGAGGAAGTCGGTTTCCGCCTCCGCGCAGATTTTCTCGAGAATGGTCATGCCGCAATTTACGTTTTTGCTTTTGGCGGGTTTGCCGTCGGGGCCGAAAGTCTGCGTGGCCGCGACGATGCGCAGGATTTCGCCCACGGGAATGCGTCTGCGCTCGCGCGCGAGCATGTAACCGCCCTTGGGTCCGCGAACGCCCTTGAGGATGCCTTCGTTTGCAAGTTGCTGCATGACTTTTTCGAGATAGCGCTGCGGCCGTCCGATTCGCGCGGCGATTTCGCTTGAGCGCACCGGGTCGGGACGCGCATTGCACGCGATATCGAGAATTGCCTCGAGGGTCGAGACGGCTTTGGTTGAAAGCAGCATTATGAACCGCCTTCCCGGTCGGACGCGGCCAGCGGGACGTCGCCGCCGGCCATGTCGCCGCCGGTGGAGCCGAAGCCCTTGTCGCCGCGCGCGCTTGTCGGGTCAAACCGCTCGGTCCATTTGATGTGTTCGACGCGGGCCAGCACGAGCTGGGCGATGCGCATGCCGCGGGTGATTTCAAGCGTCTCGTCGCCGTGGTTAATGAGAAGCACTTGCAACTCGCCCCGGTAATCGGAATCGATGGTGCCGGGCGCGTTCAAAACGCTTACGCCGTGCTTGCGTGCGAGTCCCGAACGCGGGCGAATCTGCGCTTCGTGTCCCGGGGGCAGGGCGATTGCAACGCCGGTGGGAACGCATGCGCGCTTGCCCGGCTGCAGGGATATCGCCGCGTCCACGGCGGCGTGTAGATCCATTCCCGCGGCGCCTTTCGAATGATAGTCCGGCAGCGGCAATCCCTCGCCGTGGGGAAGTCGTTGAATGCCCACTTCGATCATGACGCTTTTGCAAACCTCTCGGCAATGCGGTCCACCAGGCGGCGCGCGACCAGTCTCTTGTCGCCGGTGAATTCTTCGAAACTTTCGTCGTTCGAGGTAACAAGTTGCAACCGCGTGTTCTCGCTTCCCATCGCATCGATGGAGTTGGCAACGATCCAGTCGCATCCTTTGCGCTCGCGCTTGGCGCGCGCGTATGCGAGAACTTCCTGCGCATCGCCGCTTTCCGCGGCGAAGCCCACCACCAGTTCGGGGCGGCCGTCTTTGCGTTTTGAAAGTTCCGCGAGAATGTCGGGATTTTCCACCAGTTCCAAAGTCACCGGCGCGTTGTTGCCGCGCTTGCGAATCTTTCCGTCAAAGGGCTCGCGCATGCGCCAGTCGCCCACCGCCGCCGTCATCACGGCGACATCAACGGGCAGGGCCCGGGTGCAGGCGTTGAACATTTGCGTTGCGCTCTCGACATCGAGGGTTTCGACGCCCTTGGGAGCGGGCTGCCCGCAGGGGCCTCTCACCAGAAGCGTGTCCGCGCCCGCCTGCGCCAGGGCCGAAGCGATTGCATGGCCTTGGCGGCCCGACGAGCGATTCGTGATGTAGCGAAGCGAATCGATCGCCTCGAAGGTCGGCCCCGCGTTCACCAGCGCCCTGCGTCCCGCAAGGGGTTTGTGCGCGGGCGCCACCATCGAGGCGGCGGCGCGGAGAATCTCGTCCACTTCCGCCATGCGCCCGATGCCGACATCGCCGCAGGCGGTATCGCCCTCGTTGGGACCAACGAGATCAACGCCGTCGCCGAGTAAGCACGCGAGATTGCGCTGCGTTGCGGGATGGCTCCACATGTTCGGATTCATTGCGGGCGCGAGCAGGAGGGGCGCATCGCTTGCCAGCAGCGTTGTAGCGGCGAGGTCGTCGGCCGCGCCCGATGCCATCCGCGCAATGAGGTTGGCGCTCGCGGGTGCGACAATCACCACGTCGCCGAAGCGTGCGAGTTCGATGTGACTCATTCCCGTGCTGTCGGATTCGGCGGACGCATCAAAAAGTTCTTCGCGCACCGGCGCGCCGCTCAAGGTTGCCAGTGACAGGGGCGTGACGAATTCCCTGCCTCCCGGGGTGAGAATGGCTTGGACTTTCGCTCCCGATTCCCGAAGCCGCCTTGCGAGTTCGAGACTCTTGTAGGCGGCAATGCCTCCGCCGACAATTAACAGAATGTTTTTACCGCTTAGCGCTTTCAACGCCAATGCCTTTTCCATCTCAAGACATCCTTCCCAAAAACCATCCGGCGACTCCCATGAGCACGCCCCCCGACAACAAGCCTCCCAGCCAGATGATAGCATAAACGACGCGGCTTTCCCGTACGTCGGAAACAGGGGCCGCGCGTTCTTCCATGCGCCGCAGAATTTGCGCGAGGGTTTCCATGGCCGCGGGCGCTTCGCGCAGCACATCCGAGAACTGCGACAGGCGCGCCTGAAAGCCGAGATTCCTTTCCATCCACCGCCGTGCGACCGGCGTTGCGCTCTCCCACATGTTGTGTTCCGGATCAAGGCTGCGCGCCACGCCTTCGACCACGACCATTGTTTTTTGCAGCAACAGCAGCCGCGGCTGCGTGGGCATGTCGAAGCGCGCGGTGACCTGGAAGAGCTGCAGCAGCAGACGGCTCATGGAGATGTCGGTTGCGTCCTTGTCGGTGATGGGCTCGCCGATGGAGCGCAGCGCCAGGGAGAAGTCGTCAATGTTCTGGTGGTTCGGCACGTATCCCAGACGGAAGTGAAGTTCGGCGACGCGCCGATAGTCGCGCTGCAGGAATCCGTGCAGAACGCCGGCGAGGAATTGCCGCTCGAGCACATCGAGCCTGCTCATGATTCCAAAATCAACGGCGACAATTGTACCGTCGTTCTCCACGAACAAATTGCCCGGATGCATGTCGGCGTGGAAGAAGCCGTCTTCCATCGCCTGCCTGAGAAAGATTTGAATGATTCGGGCGGCGAGTTCCTTGGTGTCGTGACCGGCCGCGCGTATCTCGTCGATGTCGGAAAGCGGGATTCCCTCGACCCAGTCGGTCGTCAAAACCCGCTGGGAAACCCTCTGCCAGTCGGGCGCGGGGACGCGAAAGCCGCTGCCGGGCTCGATGTTTTCGGCGGCTTCGCTCAGGGCCGCGGCCTCCATGCGCAGGTCCATTTCCTGTCGGACGCTTGCCGCGAGGGTTTCCACGACTTGAACCGGGCGCAGCCGGCGCGCGGGTTTGGACAGTCTCTCGATCCAGCGCGCGATCCAGAAGAAATCCGACAAGTCGCGTTCGAAACGTTTCTCGATTCCCGGGCGCAGCACTTTCACGGCGACTTCGCGTCTTTTGCCGCCTTGCACGGGCAGGCGGCAGCGGTGCACCTGCGCTATCGAGGCGGCGGCGACCGCGTCGCCGATTTCGCCGAACAGGGTTTCGGCGTGGGTGCCGAATTCCTGCTTGATGGTTTCGACGGCTTTCTCGCGCTCGAAGGGCGGCAGCCTGTCCTGCAGCACGCTTAAATCCTCGGCGAGCGTTTCGCCGATGATGTCCGCGCGGGTGGCAAGGAATTGTCCGAGTTTGACGTAACTGGGGCCGAGTCTTTCGAGTGCGTTGGAAAGCCGAATCACGCGCGCGCTTGTCTTGGTTGATCGTTTCGCCAGCAGGCGTGCGAGTATTTGCAGCGAGCGCGGCGGCTTTATCTGCGCATTGTCGTTAAGGAAGTCAAAAGCATCCAGGCGCAGCATCACGAAGGCGGCGCGTATGAGTCGTGCGATGGCAAACATTCGGTTAGATCCTCCACGCCTGGTGCAGCGTGACGATGCCCCCGCTGAGCCGCCGGTATTTGGCGTGTCGAAACCCGGCGGCTTCGACCATCGCGTTGAAGCGGTGCGGGGAGGGAAACCGCTTGATGCTCTCGACCAGATAGCGGTAGGGCTCGCGTTCGCCGACGACGATCTCGCCGAGTTTGGGAATCACATGCTCCGAATAAAGCGAGTAGGCCTGTTCGAGTCCGGGAAGGCGGGGCTGTGAAAATTCCAGGCAAAGGAACCTGCCGCCCGGGCGCAGCACCCGGAACGCTTCTTCGAGGGCGGTCTCAATGCAGGCGGCGTTGCGGATGCCGAAGGCGACGGCGTAGACGTCGAAGCTGCATGCCGCAAACGGAGTTTTTTCCGCGGGCGCGCACAGCAGCCGCAGTCGCGCGCGCGCGTCTTCCTCGAGCGGCATTGCGTCGATGCGCTTGCGCGCGATGTTGAGCATTTCGGGGTTGGGGTCGCACAGGGTTATTGAGGTTTTGCGTCCGGCGCGCTCGAAGCATCGAAGCGCGATGTCGCCGCTGCCGGCGGCCATGTCGAGAATCTCGCGCTTGGCGGAGATTGCGCCGCGCGGAATTATCTTCTCCACGAAATTTTGCTTCCATGCGCGGTGCAGTCCCAGCGACATGAGATCGTTCATGAGGTCGTAGCGCTCGGCGACGCGCTCGAACACCCCGTGGATGTATTCGCGTCGTTTTGAGGGTTCCGGAAAGGCTTTATCGGGGGACATGGGGGGCTGGCTCGGGGGTTGAAAACTCCGGTTTTGTGATGATTGCGGCCCTCGGGCGCGGGAGAATCGCGGGAGAATCGCGCATGCCCGCAAGCATAAGGCAGGTGGGAGGGTAATGCTAGACGGCAAATTTGGGAATTTTCGAGGGAAAATCTGCCTTTAGCGGTTGCAAATTAGTGTTTTGGGGGGTAGATTCGCCTTTATCGCAACAGCGGGGCGGGGAAGGTGTGTGGGGAATTTCCCCTTTAGGACAGGTATCGGAAGTAGCTGGTGAGAAAGATGAAACAAGGTGGTGTTTTGCGAAATCGGATGTGTCTGCGGGCACCAAAGCTGCCGCTTGCCCTTTCGCTTGCGGCAATTTTGCTGGCCGGCTGCGGCGGGAGCGGAGGGGATCGTTTTGTCGGCAGGGGCAGTCCGCCGCCGCGCGAGCCGACCACCGAGGACCGCGAGGGACGTGCGGAGGAGATTTTGAAGGGGCTGGAGTTTCTCAACCAGACGGACATGCGGCTCGTGTTTGTGGAAGAGATGGAGGACGAAGACGGGGACGGAAACGGTGACGGGACCGGGGACGGGACCGGGAATGGGAATGGCAACGGCAACGGCAACGGGGACGAAAACGAAAACGAGGAAGAAGTCATGCGGAAGGTGTCGCCTTCCGAGTTGCAACGCATCAACGCGCATCATGCTTACGGATACACCCACAGGGGAGCCGAGTTGCTGGACGAAACCGGAGACATCAGCGGTTTCGGTGTTTACGTTGGCGTAGGCGGATTGGGACTGGAGCACAACCACGAGAAAATCCTGGGGCGTTTGTTCCAATCGGCTGTGCCCTATCCTGAGGGTGCTTTTGACGTGTTACGCATAGACTCCGCCCCTACGGAGGTGGAGTTCAACGCAAGGGAACTGTTGGCGAGTCTCGACAGGCTCGAGGACATTGATGCCGTTGGAGAAAGTTTCGAAGCGCGCAAGAAGGCTTTGGTGCGCTCGCTTACCTCCCAATACTACAGTGATGCCGAAGCCGCCAATCGTTATCCGGATCAGGATCAGGTTCATGCGGATTACATCATTCATATTGATGACATCAAGGACCTGACCGATGACGGTTTCGACGACGCAAAACGCCTCCAATACTTACGCAATGTTTTAGCTTGGGCGGGAGAAAACGGTTTTACAGATCCTGATGGCATCCCTGATGATTGGATGGAGAGGGGTACCCCTCCTATCGCCGGCGATACCACGGAGGATAAGAAAGACGAGGATAACTTCCGTTATATCCAAGCGGTGTGCGCGGACAAGGGAAGCTACTCAAGCGGGGTGGCTGTGGATTGCCCCTCCGACAGGCCGCATTTTATCGACTTCGGCGACCGTACGCCGGGGGGTCGTGATTTGCGTTTGATTCCCGATTTTTCGCAACGGCTTCTCGGTTCGCAGGCCCCCGGACTGATAGCGAACGAGCGCAACATTCACCTTGCCAATCTCTCCTCCCTCCCCGTTGAAGAAGAGAACGAAGACCTTACGGACGACCTTACGGAACTTCTGGCATTGAGGGCAATAGACGACCTTGCGACCCCCGAGGAAAAGATTGAGCGCGCGCGCGAACTGCTCCCCGACCGCATCACGGAAGCAACGCCGCAGGAGCCGGAAGATATTGACGGCATTCAGAGCATTATCAACGTGCGCATCCGGGAGTTGCTGAAAATACTCGAGGTAGCGCTGGGTATTCCGGAAGACCCGGAAGCCGACCCGTCCAACACGGAGAGCGAGTTAAGCCCGAAGGCTCGCATTGACAGGCGCATTGAGATTTTGTTCGCGAACCTGCGGTTCACGCCTGCGGAAGGGCCGGTGCACGGCGTTGCCTTTGGAAGCAGGATCGTTCCCCACGTCGCCAACGCCGTGCTCAGAATCGAGTGCGCCGGCGACAATGAAGAAACCACCCCTTGCCTGGTGGCGGGCGATATTCGCAAGCCGGACGACCCGCGCACCGATCCGGACATTGACCTCGACAAATTGTTCGCCGACTACATCAATGCCATTCCCGGTCCCACCGATGAGGCGGTGGATGCCGGCACGAGCGGTGACGGTGTCGAGCGGGGGGTGGATATCTTTCTGCTGGACGCGGTGGTCGAAGGCAACGGCATTGTGGGAGGCGATAGTAGAAAGACTTTCCTCAATACCCATCTTGATGAAACGCTGGCGGCGATTGAAGAATTCCTTGAACGGCGCAACAATCCGGTCATGGTCGTGCGCTCGGGTTACGGCGGTTTCGAGGGAAAACCCGACCCCGCATCGCCCGATCCCGATAACGTCATACGGGGGCCCCGAACCCTCGCCGCGCTGCCCTATCGTTACGAGACCTGCACGCAGGAAAATGTTGATGTGGACTGCCGAAACTTCCGCGGGCGAATGCTTACGGCAGCGGCCCTCAACATGCACAACAACGAGCTTCACGAAAACTCGCCGCGTTGTGGAAATCTGCCGAACGATTGGATCTCCAGAATCCACGGACGTCACTACTGCCTAACCGCTCCCGGCGACCGTCTCCGCATCAACGGCATGCTTGCATCGGACGACAACGGTGACGAAACCGTCGATCTAACCGCGGGATTCCGCAACGGCAGCAACGAGAAGCAGCCGGACGGCAGCGACGAGGATCCGGACGAATACCAGGTCGATCTGGGAGCGGCCTCCTTTGTCGCCGGATCCCTGGCGGTGCTGTCCGAGCGGTTTCGCGGACAACTCTCCGGACGCGAACTTGCATTGCGTCTCGTCAACACAGCCGACCAGGACATCTTCTACGACGACGACACACTGCTTACCGATACACCCCGTCCCACCGAGGAAGAAATGAATGATCCCGACATCATGGCGGCAGTGGAACAGGAACGCCGCACGGCGATTGAAGAGACTTATGGCGCGGGCTTGATTGATTTGGAAGCAGCGAGTGAAGTCATCGGCGAAGAGGTTGTGCGCATCCCCTCGTCCTCGGCAAGCAGGAACAAGCCGGCTTCGGCGGTGTCAACATACACGGCCACCAAGGTGACAACGAGCCCGGCATTCGGCGACAGCCTCGCCCTGGCGCTGTACGGCCGCGAAATCGTCACCTTCGACGAATGGGACGCGCCCTTCTGGCGTCCGTTGTCGTGGCTGGTTTCAACATCAACGAACCGGCGCTCCCTGCTCGAGCGTCGCGAGGGCGCTTCCGCTTCCGGTGCGCGTTTCGTGCCGCTGGAGGACGGCGGCCTGCTGGCGTTCACGACCTATCAGGACGACAAATTGTTTTCGGATGATCGAGGCAGCGGGCGCTGGGCGGAGCGTTACCGGGACGATGATTTGGCGCAAGAGCACAAGATCGAACTCTCCCTGCGCCAGCCCGTCGACGACGGCTTTGAAACCGAACTGCTTTTTGCGACCGGCCAAATCGCCGAACTGCCGCTTGGCCTGAACGCCGAGCAGGACTTCACGCATCCCTATCTCGGTTTTGCCGGCGAGGGAGTTGGTGCGGGAGGCTCGATGGCATTGGGCGCGGGCCGCGTCACCGCGTTGGGATTTTCCGGCAGCCAGGACGAAGGCGAGGAAACCTACGCCGCGCACGGCGGCCTGCTGGAATACTCCTTCGCGCCGTCCCCGTCGCTGAAAGTCGGAATGCAAACCGGTGCGCTTATTGAAGAGGAGCGCGCATTGGGATTGCGCTCGAGCGGCGCCTTCGGAAAAATAGGCGCCACTTCCACGGTGTTCGCCGGTGTTTCCGTGGAAGGCGAGCTGGATGCGAACTGGCGTTTTCGCGCGCAGGCCCTAGGCGGACGGGCGAACCTGTCCGCGCCCTACGTTGGCTTGGTGGACGATTTTTCGGGCGTTGCGACCAGTGCGTTCCGTCTGGGCATCGAGGGATTCGGGCTGTTGCGTGAATCGGATGAATTCTCGCTGTTTGTCTCCCAGCCCCTGCGCGTCGAGAGCGGTTCGGTGGCGCTTGTCGTTCCTGTCGGGCGCACGCGGGACGGCGCGCTGCTTTCCGAGCGCATTGAAGGCGTCTCGCTTGCACCGGGCGGACGCGAGATTGAGGTTTCCGCCCGCTACGAGTTTAACCTCACCAGCGACCTTGCCTTGGGATTCGATGCCGGCATTGTCCGCGACGGCGGGCATATCCGAGCACAGGCAATCGAGTTTTACGGCTTGGGAGACCTGCACTTCCATTTTTAATAGAAACGCTATAGGCTTGCCGTATTATGTTCTTTTATAGCATGGACAAATTAGCGAGACGCTTACACTTGGGAGGGGGCTTTTTCATTGCCTCTCCGGCGAAGGGGCGGAGGACGGTAGAACGCGCGCCAAAGGCAAAAAAGGCGGTTTTCCTTCCGGTTGTTGCGGGTCTGGCGTTTTGTCTGCTCGTCGGCTGCGGCGGAGGCGGAGGGGACATAACGGGCGCGCATATTGGCACGGGTTTGCCCGGCGGGGATGAAAACGCCCGCCAGCTGACCGATCTTCCCGCCCGGCCCGGTCCTCCCGAGGACAGGAGGGATGTTGAACTGGCCCTCCTTAATCCCGCTCGTCCGCCCGATGCAGGGAGAGGTTTGCTCAATGAGAGAAATTTGTATCAGATCCAAGCGCCGTTTGCGTGGTTCCGTTGTCCGGATGGACTGCTTGAGTGCAGTATAGCCGGCCCAGGGATTGTCGTTGGCATTATGGAAGAGGTGAATCATTTCCACGAGTCTTTTCTTCTTGATAACCCAGATGTGACGGGTGAGGTGGTTTACCCACAAACAAAGGTTCACCTAGCCAGCGTTTTCGGATCACCTTATCCAACGAATGCACCCGCGCCGGCCGAAAACCTCATTGTTAACTGGGAGGATTTCACCGTCAATAGGGGGGGAGAATATCCCGAATATCCCTGTTTGTTGGAGTACGGCATTCCTTGTCCCGTGCAAGACGGCACCCAAAAATATTTTCTGCGGCTTGACGCGAGCCGCGGCGGCGGGCTTCAAGTGTTGCCGGGCAAGAACAACACAATTGAATCCATTGAATGTTACAATGAGAGAGGACAACCCAATCTGGGCAATCCGCGATGCAGATTTGATTCCCAGGGAAACCTTCGTGTTATTTTCGTTCAAGGTGTGTGTCCCGTGTTTAATGGCAGTTACGCATGTCCCGAGTTCGGCGCATCCCACGGCACCGGCGTTGCAGGCACCGCCGTGTCTAGGGCCCTTACGCTAGGAATGCGAAACGAAACCGGTTTCCGGGGCGTTGCCTATCACGCGACGCTTCTCGTCTATGCGCGACCTTTGCGGATTGCCGGGCTTCCCGCCTCTTTTGCCGACCACGCCAGGTATCTCCTGGACGCTCCGGCCGCGGCCGATGTTTATAATTTCTCGCATACCTTCGGCACGCAAGTCCAAGGAACCTCCGGTGCTTTCGCGGACCGGGTGCGCTCGCCCCGGAGCGGTTTCTCCCAACTCGCTGTCGCCTTAAGATGTTTGGGCACATCTCAAACAAGTTCGTGCTCCAATGAAGAGGCCACGCCCTTTATTGCGGCATCCGGCAACGACGGCGAAGCTTTTCCGCGCTTTCCGGCGGCACTGCCGGTGTTCTTTGATTATTTACGCGGGCAGGTTCTCGCGGTCACGGCGACGGACAATGACGGCGTAATTGCCCCCTACGCGAATCGTTGCGGCGCGTTGCCTTCGGACTGGAACAGGAACACTCAGGGACGACATTATTGCCTCGCGGCTCCCGGAGGCGCTAATGTGTCCCCCATCGGGCAAAATCGGTTTTGGGTGTCGGGCCCCGCAGAAGGGGTGTATTCGCCGGTCTTGGGAACCTCCTTTGCCTCGCCGGTGGTTGCGGGAGGGTTTGCTGTCGTGAAGGAACATTTTCGCGACGATGACGGTATGGATACCATGAGCGACCGGGAACTTCTCCTTCGTCTGGTAAATACGGCAAATAACACGAATTGTGCAAGGGAGGCGAACCGTAACGAAAACGGCCCGTGCGACGTTTGGGGTGCCGGCATTCTGATGGGTGATTACAGCAACGAGGCGGTCTATGGTGCCGGCCTGCTTGACCTTAATGCAGCGACCGCTCCGGTCGGGATGCAGCGCATGTCCGCCTTCGGCGGCGTCAACGGGGGGATCACCTATGATTTCGATGTGACATCATTGACGACATCGGCGGCCTTCGGCGACGCGCTCCAGCGGGCATTGCACGCCCAGAAGATTGCCGTCTTCGATGAACTTAATGCCCCGTTTTGGTATCCGCTCGCTACGCTCATGACAACGACGGCAAGCCGTGAAACCCTTCAAGAGCGCCACGCGCGCCTGTTCGATCGCGACAATGCGCCGATCGAGACGGCGTTCGGCGGCCGGCTTGCGCTGACATCAACGCACACCGGCTCGTCCGAACAAATCGATATGTCCCTGCGGCAGCCCGTTGATTCGATCGCGCAGACGGAACTGCTGCTGACGGCGGGAGACCTCTCCACCGCGCCGCTCGGGCTTCACGACGACAAATCCTTCGCACATCCCTATCTCCACTTTGCCGGCGAGGGCGTCGGCCTCGGCGGCTCGCTGCAACTCGGCGCGGGACGGCTCACGGCGATGGGATTCACAAGCGGCAGCGCGAGCGTTCCCGAGGACATACCCGTCGAAGCCCACGGGGGCATGGTAGAATACGCACTCGAACCACTCGAGGGTGTTGCGCTCGGCGTGCAAGCGGGCGCAATGGTGGAGGGCTCGCGTGCGCTGGGACTGCTTCCGGAAGGCGGCTTCGGCGCGTTGGGCGAATCTTCCACGGCGTTTGCGGGAGTCTCGCTGGACGGCTCGTTGGAGGACGGCTGGCGCTTTCGCGCAAGCATGCTCTTCGGACGCACGAATCTTGATACGCCCTCCATCGGTTTGCTTGCGACAAGTTCGAGTCTCGAAAGTTCGGCGTTTCGTTTTGCCTTTGAGGGAAGCGATGTTCTCCTGGATGCGGACCGGGTAGACGTTTTCGTCGCGCAGCCCTTGCGCATCGAAGGCGGCGATGCGGATTTCATCGTTCCTGTTTCGCGCACGCCTTCGGGTTTGGTCACGCGCGAGCGGATCTCCGGCGTTTCGCTTGAGCCGGGCGGCCGGGAGTTGGAATTCGGCACGCGCTACGAGATGCAAGTGCGCGAAGACATTGTCGCAACCGGGGGCGTCGGCATTGTTCACGAGGGTGGGCATTCGAAGTGGCAAGAAACCGAGCTTTACGGCTTGGCAAATCTGCGCATCGAGTTTTAAGAAAAGACGCCGCAGGCCGGCCCCGTGCCTGTTTCCATGATACGGGACGTGCGAGGGCGCCCTTCTTTGAGGCGTCCTTTCTTTTTATCCGAAATTCATCGAAAGAAGCCCCGGCAAAATCTTTTGGATGATGCCGAGGCTTCTCCCCTTCGAGTTGAGTTCTTTGGTTTGCAGACAACCACGAAGGTTTATTCATAACTACTAGATTCCAGTTTAACGGGAAACTCAAGATTTTTCTTTAAATCCGCTCTAAAATTCTCTTTGTGGGCCTCGCGCGCGAGGTTAGCCAGCGCAGACGTGGCTGATCAGGTTCAGGTTTCAATGGAAACTCAAGCTTTTTTGTAGAAAATTCGGGTACTTATAAAATACAGGGGGATTTTCGGCGATATGGACGATATTTGTTATCGTAATTGCTGTAATTCGCATTTTATGCTAATTACAGGATATGAAAGAAAATTCACTTCGCCTTTCCCGGGGACGTGCGCAACTCGTCCAAGTGTTGTCTGTTGCCGGTGACGTGATTCGGGTTGATGACGTTGTGCTTGCTCTCCAACTGGACCGTACCAGCGCCGCCCAGCGTTTGTCCCGCTGGGCTGAGCAGGGCTGGTTAAGGCGGGTGGGCCGTGGTGCCTATGTCGCGGCTTCTATCGACACCATGGGGTCAGATCGCGTTCTCGATGAACCATGGGTGCTTGTTCCCGCACTCTTCGCACCAGCCTACATCGGAGGTCGCACAGCGGCCGAGCACTGGGACTTGACCGAGCAAATCTTCAAAGACATCTTCGTGATGACCGCGCGTGCCGTACGCCGGAAGCAGCAGGAGCGGCACGGCACGCTATTTTCGCTGAAACATATCAATGAGCGGAAGATTTTTGGCACGAAGAATGTTTGGCGTCATCAAACACAAGTGCCTGTCTCCGATGTGCACCGCACGATAGTGGACATGCTTGATGATCCGGCGATCGGCGGTGGTGTCCGGCATGTAGCCGATTGTCTTGCAGTTTATCTGCAACGTGATGACCTTGACGAAAAGAAGATAGTCAATTACGCCGTGCGTCTCGGTAATGGTGCTATCCTCAAACGTCTTGGGTTTTTGGCCGATCGTTTTCCCGGTGGCGCTGAACTGAGTCGTCTTTGCAAGCAACATCTAAGTGGCGGTCACGCAAAACTTGATCCTGCCCAGGATGGGCCGTTTGTTGTGACGAAATGGCGACTGCATGTTCCCGAGTTTTGGGCTCGCGAGAGGGCAATATGATTGATAAGCGCGAAATCCTTGCGGCTGCTGAATATACGTCGCTTACACCGCACATTGTGGAGAAAGATTATGTTCTTGGCTGGATGCTTGCAGGCATCTACGGGCACGGGAATCTTGCAAAAGATTGGATATTCAAAGGAGGTACGTGCCTGAAGAAATGTTTCTTCGAGACTTATCGGTTTTCCGAGGATCTCGACTTCACGCTCCGCAAACCGGAACATCTCGATATCAATTTCTTGAAGAACGCATTTTCTGAAATCGGTGAGTGGATCTATGACCGGACGGGTATTGAAATTCCGGCGGATAAACAAGAGTTTGAAATCTATCAAAATCCTCGTGGCCAAATCTCTTGCATGGGAAAAATCAAATACAAAGGCCCCGTCTCATCGCCCCACTCTCTCCCGCACATCAAGCTTGATCTAACCGCCGACGAGCGGATTGTTCTACCGCCGGTTCGAGTGCAAATTTTCCATTCATATAGTGACGTTCCGAAGGATGGTATTGAAGTGCTAGCGTATGATTACACTGAGGTATTTGCAGAAAAATTCAGGGCACTTGCGGAACGAGCGCGTCCGCGTGATCTCTATGATGTTGTGCATCTCTATCGGAATGCCGAAGTTCGTCCTGATCCGCAATATTTTATGGAAATCTTACGCGCCAAGTGTGAATTCAAGGGTATTAATATTCCGTGTATGGGCGATCTTGAGTCGCACCGTGCAGATCTTGAGGCCGGCTGGATTCACATGCTGAAACATCAACTTCCCGTATCAATCCCCGTAGTGATGTTTTGGAATGCGCTTCCTGAAATCTTCGATTGGCTTGAGGGGTCCGTTACACAACTTCTTGCAACGATGCCTGCCGACCTTGATAGCACGCTCATCCGAGAGCGTCTAATTGACTTGCCCACAGGCAGTCGAGGACAGAGTTTTATCGAAATAATCCGCTTTGCTGCCGCCAACCACCTCCTTATAGAGATTGATTACCGTGACAAGCAAGGTAATCGTTCTGTGTGTGAGATCGAAGCCTATTCACTTCGCCGCTCTCGAGCGGGCGAAGTGTTGCTAATGGCCGTGCACGCGGACAGTGGTCATCTGTGCAGTTATTCGGTCGGTAGCATTCTTGGGGTCAAAGTTATCCAGACATCATTTGAGCCACGATATTCAATTGAGTTAACATCACTGAGTTCTCCAAGCACTCCGAAGTCTGATGGATAAATGTAGGAATTGAGTAGTTATTGACTCAAAATCCGATTCGCCTAATTCTCTCGAGCCAAAAAAGAATCATTGTTTGCTTTTCTTTGCTACGTGTCTTTTCCAATAATTCCTGCCAGGGTCCGTAATAATCCCGTAAGGCATTTCATCACAGTCATCGCATTGTTCGGGTTGGTGTTTTTGTCGGCGGATTTCGTTCAAGCTCAACGCCGGA
>JAPOUU010000032.1 GCA_026708505.1 Hyphomicrobiales bacterium | reverse complement strand
CTGAAGTCCGTGCCTTCGGTCGCACCGGCAAAGCCGATATCCACGGTCACGGTTTCGCCCGTCTTTACCGGGTCGACGATATTGAGGGTTATGAGCGTGCTGTCTCCGGTTTCTGCAATGTTCCCGGAGGAGGCTTGTGCGAATTCAACGCTGTTGTCCGAAGCAAGAATGACGACGGTGAAGCGGTTGGCATCGGTATCGACCTTCCAAAGTTCCCTTGAGGATGATGGTGCGATTTCAGTGATAACGAAGTCGAAAGTTTGTGTTTCTTCGGTTGTCTCGTCGTCAAGGATGCTGATGTTGACGGGGATGAGTCCGACACTATGGCTGTGACCCGAGTTGATATTAATAGTTCCCCTGCCGGTTCTGGATGATACACCCGACCAAAAACCGTGCGCTAAATTGTCGAAGGGGAACCCGAGTTCTTCGGTCTCGTAATTGGTGCGAGTATATCTGATGAGAATCTCAGCCGGGATGCTGCCTGTATAAGGCGTTCCGTCGGCGTTGGAGAGTTCCAGCATCAGGCCGGGGATAATGCCGGTGTTCTCGGGAAGGGTGATCGTCCGGGACGGCAGGACGAGACCGACAGTGTTTTTACTCGCGGAAGACGGCGTGTCGTCGACGAGAGTGATATTGTGCGATGTGTTGGGGGGAACGCTCCACCCTGTCGGCAAAGAAGCGGCGGTGAAACCAAGCGTGAGTGTTCTATCGCCCGTTTCGACGAAATTGTCTACGGACGTGACGGTAAGGGTTGCGCCGCTCGCTCCCTTCGGCAATGTCCATGTCCATCTGCTGCCATCGTTACTCAGGGTGCCGTTGCCTGCCGCAGCCGAAAGGTTGTAGTCGGCTACCAAGGTACCGGCGGGGAAGTGCCTTATGCCCGTTCCGCTAGGTGTAATGGTGACGGTTGCCGCGGCCGTGTCCGCAGGTATCGCTTGGTTGATAGCCGCGGTAATGGTTGCAACGCCTCCGTTTTCCGGGATGCTCTGAAGCGACGGTGCCGCAAAACTGATGGTGTTGTCGTTCGCCGGAATTGTGATGGTGTGATTGACGCCGAGTAAAAAATTGTTACCCCCGCTTGTCAAGGAGGTCCCCGTGTCGTCGGCAAGCGTGAGAACGATAAACTCGTCCACCTCGGGATTGTTGTCACCGTGGATGTTGAAGGTGAAGCTTTTGTCCGTATGGTCGCTCGAGGTGAACATAACGGTTTCCCCCGCGAAAGTGTAATCCATGCCGCTGCCTTCATCGGCATAGTTGGTCCCCACGGTGTCCGGTGCAACCCTAACGGTGATGTCCGCGGCCGGCATCCGGTCGATGCCGACAGTAACTGTAACCGGTGTGTTGCCGGTCCCTCCCGGCTCGGTTACCCTGTTCGGCGTAGCGCTCGTGAAGTGGACGCTCAAATCATCGTCCTGGAGGGTTACGGTGTGCGTCTTTTGCGAGCCAAGCTCCCAGCCGTCCGGCCAGGGGGCATCCTGCGGCTCGCTGATCTCGAGCATGACGGTTTTGTTCCCCTCCCCGATGTTGTCATTTATGCTCCTCAGCGTGATCGTGCCGCTGGACTGCCCTCTGCCTATCGTCAGTCTTTTGGAGTCGATCGTGTAATTCGTGTCTTCTACTGCCGCTCCGGTCATTGTCGTTCCGATCACGGCGACATCCAACATAATATCCCTGTCCGCAGGCTCAACGACGTTCACCGTGACTTGCCTCATCATGTTGACACCCTCGGTAAGCGTCGATGAAGCTGATGCGAAAGCAACGGTGTTGCCGTTTTTTGGAATTGTAATCGTGTGACTGCCGCCGAGTGCAAAGTTACTGGGTTCGCTTGCACGGGAGTTCCCCACATCGGCAAGCGTCAGGATGATGGTCTCGTCCTCCGTCTCGGCTATGCTGTCCTGGAGAACCGTAAGGGCGGCGGTTTGCGAGGCGCCGCTGCCCATGGGGAAGGTAAGTTCAGCCATGGCGAGAGTGTAATCGCCATCGCTTACAGTGGCGGTTGAAGATGCGTCCGCCACGACCATTACCTTGATTTCCGCCGTCGGCGCCTGGGTGATGCGGGCCGTGATTGTGACCGGTGTGCCGCCGGTCCCGGGCTCTTCCACCTCGCCCGGTATGGCGCCCGTACCGGACGTAACAAAGGAGATTCTCAAATCATCGTCCTGAAGGATCACGGTGTGCGTCGCCGTGCCGAGCGTCCAGCCGGTCGGCAGGGGGGATGCGTTCGGTACGCTAAGCATAAGGTCAATGTCCTGGTGTCCATCGTCGCTTCTATCGTTAATGCCCGTCAGCGTAATCGTGCCGCTCGTCTCTCCCGCCGTTATCGTCAGGCTTCTCGTCGAAATCCTGTAATCCCTTCCTATCATCACCGTGGCCGGATCATCCGTCGCCGTGACATTCAGCGTGATGTCTCTAGGCGCGGGGTTATCGATGCTCACCTCAACTGTCGCCGTTCCTTCGTCTTCGCCAAGCGTTGCATCCGTGCCCGATACGAACCCGACGGTGTTGTCGTTCGCCGGAATTGTAATCGTGTGGGGGACGCCGAGCGAAAAGTTTTCGCCTTCCCGCACCATCTGCGTGCCCATGTCCTTAATCGTCAGGACGATGAGCTCGTCCGGCTCGGCTAGGACGTCGGAGTGGATGTCAAAGGTGAAGGTTTTGTCCGCGTGGTTGGACGGGGAGAACATAACGGTTTCCCCCGCGAAAGTGTAATCCATGCCGCCGCCTTCATCGGCATAGTTGGTTCCCACGGTTTCCGGTTCAATCCTAACGGCGATGGTGCCGACCGGCATCTGGGTGATGCCTACAGCAACCGTAACCGGTGTGCTGCCGTTCCCGGGCTCGGTCACCCTGCTCGGCGTAGTCGGCGTGGCGTTCGGATCCGTAACAAAGGAGATGCTCCTGTCATCGTCCTGGAGGGTCACCGTGTGTTCGTCGTCCGTAATCGCCCAACCCTCCGGCAGATTGCCCGAGAGCCTCAGAATGATGCTCTTGTTCCCCTCGCCCCTGTTGTTGTTAATGCCATACAGCATCAGGGACGCACTAGTGGCGTTCGCCTGTATCTCCAGGCTTTTCGTGGAAATGCTGTAATCCGGTTCCGCGCCCGAGTCCGTTGCCGTTCCGGTTGTGGCGACATTCAGCGTGATCCGCGTGGGCGAAGGCAGATTGACGTTGACGGCAATTTCGATTCCCGTTGTTTCGTTGGTTTCTGCAAGCGTTGTCGGCGCGTTCAATGCGAAACCAATGGTGTTGTCGCTGGCGAGAATGGTAACGGTGTGCGTTGCCCGCGAACCGAGCCTCCAGCCCTCCGGCAAATCCCCGTCCTGCGTCGTAAGGACGAGATCGATGGTCTCGGCGGTTTCGCTCATTCCATCATCCACGATGGTGACGGGGATGTCTGCCGTGGTGTCGGCCGGGGCGATGGTCACCATTGAGACAACGGTGTAATCGTCCGTCACCGTCGCACTGCCTCCGCTCTCCGCAACGCGGAGCGTGATGTTGTCGCTGCGAGTGATGTTTCCAAACGTAACGGTTTCAACCTCGACCATGTGAACTCCCCCGCTGACATCTTCCTCAACCATTGAGGTTTCGGAGCTGAATCGCACCGTGCTATCGTTGGCAAGGACTTCGATTAATTCTTCGGCGTCAATGTTCGGGGGCGTGGTGATGTCACCCCAAATGAAAGCGGAGTCCGCACGGTCCGTTTCGTCCTTTTCGGTAATGTCGATGTGCCGGGTTGTTGCACTTCCGAGAGACCATCCCGCCGCACCCGTGATGCCGACGATCTCGAAGACGGCGCTTTCGGGGTCGGCCTCCCCATCGTCGGAATCGGCAACGGCGGTAATTTTCAGCATCGCCGTTTCCCTCTCCGTCGGAAGAGTCCACGTCCACGTATCATCGTTGTTGTCGACGAGAACGCCGTTGTTACCATCCGCAGGAGACAGCGTGAAGTCGTCGGCCGTCGCGGTTCCGCTGCGCTCCAGGGTGACGCTCGCGTTCGTTCCCGCGGGAAGCGGACGGTTAATGTCCAGGGCGATATCGAAAGAAGTTTCATCCTCTTCGGTGATGCTTCCGGTCTCCGGGGTGTCGGCCTCCGAGGAGAATTCCACGGTGTTGCCGTGCCCCTGAATCGTCACGCGCACGACATCGCTCGAGTGAATCACGTTCCCCGACCCGTTGCGGACGTCGATCCGTATATCAATGAATTCGGGAATTTCTTTCTCAACCGTATCGGGAAGGGCGGACACCTTGATCTCGATGCTCTTCGCTTTTGAATTCGCGGGCGTGTCCATGCGGCACGGCGGGGTGGTGCACGCCGAGCTCTCCGTCAGCGAAACTTTGCTTCCCGTCAGCGTGTCCGTCCCGTAGAGCCCTTGCGAGAAAGTGAAGTCGTAACCTTCCCCGTGCTGCGCCGTCGCGCTGTCGAGAACGACGACCTCAAGCGTCTCGTCCGCCCTGAGTTTCCTGCCCGAAATCGTTCCCGTGATGATCGTTGCCGTCGGCATTTCTCCGTCTCCGGCAGCGCCGGGTTCGTAGATCATCGCGTTTTCAACATTCAAATTCACGCCGAGAAGTGTCCGCTCCTCGTACAAAATCCGCTTCTCGCGCTTGACCGGTTCCCAGAGATCCGCATGCGCCATGGAGCGGTCGTTTATAACACCTTCGAACTTCGGCAGGGAGAAACGGAACGCGAGCCCCGCATTCCAGCGCGAGTCCAGCGAGTCGTCGTCATCGTGCTGCTCGTATCCGCCCTCCAGAAACACGCCGGGAAGAAGTCGAAGACCCGCTCCGAGCTCAAAGGCGGTGCGCCATTTCGCGCTTTCCCTCTTTTCCCCCTCGAAGCGCCAGGCGCCGACGCTCGCATCAAACTGGACGCGCGACCACGCGACCCCCATGCGAAGGTCCACGCCTTGAAGGGGCCGTTCCTCGTAATCGGTTCTGCCTTCCTCCCAGTCGTTGAGGGGGTGGTAGTAGTTCAGCGCCGTATGGAGAATGCCGCTTTGCAGGTCCATGCCGAGACCGACCCGCTGGTGTCCCCGCTTGAAGTCGTGGTCGTAGAATATCGAACCTCCCACGACGGCATCGGGCGTGAGGTTCCGACGATACACAAGGCCGAGGTTCGCATCAATGCGGTCTTCGCTTTCGAGTCCCGGCCAGAAAACCGCGCCCGGCTGCAGGAAGAGGGCCTGTCCCGTTCCGTCGGAATTTTCACTGCCCGACAGGGGAACGAGGGCATCGATTTCGCCGGAGACATTCTCGTCCCAGACCCATCCGATGCTCGAGTCCAAACGGAAACGTTCACCGGCGAGCGCAATGCCTCCCTGGCGGAGAGAATCTTCGATGGTGCGGACGAGCATGCGCGAACTTGTACTGCGGAGCGCGCGCTTTCCGCATTGCGAATAATCGCTTGACGCTTCCGCCAGGACGGACTCTCCATCCTCGTCTTTTAGGCGGTCACGAATATATTGGGGGGAGGAGGACGTCGCGCAACCCAGCATGTTGCTCCACAGTCGTTCGAGACCCGATTGCGAGCGCACGAACCAAGAGCCGTCTTCCGCCCTCGAAGACGGGGACATGCTGGCAAGCCCCGACAGCAAAACCATCCCGAGCGGGAGCAGCAATTTACGGGAAGAGAAACGCATCCTCATCAACTACGAGAGGACACCGGCAGACCCGATGTTACGAGTGTAGTTAAACGGGAGGGAGGGGGGGGGTGGGTGGAATTCAAATACGTGTTCATCGAAGAATCCTTTACAAAACAACTAATGGGGTTTTTTACCATATTTCCGCCCGAAGCGGAAGGGTGAAAAACCAGCCTTTAACTTTGCGGATTCGCTTGATTCGCCCGCATTTCCGAGGAATTTACGCCGGTTCATTTCAAGGAACTGCTCGTTATCCATCTATTATGTCAACCGGCCAAATGCTCAAAAATTCTCGCCACCGCCTCGGCGCCGGGATCAACATGACCGGTTAGTTGTTCTGCTCCGATATACGTAGCGCGTCCCACCTTGGCTTTGGACATCTCGGCTGTTTTGTTTGCACCCGATCTTGCCGCTTGCGCGGCGTCCGCCAATGATTTTTCAAGAGCCTCAAGCCCGGGTTTCAGGGCGTCCACCATGCTTCGGTCGCCCAATTTTGCACCTCCAACCTCCTGTAATTGCTCCAAGCCTTTTTGAAGGGCATGGTGCAACGAAGCGCCGTTGGTCGCGGCATCGCCCGCGGATGCAAAAAAGATTGCAAGCAACACTCCGGACGATCCGCCCATGGACTCGCTCAACTCCAATCCCAACGCTTTCAACAATTGGGAATGATTAGCAAACGGAAGGCGATCTGAGTTTTGAATCAGGGACCTCGCGGCGCCGGCCAGGGTTGATCCGGTATCGCCGTCTCCCGAATGTGAATCCAGAGCGTTTAAATCCGACTCACTGTCAATTAGAACGCTGCAGCATTCTTGCAGAAGTTTCCTGGTCTCCGGATCCTCGGACGGGTTCGGACGCTCCGGCTTCAAGCCGCCCGGCAAATCTTTCAAATCGACGCTTGTTACTTCGTTGCAACCGGGCCATGCGGAAATATCAACTTTTTCATTTAAGCATTCCAATTCTTCCGGCTTGGCCGAAAAAACGGTTACGGAGAAACCTTTCATATCGAGCGAAGTCATCAGGCTTCCCGGGCCGACCATCCATTTAATTCGGGAGGATAAGGACGAGTTGATTAACTCGTGGGACAGAACGCTCATTTCCAAGGCGGACGCTCCGCCCAAATTATTCAATAGAACAACCAACTCTCCGTCGGCGGCTTCGTGAGCCAGGCGGGTTGCCACTATGCCCATGGCATCCTTGGCGTTTTTGAATTCAATCTGCTCAATGCCGGCTTCGCCGTGGATGCCAAGCCCCAGTTCCGCCCGGCCTTCCGGAATTCGATCCGACTTCGGCGAGCCCGGCACGTTGCAGGTGTCCAGCGACATGCTGATTGTCTTGGTTTCGGCAATTACGTTATTGGCCGCGGCCGTAATTTCCTCAAGGGATTTTCCGTGTTCGGCAAGACAGCCCGCAATTTTATGGACGAACAATGTTCCGGCCAGGCCCCTGGGTTGAGGGAGGTCCGGCAGGGCAATGTCATCGTCCACGATTACCATCGAAACTTTTAAGCCCATGCTCTTGGCGCGTTCCGCGGCCAGTCCAAAATTCAATCTGTCGCCGGTATAGTTCTTAACAATCAACAAGCATCCGGCCGGTCCGGTCACCGCCAAAATACCCGCTAGAACGGCATCAACCGACGGGGAGGCAAACACGTCGCCGCAAACAGCCGCCGTTAGCATTCCGCGACCCACAAAGCCTGCATGGGCGGGTTCGTGTCCGGAACCGCCGCCCGAAATCAAAGCGACCTTCGATTTGTCCCAATCGCTGCGGGTGACCACGCGAATATGGGGAAACCCGTCCAGTCTGCTCAATCTTCCGGAAGACGAACGGACCAAACCGTCTATGGCTTCGGTTACAATGTTGTTTTTCTCATTAAGAAACAAATTCATCGCTGTGCACTCCTTTTATTTTGTTCTCAGACGCGCTCCCGAGGCGTCAAAAAAGAACGGGTTTTTAGGTTGGATTTTTACAATATCACCGACAAGCATTTCGGTATGCGGTTCTGTGGTGGTTACGAGATCATGTCCTTCAAGGGAAAGGTGCAGCCTGGTCTGGTCTCCCAGGCGCTCAATCCTCTTAACCCGGGTATCCACGCCGCTGCCTTGTGCTATTTGTTCCGGCCGCATGCCTATGAATTGCGCGGATGCGGGTGATTCGTCAAACAAGCTTGCGGGCAGTACGTTGATGCGCGGCTGGCCCAGTCGCGCCGCTACATAAATGCTGTCCGGGTTGTCATACACTTCGCGCGGCACTCCGAATTGCACAATGGAGCCGTTTTCAAGAACGCCGATATGGGTCGCCATTGTCATGGCCTCGATTTGGTCATGGGTGACGTACAAGAATGTTCTGTTCATTTCCTCTTGTATTCTTTTGAGCTCGACGCGCAACTCGGATCGAAGTTTTGCATCAAGGGAACTCAAGGGCTCGTCCATTAAAAACACGTTCGGATTTCTCACAAGCGCGCGTCCTATGGCAACGCGCTGCATTTCGCCGCCGGACAGTTCGGTGGTCTTGTTGTTAATCTTGTGGTCTATGTGAAGCTTTTTTGAAACCTCTTCCACGATTTGTTTGATGGAATGCTCTTCCATCCGGTTGAGCGGGGAGCGCAACGGGAATTCAAGATTTTGTTGAACCGTGAGGTGCGGATACAGGGAGTATTGCTGAAAAACCATAGCTACGTTTCGCTCGGACGGCGTCAGTCGTGTTACGTCTTTGTCGCCGATAAAAACCTGGCCGTTGTCGGGCGTCTCCAGTCCCGCGATAAGGCGGAGCAGCGTGGTTTTGCCGGCGCCGGTAGGTCCGAGAAAGACGACAAAAGAGCCGTCCGGCACCGTTAAATTCAGGTTGGAAACGGCGTCAATGCTTCCAAACGATTTGGAGAGATTATTTAACCGAACTTCAGCCATGCCGAATCACCTGATGGTTTTCGCGGTTCAATAAGGCCTTGCCGCTGTTTGAGTTGAACAGCGTTATTGTCCGACGGTCAAAACTTAATCCCAATTTCGCCCCCACTTCAATTTGCCGGCCCGATTCAATGCGGGCCTTCAAGGAACCGCAAGCAGACTGCAAGGTAATCAATTGCGTGGTACCCAGATATTCAACGGCATCAACGGATGCCCTGAACAAACTCGAATCATCGAAGGACACATGCTCCGGCCTTACGCCGAAAAAAATGTCTCCGCTAAAATCCTCAAGTGCTTCCGGGATGAAAAATTCCTGTCCGCCCAGTTCGACTTTGGAATCCCCTTTCGAGATATCGGTTTTTAGCGGAAGGAAATTCATTGCGGGGGATCCGATAAAATCGGCTACGAATTTCGTCGCGGGCCAGTCGTAGATTTCCTGGGGCGAGCCGAATTGCTCAATGACGCCGTGATTCATTACGACGATTTTATCGCCCATTTGCATGGCTTCCAGTTGGTCGTGCGTTACGTAAATTGTGGTGGAGCCCATGCGGTCGTGCAAGCCTCGCAGTTCTCCGGCCATTTGTTCCCGGAACTCCGCATCCAGGGCGCCCAGAGGCTCGTCCATAAAAAAGGCTTTCGGCTCTCTCACTATGGCCCGGCCGAGCGCAACTCTTTGCCGGTCTCCTCCGGACAAGCGGCTGACCGGTGATTTCAAGAGATGGCGAATATCAAGAATGTCCGCAACCTGGTCGATTTTTTCCATCACGTCTTTTTTGGCCATTCCCTGGCTGGTGAGAGGGTAGGCAAGATTTTTGAAGACATTAAAGTGCGGATACAAAGCATACATTTGAAAAACAAACGCAATATCCCTGTCCCGGGCTCTCCTTTGGGTGACATCCTCGCCATCAATAAAAATTTGCCCCGCAGTCGGCAGCTCCAGCCCGGCCATCATTCTCAAAGTGGTCGTCTTGCCGCAACCCGAGGGACCGAGGAGCATAAAGAATTCTCCATCCCGGACGGTGAAAGAGGAATTTTCGACCGCGACAAAATTGCCGAATTCTTTGCGCAAATTGGTTATTTGAATCTCTGCCATGGGTTCAGTCTCGAAAGTGGCTGCAAATCAAATACATCACGGTTCCGGTAAGAGTCACGCTGAATGAATAGGAATAAACCGTGAGCGAGGCCGGCTGCATCAGCATAACGACACCGGTTGCAATTAAAACGGAAGCGACCGCCTCCCAGGGGCCTCTCTTAAATTGCAGAAGTCCTCTGATCATGCGCTTCATTTTCTTACCGCCCCGAAAGTAATGCCCCGCAACAAGTGCTTTCTCAACAGGACGGTAAACAGCATCACGGGAACCAAAAACAAGGTGGCGCCCGCCGCAACCGCGGGCCAATCCCTGCCGCTCACTCCGATTATCGTTGGAATAAACGGCGGCGCCGTCTGCGCGTTCCCGGAAGTCAGCAAGACCGCGAAAGCGTATTCGTTCCATGCGAATATCAGGCAAAATATTGCAGTGGAAGCAATCCCCGTTATCGCCTGCGGCAGCACCACTTTGATAAACGCCTGTAGTCTTGTGTATCCGTCAATTAAGGCGGCCTCTTCGTATTCAACCGGGATCTCGTCGATAAATCCCTTTAGCAGCCACACCGACAGTGAAAGATTCACCGCCGTATACAAAATGATCATTCCCAAATACGTATCGTTCAGCCCCAGATTTTTATACATCAGGAAAATCGGGATCGCCACGGCGATAGGGGGCATCATCCGGGTGGATAGAATAAAGAATAACAGGTCTTCTTTCAGGGGAACCTTAAACCGGCTGAACGCGTAGGCAGCCATGGTTCCCAGCAGCATGCAAAGCGCCGTTGAGCCGAAACCAATCACGGTGGAATTTAAAAACCGCTCCCCGTATCGCGACGGCCCGGCAATCATTTCTCCCTGCTCGTGAACCACTTGCTCGTACCATTCGAGCTGGCTTGCATCAATCTCGGGAGCGTCCGACGGGATTAGGGTCCGGGTCGTGAACAGATTCACATAACCTTCCAGGGTGGGTTCAAATAAAACTTTTGGCGGATAGTGAATGGAGTCCTCTCCCGACTTAAATCCGGTGGCGATGATCCAAATAAGCGGAATCAGGGTAATCACCGCGTAAGCCGCCACCAGGAATCCGGATATCCACTTAACCGGAACGGAAGGAGATGTCACCGAGAAACTCATCGATCTTTAACCTTGTTCAGGGCTTTCACGTAGACCGAGGCCAGGCCAAAGACCGTAACAAACAGAATGACCGCATAAGCGGACGAATATCCGGTCTTCCATTTTTCGAAGGCCTCCCGTTTCAAGTCTATGGATGAAAGCGTCGTCAAACTGCCCGGCCCGCCGCCTGTGAGCTGAACGACCAAGTCGAACATTTTGAAATTCTCAATTCCCCGGAACAGGACAGCAAGCATCAGGAACGGCAACACCATCGGTATCGTGATTGTCCAAAACTGCCTCCAGCTGCTGGCCCTGTCGCACTCGGCGGCTTCGTAAATCGAGTTTGGTATCGATCGAAGACCCGCCAGGCAAATCAACATAACGAACGGCGTCCACATCCAGGTATCCACAATCACGATCGCCCAGGGCGCCAAGCTTACATCGCCAATCATGGAAAACGCGCTTGGGTCAACACCGCTTAGAAAGCCGACTACGTAATTAAACAAACCGATTTGAGGTTGGTACAGAAACGTCCAGAAATTTCCGACAACCGCCGGGCTCAGCATCATGGGTATGACTATCAATGTCGTCAGAACGTCATTGCCCCTGAATTTTTTGTTTATTAGAAAAGCCAGCGCGAAACCGAGCAAGACCTGCAGAACGATTGTCGAGATAAGAAAATGCGCCGTTGCCTGCATTGTTTGCCAGATATCGGTGTCGTTCAGAATCCGCTCGTAGTTTCTCAAGCCGATCCAGTCCACATCGCGATTAGGCCTGTTTACCCTGTAGTTCGTGAAGCTCAGGTAAATCGTCCAAATCAACGGAAAAATATTTATTGCTAGAAGCAATAATATGGACGGCGCGACGAACAGCCACGCCAGCTTTTTGTCAGACAAGCCCCCGGCGTACCTAGCCACGCCGTTAGGCGTTTTCTCGGCCAAACGCTCCATTGACCTTTCGATCATGGTTCAACCGTCTCCTTTTAGACGCCCATCCCCCATGACCGGGGGATGGGTATCTATGCAGCGTTTTGAGGAATGGTTACAGTTTGCCTTCGTCCTCAAAGACTTCTATCCAGTCCTTGACGAGACCGTCCAGCGCGCCTTTTGCAGAACCTTCCCCGGCAATAACGTAATTGTGGACCCGTTCCTGCATCGGCAGAAGCAGGTCCGCATAGGCGGGCTCGGCCCAGAAATCCTTAACGATTGCCATTGAATCAAGAAAGGTTTTCGCATACGGCTGGCTGGAAACAAAACCTGGGTCTTCCACAACCGCCCGTAGGGCAGAGTAGCCACCGGCATTCCACCATTTATCCTGGACGCTCTTTTGTGCAAACCACTTGATGTATTCAAGCGCGGCATCCTGCTTTTTCGAAGCGGCCACGACCGAGATTCCCTGTCCGCCGAGCTGGGCAAAATGTCCATACGGTCCGGCAGGATTGGGGAAATATCCGGATCTTCCACCGCCCACGTTCGGATCGGCTTCCACGCCCGGCCAAATAAACGCGAAGTTCATTTGCAGGGCAACCTGTCCCGACTTGTAGGCGTCAATGTTTTCACTCATGTACCAGTTGGACGAACCGGGAGGCGTGGCGGTGTCATAAAGCTCCTTGTAGAACTCAAGCCCTTCCACGGCGCCGGAGGAATTCACAAATCCCTCGAGCTCGTACGGGTTGTTCGGGTCGCCATACTCAAAGCCGTAATTGTACAGCACGTTGGTTACACCCATCGTGACGCCTTCGGAGCCCCGCTCGGTGTAAATCGCGGCGCCGTATACGGTCTTGCCATCGATTTCACGCCCTTGGAAAAACTGCGCGATGTCTTTCAGTTCTTCCAGCGTTTTCGGAATGCCTAATTCGCGTCCGTACTTTTGCCTGTACTCGCTGCGAATCTCGGGGCGCTCAAACCAGTCCTTGCGGTATGTCCAGCCGACCACATCGCCAAACGCGGGGAGTGCCCAGTAATTCGGCGTGCCTTTCGGCCATTCCGAATAGCCCGTGACCGTCGCAGGTATGAAATCGGCCATGTCGATTCCCTCTTTTTCGAAGAAGTCGTTCAATTTTACGTAGTATCCGTTTTCGGCAGCGCCTCCAATCCATTGGCTGTCGCCAATCATGAGGTCGCAGAGGTCTCCGCCGGAGTTGAGTTCATTGAGCAGCCGGTCGGCGAAATTCGGCCACGGCACAAATTCAAAACTCATGTTGTGTCCGCTTTCTCTTTCGAAGTCTTTACTCAACTCGACCAACGCGTTGGCCGGGTCCCATGAAGCCCAGCAGAGTGTTAGATCCTCCGCCTTGGCAATTTGTGTAGAGCATCCCAGAATAATTACCGCGAACATGCTCTTGATAACTGTTTTGATTTTCATCTTCGTCACCTTTTTATGATTGTTGTTGATGGATGTTGGTTTCTTTTTTTCACGGTGTTTCCCTCGATGTTTCTTCGATGGCGTGCCCGTAAGCGTTCCTGCGCGTGCAGGGTTCTTTTAGATTTTTGTTGATGTAGGGTTCGAGTTTGACGTTGATGTCGTCTTCATCATTGCGCAGACAGATGGGAGCGAAACCATTGAAGTCCATCCGGTTAGCACCCTCGCTCCCGGAGGTTTCGGGGCAAGGGCCGATGGAACAATCTCCCATCGGAATATGCAACACAGTGTGGATGGCCTTTACCATATGAGTCCCTCTTGCTCTCTACTCTGCGAATCTAATCCGTCAGTGTAGAACGGGTGAAGGGAAAAAACAATGGAGAATCAGGGAAGTTTCTCATCGCAGAGTAGTAAGACTTTTACACGCCATGATTGTAAAATAAGCATTCCGCATCTCCAATGATTTGCAGGAACGTATTTGCTCGAATGGAAAGTTCGGGCGATGTGTGGTGCTAAACGCTAGCCATCCAAAGGTTTGCCCTACAAAATTAACTTTTGTAGGGCAAACGCAAAAACAAGTTCGAGTAGAGGTTTTATCAACTTCAGGTGAAATTTTCAAAATTCGGTGATATGCGCTGAATTTCAAACACTCCTGATGGTGAAAAACGGGAGAAGGGGCGGATATAAGGGTTTTGGCTTGGTCTAAATGCGACCTTCGGGGAATTTTGCACGTTATTCTTGCCGCCAACTATTCCTTCACCGGCACGGTGTAGTTGAGTGCCAGTCTGCCTCCATCGGCGTAAATGATCTCACCGGTGATATAGGACGCATCATCGCTTGCGAGGAAAGCCGCGATGCCTGCGATTTCTTCGGGTTCGCCGATGCGTCCGAGCGGGGTTCGCGAGAGCAGTCGTTCGAGGGCTTTGGCATCTTCATTGACGGTGCGCACCATGTCGGTGTTGATGGAACCGGGCCCGATGGCATTGACGCGGATACCATGAGGCGCGAGGGAAAGAGCCATTACTTTTGTCAGTTGATTGATAGCGCCTTTGGATGCGGTGTAGGGAACTTGGCTCGCCAACGCGACAACGGCATTGATTGAAGTCACATTAATGATGCATCCGGGCGGATGTTTTTGTTTGGTCTGTTCGACCATTTGTTTTGCGGCCACTTGGGAGACAAGGAATGTTCCGTGAAGATTGACACGCAATACCCGCGAGAATTCCTCATGTGTAACGTCAAGGAAGTCCCCATTGGCCACAACGCCTGCGTTGTTGACGAGCACATCGATATTTTTGAAGCGCTCAAGGGTAACGCACAGAAGGTTTCGAATATCGAGAGGCTCGGAGATGTCACAGTGGTGAAAGTAAACGGATCCTCCCTCGGCATGGATATCTTTGGCGCTGCCCTCGCCGGCGTCTTTGTTGATATCCGCAATAACAACGTTTGCACCCTCAAGAGCGAAGCGTTTGGCGATGGCTTTGCCGATTCCGTTTGCACCCCCGGTGACGAGGGCGGTTTTACCTTTGAGTTTTTCGGACATGTTATTGTTCTGCCG
>JAPOUU010000089.1 GCA_026708505.1 Hyphomicrobiales bacterium | reverse complement strand
CATGGGCTCTGTCCCATAATCCGCACACATAAAACCAACGGCGATTCCTCAACGCAATGGCATACGGCTGTTTTGCCCCCTTGTCTCTCTTCCATTCATAATAACCGCTCATCGGCACCAGGCATGGCCGCTTCTTCCAGGCCGTGCGAAACGAAGCCTTTCCGGCCGCCTCTTCGCTCTTGGCATTGAAGGTTGAGAATTTCTTTTCGCCAAGCGGTTTTCTCCACCAGCCCGGCACCAGGCCCCACATCGCGACGGCCAGTTCCGGTTGATTTTTCTCCTCCTGCCATCTGATGATCGGCACGGTTTGTGTCGGGGCGATATTGTAGGAGGCCGCTATTCCGGAGACCGCCCCGGGTTGTAGCGCACCCAGATGCGATGAACATTCCTCCTGACTCATCTCTTCGCGAAAAAATCGTCCGCACATGGCTTAGGGCTTTCCGGGGTAAGGCATAAGGTTCAAAGCGCGTCTTAACGCACCCTTTCCGTTTCTGTCGAGTTTCGGCGCATAAAAATCTTCCTTGCAACTATAGTGGCATATTCAACCGAACGCCATATCCATTCTTCTCCGCGACCCGGCCTTTCTGACATATGAAGAATTTAACCTTTCGAATGAATAGAAAATAAGGGCGATACTCCCTGCCAAATAATACCCGAATGATTCGTTTTTATGTAGAGTGAGAAAGGTAGACATGCTATCATGGGCACCGAGATGAAAGAGAAACCAACCGAACTGCAATATCAACACGATATGTTGAAATCGGTATGGAAGCGAACTTGAGAACTATGAAAGGTGCGGCATGGAATCGAAACGGGCATTGGTGACCGGGGGCAACCGCGGAATAGGCTTGGCAATAGCGCGCGGATTGGTGGAAGCAGGTCATGACGTTGTGATAGGTTCGCGCGATTTAAAGGCGGGAGAGAAAGCGGCGCACGAGGTTGGCGCGCAATGCGTCAAACTGGATGTTTCCGATGCGGGGTCGATCGCGCGGTGCATGAAGAATGTCGGTGACGTCGACATTCTCATCAATAATGCGGGCGTATGTTTTCGCAATACGATTCTTGAGAATCAGGATGACTTTATGACGAACATCAACGTGATGTTGGTCGGACCTTTTCGTTTGATATGTCTAACGGCTCCGTCAATGCTTAAAAAAGGATGGGGCAGGATAGTCAATGTGTCGTCGGGGTGGGGATCTTTCGGAGAGGGTTTGGGCGGCCCGAACGGCTATGGTGTCGCGAAGGCCGGACTAAACGCGTTGACGGTTTCGCTTTCGCGCGAGTTGGCGCCGGCCGTGAAGGTGAACGCAATGTGTCCGGGCTGGGTTCGCACGCGGATGGGAGGAGATGAAGCCACGCGTTCGGTTGAGGAGGGGGCGGAGACGGCGCTGTGGCTTGCGCAGTTAAAGGGTAACGGACCGACCGGCGGGTTCTTTCGCGATAAAAAGAAGATTGCATGGTAGCGAATTTCCCGCTTGCCTCGGTCCGCGAACGCTTTCCGGCGCTGAGCGAAAAAACAATCTGTTTTGACAATCCTGCCGGTACGCAGCTGCCTTCGAGCGTCATAGACGCGATGCAGCAATGCGCCCGCGAGGCTTACGCCAACCTGCACGGATACTTTTCGACTTCGAAACGCTCGACGGAGGTAGTCGAGCGCGCCCATGAGGATGCCGCGCTGCTGCTGGGGGCAAAGTCGGGCGGGGAAATTGCGCTGGGGTCTTCGATGACGGAACTAACGTATCACATGTCTCGTTCACTGGGACGGATGTTCTCGCCCGGTGACGAGATTCTGATAACAACAATGGATCACGAAGGCAATGTATCTCCGTGGTTGCAGGCGGCGGAGGATTTTGGTTTGGTTGTTCGCTGGTTGCCGTTTGACATGGACAGCTGGCGCGTGGAGGAGGATGCTCTCCGTTTGGTTTTGAGCGACAAAACGAAACTGCTGGCGCTGAATTATGCGAGTAATTTGACCGGCTCGTTGAACGATGTGACCGCGCTGGCGCGCATCGCGCGGGATGCCGGCGCATTGGTTTATGTGGACGGTGTTCAATACGCGCCGCATCGGATGGTGGATGTAAGCACCTTGGGCTGCGATTTTTTCGTTTGCTCGGCGTATAAATTTTTCGGTCCGCACATGGGGGTGTTATGGGGGAGGGAGAATCTGCTGGAGGGAATTCCCGCGTATCGGCTGCGTTGCGGACCCAGGGGCGCGGCGGAGAAGTTCGAGCGTGGAACGCCGCAGATGGAGTTGCATGCCGGTTTGTCGGCGAGCGTTTCCTACCTGCAATGGCTGGGAGGCGAGTTGGGTGCGAATGCGGAAGGGCGGGCGGCCCTGGAAAAGGCGTTTGCGGGAATACGTTCGCATGAAGAATTGCTTGTGCTGCGCTTGCTTGAGGGGCTTGGGGAGATTCCCGGCATCAAGATTTACGGACTAACGAGCGCCGACGACATCAAGCGTCGTGTTCCGACGGTCTCGTTCACGCACGACAAACACCCGGCAAGCAAGTTGGCCTTCGATCTGGCGCATCACGATATTCACGCCTGGTCGGGACACAATTACGCTTACTCAATGGTGGAGCAATTGGAATTGGAGAGTGACGGCGTGTTGCGCCTGGGGGCGGTTCACTACAACAGCGTGGACGAGGTTGAACGCACTTTGAAGATTTTACGGGAGATCTGCGCGCATTAGCTTCCGGTCAAGGAGGCGAAACCGTCAATTGTCGGCATTCTCGAGTAGGTCGACAATCGTGGAATTGCGGGACTCCCTGGCCAGATCCAAAGCCGTGCGGCCGGTAATGTCCGTGTCCCAAACCTCAACATCGTGGCCAAGCAACATCTCAACAATCTCGGCATGCCCGTATCGAACCGCAATTCGCAACGGGCTGTCTCCCGACGAATGATATTTGTTCACGTCCGCTCCCGCACCCAGCAGCATCTCAACAATATCCACATGCCCCCCGCGAACCGCAATGATTAGCGCCGTACGTTTGTTCTTGTCGTATAAATTCGGCAGCGCTCCCTTCTCGAGCAAAAATTCAACGGCGCGTGACTGCCCTCCCTCCGTTGCAGCCATCAACGGCGGAATTCCCCTCCTTCCGAATGCATTCACATTCGCGCCACGCAACAATTCTTTTCGCATCGTCCCGATATATCCGCCCCGGGCCGCCGCTATCAAATTGTTATCCGGCGCCCACTCGCTAACCTGCGCCATTGAGAATGTTGGTACAAACAGTATCGATGCCAACAGAATCGAAAACAGAACTATCAAACGCATCGTCTAACCGCCGCCGCTAAAGAAATCGTCCGGCGCCTGTAAGAGAATTGCGTTGCCTTCTTCAATCTCCCATATTGCTATCGCCCGCTGGCTGCGTCCATCCGGCAAAAACCGGAACAATCCCTGTATCCCCGCAAAACCTCCCGGACGCAGCAACACATTCGGCGGAGCGTCTTCTTTGAGCCACGAGCCTCCTTCGCGTATCAACAGGCCGACCAGCGATACTGCATCATAGGACAGACCCGCAAGGCGGTCGGGGGGGCCGCCGTATATCTCCTCATACCGGCGTACGAACAATTCGCTGTCTCTCGATCTCGCCGCGGGATACCAGCCATGCTGCAATGCAGGTTCGAAAAACGTTTCCCTGTTATCCCAAAGATGCGTTCCCAGCAACTGAACATTCGGCGGACCAATGTCAAAATAAGCCAGCGCCGATGCCGCTATCCGAAGCATCTGCCCGTTATCCGCCAATAACATCGCACCAAACGGCGGAGGCGGTTTCTGTTGTTCGCCGTCTACAATTACGGGCTCTCCTCCCAATTCTCCCAATCTCCTCGCGGGCTCATAAGGCCCGTCAATCACGCGTTCGTAGAACTCAACGCCGTGCAGGGTGGATGATGTAGTCAGAATGTGGCGACGCAATATAAACTCCACCCGTCTTCCGTAGGGAGTGTCCGGCAACAATGCGGCATAGTCACGAATGCCTTGGTTGTGCGCGAAGGCAAGTATCCGCTCAACATCTTGTTCAGGTGAAAAATTCAACAGCAAGACGTGATCTTCTTGAATGGAAGAGTCACTCGAGAATGCGATCATCGTTATGCCGCGTTCACTCGCCAGCGGCGAAACCGCCGATACTGCCGATGCCAACAGCGGTCCCAAAACAATGTCCACCTCCGAATCTATCGCCTGCTCCATCGCGGCCGTTGCGCCCGCAGGCGTTCCTTTCGTATCAAACGGCAGCAGCACTATTTCATCCATGTCCAGTGAAAACAATGCCATCTCCGCGGCATTGCGCATGTCCGCCGCTACGCGTGCCAACTCCGCCTGCCTTGCTCCCGTCGGCAGCAGCAATCCAACGCGAATCGCTTCCAGATTCTCGCGCTTCGGTACGGTAACCTGAATATCGCCGAACAAGCCGCTGCTGAATTCGCCGGCAACATCGGGAACAATCGGCGCCGTTGACTCTTCCAATAAATCTTCAACTGCCGCAACATCGGTGTCCGCAGGAACAGCATTGGCAGAAACATCATCTGCAGGAACGGCATCGGCCGGAACCGCATCGGCCGGAACCGCATCGGCAGAAACGGCATCTGTAGGAACGGCATCGGCCGGAATCGCATCGGCCGGAACGGTATCGGCAGGAACAGCGTTGGCAAGAACATCATCGGCAGGAGCGTCATCGGCAGGATCGTCGTTAAAGCCTTGGAGGATGGAAACGGCGGACGTCTCGGGAACGGCGTCTTCGGGAGCGGACTCCGGTGTCGGCTGTGACGCGGCTTCCGTCCCCCAGCCAAGTTCATCCTCAATCGAAGTATCAAACGAAATATCGAACGCTCCGCAACCTCCGGCTACAACCAAAAGGCTGATACAAAGCACGTTCCACAAAATCTTCGAATGTGCCATCATAACCCTAATCCTACCCTAAATCCCCCAGAGATGTAAACCTTTAGCACATAATGTCCCAAATAAAACTCCCCGCCGGACTCTACATCACCGCGACCCCCATCGGAAATGCCAGCGACATCACCTTGCGGGCATTGGAGATTTTGCGGTTCGCGGACATATTGCTCTGCGAGGATACCCGTGCAACCAGACGATTGTTGGAAATCCACTCCGTGAAGCGAGCGCGCGACTCGCGCATTCTAGCCTATCACGACCATAGCAGCGATAAAATCCGCTGCGGCATCCTGGACGATGTTGAAGGCGGCAAGGCGGTCGCGTTGGTGTCCGAGGCGGGAATGCCGCTGGTGTCCGATCCGGGCTACCGGTTGGTGCGTGACGCCCTCGAACGCGGCATTGATGTCACCTGCGCTCCCGGCGCCAATGCCGTGCTCACGGCCCTGACGCTCTCGGGATTGCCGTCCGATCAATTCTTCTTTGCCGGATTTCCGCCATCGAAGCAATCGTCCCGCCGGAAATTCTTGTCCGCGCTGGAAGGCATCCCCGCAACGCTGATCTTTTTCGAAAGCCCGCACCGGCTCGCCGAGTCGCTTAAAGACATGGCAAGCATCTTTAAAGAAAGAAGCGGAACCGTTGCGCGCGAACTCACCAAGCGTTTCGAGGAAATCAAACGGGGAACCCTTGAGGAATTGGCGGATTTCTACGCCGGGCAGGCTCCGAAAGGAGAAATGGTCGTATTGGTCGAAGGCGCCGGCGACGGCGCGGCAAAAGACATTGATGTAGAGGCGCAGTTGCGGGTCGCCATGAAAGACAACACGCTTTCCGACGCCGCACGGCAAGTGGCGCAAAACAACGGGCTTTCCCGAAGCGCCGTTTATCAATGCGCCCTCGCGCTGCAGCAAAAGGATTCGTCCGATGCATGAAGCGCAGAAAAGAAAAAAAATCGCCCCTGTTGCGCGCCGTGGTGGTATGCTCGAATTTGCCGAAGTCAAATTGCAGAAAGGGCGGCCGATGAGCCTCGATATTCTAATTCAGATGGATCCTGTTGATACGATCGACATCAAGGGCGACACCAGTTTTGCCATGATGCTCGAGGCGCAGCGACGAGGACATAACATCAGTTCCTATAATGCGGGGGATTTGTCTTTGCGCGACGGAAAACTTTGGACGCGCGCTATATCGTTGCAATTGCGTGACGAGGCCGGCAATCACTTCACCGCCGAAGCGCCCGTTGCGCGTGAAGTCGCAACCGCGGACGTTGTGCTCATGCGGCAAGATCCTCCTTTCAACATGAATTACATCACTGCAACTTATCTGCTCGAAACCGTCGCTTCGAGCGTGTTGGTGGTGAACGATCCCGCCGCTGTGCGTAGCGCTCCGGAAAAGCTGCTGGTCGGACAATTTCCCGAACTTATCCCTCCGACGCTTGTCTCCGCAAACGCCGAAGACATCCGAAATTTCCACGAGGCACACAAGGACATTGTCGTCAAGCCGCTCTATGGCAACGGCGGCGAGGGCGTCTTTCGCATTGATGAAGGCGGCGCCAATTTAAACGTGCTGCTCGATATGTTTGCGCGGCAATACAACGCATTGCCGCTGGTGGCGCAAAAATTCCTCCCCCAGGTCTTCGACGGCGACAAGCGAATCCTTATCTTGGACGGCAAGATTGTTGGCGCCATTGACCGATTCCCTCCGCCCGGAGAAGTGCGGGCCAACATGCACGTCGGCGGTAAGGCGGTGTCGGCGGAGCTAAACGAGCGCGACGCTTTCATTTGCGACGCAGTGGGGGACGAACTGCGAAAACGCGGCCTTTTGTTCGCCGGCATTGATGTTATTGGCGGGTATCTCATTGAAATCAACGTCACTTCTCCGACCGGAATCAGGGAAGTTGCCAGATTCGGCGGTGAAGACATCGCCGCGCTCTTTTGGGACTGTATCGAAGCGCAAGTCGGTTAGGCTGTCAGATTCCGCTTTTTACGCTTCTCTAACACTTGCGGGCTGCTTCCAGGAACTCTTTGGAGTTCTGCGGGTCATACGGATATTTGAGACGGATTATTGCTTCGTGCCGGCAAATGCTCCAATGATATTGTGGGTGCTGCTATTGAAAATCCCGCCTACTTCTTCATAGGAACTACCGTAGAAACTCCCTTTAACAAAGTCACCACTGGTTGATTCAAATCTTCCATTGGTTAGAGGGATGCGTGTAATGCTCAAAGCGCTTAATAAACCGAAAGTAACTTCACTTCCATCATTCAAATTTTTGACGTTTTCAAAAATAACAGTAATATCTGGGTGAGCGGTTTCGTATTGAACACCTGCATCACCTTGGATAATATCGCCTGTTCTTGTATTTGTGCCGACCATCACGCCGGCCCACTGTAATACAGCACCTCCTGTTGGATTGCTTCCGCTATCGTTACCAAAATTAAAAGAAGCATAGCGGGTAGTGGTTTCTCCGTCTTCCAATACATCCAATCGTTCCAATCCAAATACGGTATTCGTGAGCCATCCGCCATAGGTTTGAAAAGAAAGCCGTGTTCCGTCCTCTTGTCCTGCTGCGGCTTGACTCTGAATCATTGTGACTCCTTCATCAACCATTACGGCTTGGGTATTGGAAACAAAATCCATCAAGCCCGTTTCAACAACAAGGGAAAGATCATCTATGCCAGCGAGAGAAAATGTAAGCATGCCGACATCATCAACGCTACCAGAGCAGGAAGAATTGTTGGTGCAGGTTATATCCACATCCGGCATTCCGCTAAAATCGCTGAATTCAAATGTATCGGCTGCGCCTGCTCGTGATTGGATTGCCGAGACAATTTGCGTTTCGCTCATGCTCGTGGGAACAGTTCCACCGACACGAGTTTGTGCAGTTTCTATATTCGGTATTGCATAACCGGGCAAGGTAACGGGAGGCGGTGTCATTGGGTCGGGCATATTTGTTGGAGTAGGCATTCTTGTAGCCGCAGTGCCACCAGATGACCCGCCGCCACCACAAGCCGCGACAAGTACGAGCAATGCTAGCGAAAATGCGATTAAGGTTAGGCGAAGTAAATTCACCGGCTGCGAACTTACGGATCGCAAGTCCGGTGACGAGGGGTTAGTTAAATGAGGGGGGGGGGGGGGGGGGATTTATGCTCATCGGGTTTCTCCTAGCGTTGGTGAAGGCTACGAGCCGAATCCTAATCCAATCCCCAGGGACAATCAATCCATAAACGTTGCGGCGATTCCCGCGTGAATTGCTTTTGCGCCGGAGCCGTTTACCTTTCTCGCCTCAATGTGATTTCCCTTTTCCGGAAATATATTATAGATTAGGCATAATAAAAACAAGTATTTCTCTTGTAAATACTTAGAAACTGACAATAGAAGGAAAATAAAATAGAATGGAAAACCTAAAACTTGTCTCCCGGCAATCCGAACCCGCCGCGCCGAATCCGTCTTTCCGGGCCGAATGGGCACCCGTGTTACAGAACGTTAATGCGGTCGTTACAGCCCATTCCATCGCCGAAAACGAACTCGACGGGCAAATTGCGAATCACTCCGACTGGCTCATGACGTTGCTGCTGTTGGACCTCGATATGCGGGGCAAGCCCCTCGTCGCAAAACACCTCCAGGAAGCCTCGTCCAGGTCCATGGGAACCGTGCGGGCAATGCTTCGCAGGTTTACCGGAAGCGGGCTTGCGGTTTGCAAGGAAAAAATCGGACGCTCGGAACTCTATCGTCCGACCGAAGAGCTCCGGCAAGCGGTGCTGCGCTGGTCAAACGATTTCGAAGACAAATCGCGACTCTCGTAGCAATACGGGGACGCTCGCCGGGCGGCCGGGCGTCCCCGCCACCTCATCCGCGGGGCAGCGTTATCCGAAAATTTGAACCGGTCTCGTTTGTGGACACCAAGGACATCTCGCCGCCATGCAGGCGAACCAATTCCCGGGTTATCGTCAAACCCAGTCCTATTTTTCCCGAAAGCGGCGCGGCAAAATCCTTCTCCAGCCATTCACGAACTTCATCGGAAACGCCGCGGGCGCTGTCTTGCACCTCTATCTCGACGCCCTGCTCCAAACGTTTCGCCGACACGCGAATATCCCCGGTGCTGCGGCAGGCCTCCATCGCCTGAACCGCATTGCGTCCGAGATTCATCAGTATGCGGAAGAATTGCTCGCTGTCGGCATGCAGGCGAAAACCCGCCTCAATATCGTTGCGCCAAACGATGCCGCTCGTCCCGGCAATGCCAACGGAGTCTCCGACTTCTTCAACGACCGCACGCAGGTCCAGCCACTCGAGGCGGGGTTCGCGTTCTTCTTCCCTGCCAAAGCGGAGCGTTTGTTTGCACAGGGTAATCGCCCTATCGATCGATGCAACCAACCGCGGCGCAAGGCGGCTCGTCTCGGGATCCTCCAGTTCGGAGATCCGGTCCGATATCAACTGTGCGCTCGATAGCATGTTCCGCAAGTCATGATTAATCTTGTTAACCGCCAGACCCAGCGCCGCCAGCTTCTCCCGTCGTCGCAAGTCCGCGCGTATCTTCGTTTGCAAGAGGGCAAGCTCCTGTTCCATTATGCCTATCTCGTCACGGCGGGGGGAAGGCTTTATCACCCGCTCGGCGTCATCGGGAGACTCGCGGAAGGCAATCATGCTCAAGGTCAAGCGACGGGTCGGCCGAACCATCAGCCGGTCAATCGCAAAAAACACCAGTATCGCCGTCAGCACCGATATCACCGAGGACACCAGGAAGATTCGTTCACTGAATTCGAACAGTGCCACGCGCAACGGCGCTTGTGCCACGACGATTTCGATTCTTTCGTTTTCATTCACGCTCGAGGTGCCGATGACGCGAATGGAGCCTTCGCCGCCGAACATAACCAAATGCAAGGCGTGCACCATAGCGGAAAAGTTTGCGGGTGTTCGCAGGTCGATGGTGCTATGAATCGAGTTGGGGCTTCCCGTCCCCAGCGCCAGCGTGCGCCTCTCTTTCTGTTTCGACGACACCGAGGACACTCCCGCATTCCGCAACAGCGTCATCGATAATTCTTTGTTCACCATGTAGTCCGGTGCGGCTTCCAACGTCAACAATGCGATTTGAGAGGCTTCAAGATGGGTGCGCAGACGGTTTTCCCAGTAGTTTCCGAGGGAAGGGAGCAAAATCAATATTTCCGACAACATCACGAAACATATTGTCAGCAGCAATAATTTCCCCGACAAGCCCGTCCGCTGCCACAAGGAAAGACCTTCGCGCGAAAATTTTCGCGTCTTGGTATGTGTATTCTTAACCAAACGCCGACAGCAAGCGCACGATGCGCCGCATTGAATTCGAGAACAGCTTCTCCGTAAAATACGAGCCCGCGATGCGCTTGTTAATCTCCCCCAGTGTCGGATAAGGTGCAATGAAGCCGGCCATCGAGCCTATTTTCATTTTCTTTGTCATCGCCAAAACCCAGGGCTGCAGCAAATCGCCCGCATGGGGCCCGACGATCGAGACGCCGAGGATGCGCCCGCGAGGACTCACCAGCGCTTTTGCCATTCCCTTGGTGCGGCGCTCCGCCTGCGCACGGTCGTTCTCTTCCATTGACCAGCGCAGCACCCGAAGCCTGTCGCCGTACTTCTCCCGCGCGCGCGTCTCGTCCAAGCCGACATGGGCGAGTTCCGGGTCCGTGTAGGTTACCCACGGCACGCAAGAATGATCCGCCTTCGCAGGTATCCGCAACAATGCGTTGCGAATGACGATGCCGGCGTGATACCCCGCAACATGCGTAAACTGCAGGCCGCCGGTGACATCTCCTATCGCGAATATCTTTTTGTTGGTCGTGCGCAGACGCGCATCCACATCGATTCCGCGGGGCGAATATGCCACGCCCGCCTTTTCCAATTTCAAATCTACAACATTGGGACGCCGTCCCGCGGCCACCAGCAAGTGCGACCCGCGGACTTCCTGTTCGCGTTCGTCCTTGCGCAGCCGCACGCAGATGCCGCCGCCCTCGGATTTGGAGATGCTGTCAATGGCGATGCCCTCAAGCAGCGTAACGCCGTCTGCAACCATGCTGTCTTTGACGATTTGCGTGAGTTCGGGATCGTCTTTTGCGAGGGTTTGAAACATTTCCAGAACGGTGACCTTCGATCCCAGGCGCCGATGCGCCTGCGCCAATTCCATGCCGATGGGCCCTCCGCCGATGACGACAAGATGCTCCGGGCGTTGTTCGTTATTGAAGATGGTTTCGTTGGTGAAGAACGGCACGTCGATGAGTCCGGGAATCGGGGGAACTCCCGGAGACGAACCCGTTGCTATCACAAAGCGCCGGGCATGAATGCGATGTTCTCCGGCCTCGACAACGTCTCCCGAGAGAAATCTGCCCTCGGCGCGATAAACCTCCACGCCCAGGCCTTCGAAACGTTCCTGCGAGTCGTGCGGCGCTATCGCGTCGATCACGCTGCGAACATGCGCCGCAACCTGCTGGAAGTTCACCTCGGCGGGCTGGCGCGCAACGCCGAACGCTTCGCCCGAGGACATCTCGTGGGCATGCTTGCCCGCCGCTATCATTGCCTTTGAAGGAACGCACCCGTAGTTGAGGCAGTCGCCCCCCATCTTGCCTCTTTCGATGAGCGCAACTCTTGCTCCCATCTGCACCGCCCCGGCCGCTAAAGCCAGCCCGCCGGAACCGGCGCCGATTATGCATAAGTCCACACTGCTTGTTTTTGCCATTTCAATTGCCTCAAATTCAACTTGCCCGAGTTCGCAACTTGCGCACCGCTATCGGAATTAATGCTACCACGCCCAGCGCCGTAAACGCTAGAAGCATTTCGGTCGTCACCAAACTCGCCGGCGAAAATTCAACCTTGCAGACTATCTTGTCCATGACCTCCCGGCTCAAGTTTTTGCCCGTCGCGGCCAGGCAGCTCTCGTAGGCACTGCGCTGCTCGTCAATGATCGACTGCAATCCAACGCCCAAAAAGGTAAACGCAAGCGTGCCCGGGATAATTCCAAAGAAAGTGCCCAGGACATAGGTGCGCAGTTTCACTCCCAGCACCGCCGGAGCAAGATTGACCAGCCAGAACGGAAACGCCGGAACCAGGCGCAGGAACAGCAGATAGCTCAAGGCATTCTCCTGAAACCCCTGGCGCAACTTCTCCAGCCACGGTCCCGCCCGGGCGGCGAGAGGCTCTCCCAGCGAAGTCTTGGCGATAAGGAAGATGATCGAGGCGCCGATGGTCGCGGCGACCACCGTTGCGAACCCGCCCAGCACAAGCCCGAACAGGAAGCCTCCGGTGATGGAGAGCAGCGCGCCCCCGGGGAGCGAGAGCGCGACCACGGCCACATAAAGCGACATATAGGCGAGAATTGCCAGGAGCAGATAGTCGTCCACAAATTGCTTCAGGGCGCCCTCGTGTTCGATGATTTTGGAAAAACTGATATACAAATACCACTCCTGCCAGATGACCACGGCCATCACAGCCAGGAGAATTACCAAGGGTAACAGGCGCTTTACGGAGAAACCGGATTTATCGGTGCGGGAAGAGGGGGCCATGAAAATCTCGAAATTGCTTGAAGGGAAATGTCTGGATTCCGCAAACTTCCATATTGATTCCACGAAACAGCCCATTTTTCAATAGGGGGCGCAAAAATAGCCGCTACGGGAAAGGTTGCCAGCGGCCGAATTTTGCGCTAGGCTCGCTCCGCTTGCATGCCCAAGCCCCTGTAACACACCAAGTAACACACCAAAACGGAGCCGCAGACCTATGAAGCGCACTTTCCAGCCAAGCACCCTCGTGCGCAAACGCCGCATGGGATTTCGGGCCAGATCCCGCACACACGCCGGACAAGCAATCCTGCGACGCCGTCGCGCCAAAGGACGCAAACGTCTCAGCGCATAACATCCCGCGTCCAATCCGACGCACATAGCGCAGCTATTTCCATGACGAACGCCGCAGAAAAACTTTGCAGCCTCAAAAAACGAAGCCGGTTCATCACGCTGACAAAAAAGGGGCGGAAAATCTTCACGCCCGCCGCGATCCTGCAGGCGCATCGCGGCGAAGGCGGTGACGGCATCCGCTTCGGTCTTACCGTTTCTAAAAAAAACGGCAACGCCGTTAAGCGCAATCGAATCCGCCGGCGCCTGCGCATTCTCGCAAAGGAGCTTCTGCCGCAACACGGACAAAGCGGATACGACTATGTCTTCGTCGGAAAGCGCGAAGGTCTCACGCGTCCGCACCAACTCATGCGCAACGACATCGAACGCGCTTTAAAGAAACTTAAACGTCAAAACGGTCACAAACATGGGCGATAACAATCGCAACTTTATCATTGCCGCAACGTTGAGCGTGCTGGTGCTTATCCTTTGGCAGTACTTCTACGTCCTGCCGCGCATGGAGCAGGAGCAGGCCCTTCAGCAGCAAAGGGAACAGCAGGCCGCGCAAACAAGCCTCTCGCAGCCGAAGCCCTCCGAAGGCGTTGCCACGCCGACGCCGCAGGCATCCGGCGCGGGCGCATCGACATCAAGCGCGTCCGTCTCGCCGAGAGTCGCTATCGACACGCCGAGACTGCGCGGCTCCATTGCGCTTCGGGGCGGATATTTCGACGACCTTTACCTGAAGGATTATTTCGAGACGCCCGCTCCCGGCAGTCCGCAAATCCGCCTGCTTGCGCCGCTGTCCTCCCTCAAGCCCTATTATGCCGCCTTCGGCTGGACGCCGCGCGACAGCACTATCGCCACGCCGAATGCCGAGACGCTCTGGCAGGCGCCCGACAACGCAACGCTCGCGATTGATTCGCCCTTGCGGATCACCTGGGACAACGGGGCGGGGCTTGTCTTTGAGCGCACCATCACCATTGATGAAAACTTCATGTTCACCGTCACCCAGTCCGTCACCAACAACGGCGACTCAAGCGTTGAACTCTTTCCCTACGGACTCGTCACGCGGCACGGCGCCCCCGAAGTCAGCGGCTTTTTTATTCTGCACGAGGGGCTCATCGGCATCTTCGACGAAGAAGGCCTCCAAGAAATCGATTATGACGACCTTGAGAACGGCACCGCAACCGAATATCGCTCCGACAACGGCTGGATAGGCATCACCGACAAATATTGGGGAACCGTTCTCGTCCCGAGCCAGGGCGGCGGTTTCGATGCCCGTTTCTTCAGGGAGGACCGTCCCGGCATCGATGTCTATCAAAGCGACTATCTCCTCGGCGGCGTCACCGTCGAGCCCGGCGGGCGCATGAGCGTCGAGAACCGGCTTTTCGCCGGCGCCAAGCAGGTTGCGCTTCTCGACGACTACGAACAAGCCTTCAGCATTCCGCAGTTTGACCTTCTTATCGATTGGGGATGGTTTTACTTTCTTACAAAGCCGCTGTTTTTGTTTCTCGACTATTTCTACAACCTTGTCGGCAACTTCGGCATTTCCATTTTGTTGGTGACCGTGTGCATCAAGCTCGCGTTCTTCCCGCTTGCCAACAAATCCTACATTGCAATGAGCCGGATGAAAAAGCTCCAGCCCGAAATGGTCAAGTTGCGCGAGAGGTTCCCCGACGACAGAATGCGCCAGCAGCAGGAACTCATGACGCTCTACAAGCGCGAGAAGGTTAATCCGATGCAGGGGTGCCTGCCGGTGCTGGTGCAAATCCCGGTTTTCTTTGCGCTGTATAAAGTGCTGTTTGTGACCATCGAGATGCGCCACGCGCCCTTTTACGGCTGGATACAGGACCTTTCCGCGCCCGACCCCACCTCCATCTTCAACCTGTTCGGGCTGCTTCCCTTCGAGGTTCCCTCCTTCCTGCTCATCGGCATCTGGCCGCTTATCATGGGCGTGACCATGTGGGCGCAGATGCGCATGAACCCGGCGCCGACCGATCCCATCCAGCAAAAAATCTTTGCATGGATGCCCGTGCTCTTTACCGTACTGCTCGCGGGCTTTCCGGCCGGGCTGGTCATCTACTGGGCATGGAACAATTTCCTCTCCATCCTGCAGCAAGGCGTTATCATGCGCAGGCAGGGCGTTCCCATCGCGCTGTTCGACAACATTCCGTTTCTCTCAAAAAACAAGAGCGACAAAACCCATGAGTGA
>JAPOUU010000022.1 GCA_026708505.1 Hyphomicrobiales bacterium | reverse complement strand
GGAGATGGCGCCGCACTTCGCGAGGGTCTCAACGGAATTGGCGGAATCCTATCTGGCCCGCTTTGAGATCTAAAACTTGCGGTAGGCCTTGTTCAACTGCACAAGCGGATGGCTTGGAGACATCTGGAATTTTACAAGCAGCTCGCGCGCGAGCATGTCGCGGTCTTGCTGGTTGTCGGGAAGTTTCATCTCGCTGGGAACCGTCACCCAGCCGTTGATGTTTCTGTCAAACACCGCGGGGCGGCCTTCCTCATAGCCCATGTGGACGTCTTCAAGCCAGTTCAGGTCCTCCCAGCCCATGTGGGCGATGTATTCTTTCAGGAAGGGCGTAAGCCGGGAGTAGTCGGGCAGCAGATTGACATCGTAGCGGTAGCCTATGTGCTGTCCGATGATTTTCTCGCGCTCGCTATCAATACCGCTTTGCTTCAGGAAATAATCGACATCTTCTTTTTTTGCCATAACGTGCTCCCGTCAAATGTGGTGGTAGTCGTCGACGCCGACGGTGTAGTCGGTTCCCGCAAGCGGGACTTGCGCAAGCGCTGACGCTTCCATTGTCAGCGCCGCGAGATCTTCCGGCTCAAGGCTGTGAATGTTCGTCTTTCCGCACGCACGAGCCATCATCTGGCACTCAATCGTCAATGTGTGCAGAAAGTTGTAAACGCGCTCGGCGGCGGCATCCGGATCCAGCCGCTTGCGAAGTTCCGGGTCCTGCGTCGCAACGCCGACGGGACACCTTCCCGTGTGGCAGTGGTAGCACTCGCCCGCGTGCACGCCCATCTCGGCGGGGAAATCCGCCTCGGGAATGTCCTTGTTGCAGTTCAACGCCATCATTACCGAGTGGCCGATCGCAATCGCATCCGCTCCGAGCGCGAGCGCCTTTGCAACATCTCCGCCGTTGCGAATGCCTCCCGCATAAACCAATGAAATCTCGCCGCGCTTGCCAAGATCGTCAATCGCGCGGCGGGCCTGCCTTATCGCCGCCATGCCCGGAACCCCGGTCTCTTCCGTGGCGAGGTGGGGGCCCGCTCCCGTGCCGCCCTCCATCCCGTCGATGTAGATGGAATCGGGGCCGCATTTCACAGCCATCCGGACATCGTCGTAAACACGGGCGGCTCCGAGTTTGAGTTGTACGGGGATTTCCCAGTTGGTCGCCTCGCGGATTTCTTCAATCTTCAGCGCAAGGTCGTCGGGGCCGAGCCAGTCGGGATGGCGCGCCGGCGAGCGCTGGTCTATTCCCGCGGGCAGGGAGCGCATCTCCGCGACCTGGTCGGTGACTTTTTGTCCCATCAGATGTCCGCCGAGTCCGACCTTGCAGCCCTGTCCGATGAAAAACTCGCAACCGTCCGCCAGGCGCAAATGATGCGGATTGAATCCGTAGCGCGACTGAATGTTCTGGTAGAACCATTTGGACGAATAGCGCCGCTCGTCGGGAATCATTCCCCCTTCGCCGGAGCAGGTCGCCGTTCCGGCCATGGTCGCCCCGCGTGCGAGTGCAATCTTCGCCTCGTAGCTCAGCGCGCCGAAACTCATCCCCGTCACATAAACGGGAATGTCGAGTTCAAGGGGGCGCTTGGCGCGGGGTCCGATGACGGTTTTGGTTTCGCACTTTTCGCGGTAGCCCTCAATGACGAAGCGTGTAAGCGTTCCGGGTAAAAATGTCAGTTCGTCCCAGTGCGGAATCTTCTTGAACATCGAAAACCCGCGCATCCGGTACCGGCCCAGTTCCGATTTGACGTGAATGTCATTGATGACCTCGGGCGTGAAGATCTGGCTCTTGCCCAGAACATAACGGCGCTCCCGTTCAATCGATTCTTGTGCGGTGGGTTTCTTTGCCATCGTGGTCCTTTCCTAGAGGATGAGTTTCTTTTCCGTCGGTTCGAGATTGTCGTAGTTCCAAAGCTGGCGTCCCGCAACAATCTTGGTGAAGTGGTCAACGGAGCCGTCTTTCGGGAGCAGTTCGTACATTGAAAGTTTGCGCTTGAGCCATTCGCGATCGAGGTCGCTCATCTCTTCGGGAACGGCATCCACGCCGAGCGATTGAATCTCGCCGCCGACGTATATCGTTCCGTCATACATCGAGTCGCCGAGGTTCTTTCCCGCGTTGCCGCACACGACCATCCGTCCGCGCTGCATCATGAATCCGGAGAACGCTCCCGTGTCGCCGCCGATCAAAATTGTTCCGCCTTTCATGTCAATGCCCGTGCGCGAGCCCACGGAGCCCTTGCAGACCAGGTCGCCGCCGCGCAAAGCGGCCCCGAAAGTCGATCCGGCGTTTTTCTCAATCACGCAAACGCCCGCCATCATGTTTTCGGCAAACGACCATCCCACCCGTCCCGATATGCGAACGTTGGGGCCGTCAATCAACCCGCATCCGAAATACCCCAGCGAACCCTCGATGATCAGGTTCAAGCGGTTGAGGATGCCCGCGCACAGGGAGTGGCGGGCGCCGGGGTTTTTCAAAACGATGGTGCCGTAGCCTTCCTGCATCAGCTTGCGGATGCGCAGGTTGATGTCGTGCACGCTGACGCCTTCGGCGTCAATCTCGGCGCGTTTGTTGAAGTCGACCTCAAAAGCGTCGGCATAGGTGAAACCGCCTTCTTCTTCGGCGTTGAAGAAGAGCTGCATCGCGCGGCCGGACAGCTGTTCCGTGTGCATCCCCATATCATGTGAACGCGAAGATTTCACGCCTGCCATACACGAACCTCCTCGTCGTAGGGGTCGGTCGTATCAATCTCGTGGGGGACAACGCTGCGAATTGCGATTTCCTCGGAGGCAAGCGCGACAAAATCGTCGTTTTCGTAGAGCACCATCGGCTTGGCCGCCATGGTGTCCTTTGCCATGCCGAGTTGGTCCTTCGTCGCAATCAGGTAGGTGAATACGCCGTCGATTTCTTCAATGGAGCGGCGCATGGAGTCTTCCAGGGAGACTCCGTTCTCCAAATTATGCGCCGTGTAAACGGCAAGAAGTTCCGAGTCGCAATTGGAAAGGAAGCGGTGTTTTTTGCGTTCGAGTTCCCGTCTCATTATCCAGTAGTTCGTTATCTGCCCGTTGTGAACAACGGAAATATCATGATAGGGGAACGCCCAGTAGGGGTGCGCCGAGCGAATGTCCACATCCGATTCCGTTGCCATGCGGGTGTGCCCGATGCCGTGCGTGCCCTGGAAACCGCCCAGGTCGTATTGTTCCGAGACGACATCCGCATCGCCGAGGTCTTTGACGAGTTCGAGTGCGCGTCCGAGCGAGAGGATTTCGACGCCTTCGATTTCCTCGATCCTGCGTGCGAGTTTTTCAAGGTCCTTGCCGCCGCGAATATAACAACGAACCGCATACGGGGTCGGCTCTTCGATTTTCTCCATCTTGATGCCGAACTTGTTCATCGATTCCTCGACTTCGGCGCGACGCTTGGCAATCAGTTCGTAAATATGCGATCCCTTGTCGAGGTCTTCCTGCTCGGCGACTTTGAAGCGCAAGACATGCACGTCATCTTCGGCGGCCGGCTTTCCGTAGATCGCAAAACCCGTGGAGTCGGGGCCGCGATGCTTCAACGAACGCAGCATCGAGGTCATCTCCGTGCCGATGTCCGAAGTTCGATTGCGATGAATTATTCCTGCTATTCCACACATGACTTACTTTCCTTCTTAATTACGGCAGACAATCGAGATACATGTCCTGGTCCCACTGCGTTGTCGTGTGGAGGAAACGTTCCCATTCATCCTGCTTGTATTCGGTGTAAAGGCGGAACATCTCGCCCGGCATCGCGGACTGGATTTCCTTGTCCTTGCGCAACGCCTCAAGGGCTTCGCCCAGGGTCATGGGCAGGCGCTTTACCAATTTGCCGGCTTCCATCGCTTCGTAAATGTTGCGGTTTTCCGGCTTGCCCGGGTCTATCTTCTTGCGGATGCCGTCGTCGGACGCCTTCAAGATCGCCGCGCCCATCAAATACGGATTCACCATCGAATCCACGGCGCGATACTCAAAACGCCCGGGAGCGGAAACGCGCAATCCCGTTGTGCGGTTCTGGTATCCCCAGTCGGCGAAGACGGGAGCCCAAAAGCCGGTGTCCCAAAGACGCCGGTAGGAGTTGACCGTCGAGCAGCCGATTGCCGTCAACGCACCCAGGTGCTTGACGATTCCGCCTATCGACATCAATCCGACCTTGCCCGGAAGCTGCAGGTCTTTGGTGTCCGGCATAAAGGTGTTTTTACCGCCGGAGAGGTAGGAGTAATTTTCCTTCATGCCCGGAAGTTTCTTCGGGTCGTTGCCGAGCGGCTTGAATGTTTCCTTTCCGCCCGTCCAAAGCGAGATGTTGTGATGGCACCCGGAGGCGGAAACGCCCATGAAAGGCTTCGACATGAAGCAGGCAATCAGATTGTTCTCGCGGGCGACCTGGGCGCAGATTTGCCGGTAGGTCGTCAGGCGGTCGGCATTGCGCAGGACGTCGTCAAACGTCCAGTTGAGCTCGAGCTGTCCCGGCGCATCCTCGTGGTCGCCCTGAATCATGTCCAGCCCCATCATTCTCGCGTATTTGATCACCTGCATGTAGACCGGGCGAAGGCTTTCGAACTGGTCGATGTGATAGCAGTAGGGATTGGAGTAGCCGCCGTCGGGCTTGCCGTCTTCGCCGCGCTTGAGCCACATCATCTCGGGTTCGGTTCCCGCGCGAAGATGGAGACCCTTGTGGTCCTTTTTGAATTGCTCGTGGATGCGGCGGAGGTTGCCTCGACAGTCGGCCGTCAAGAAGGCGCCGGGGTCTTTTTTTTCTTCGCGGTTGCGGAAAAGCGTGCACCACAAGCGCGCGACCCTTTTGTCCCACGGCAACTGCATGAAGGTTTCGGGTTCGGGGATGCCGACCAACTCGGCGGCCTCGGGACCGTAACCAAGATAGTCGCCATGGCGATTGAGGAAAAGATTCACCGTTGCTCCGTAAACAAGTTGGAATCCTTTTTCGGCGATGGCCTCCCAATGGTCGGCGGGAATGCCCTTGCCGCATATGCGTCCCGTCACCGAAACAAATTGCAAATAAAGATACTCAACGCCGAGCGCGTCAATTTTTTGCCGAACCTCTTTGACGAGTTTGTCCCGTCCTTGAGCCTTAACAAATTTTTCGATGTCGGTTGCCATAATCTTGTCCCTCGCTCTTACACAGAAATATTCCAACCCGCGAAGGCGGCTGCCACCTTCGAAGGGCAAGGGGGTATTCAATACCAATTTTCGGGTTTTTGCAAATTTGCCCCGAAAAGCGCTATTTCGGCGGGATTGGGAGTAGTTGCGGGGGAAGGCTGCGGCGCAGTTCGAAGCGGGCGTTTTCGCGCGGCAGGGGAGTTTCGCCGGTTTGAAAATCCCCCCATTCTTTAAGGTATTCAATAAACGCAACGGCATTGTTCTCGTGCGAAAGAACGAGCGCGGCCAGGTTGCCCTCGCGCGCAAGGGCCTGCCGCTCTTCAAGACTCCAGTGGTTGCCGAACGGACAATCGAGTGCGTTTTCGCCCGGATGGTAATTGTGAAGAACGCGCAGTTCATCCCACGCAAATGTGAACATCTCGGCGAGGTTGAGGACGCCGCCGTCTTGTGCGGTTGCAATGGCGGTGCGAATGCTTTCGGCGGCACGGGCGCGATGCTCGCATGCCTGCCAGCCCGTGTAAAAATGCCATGCGCCGAACAAAATCGTCGCAACAATCGCAATGGCAATCCCGGGCTTTGCCGGAATCGAACGGATGGCGTCTTGAATTCCCATAATGCCCGAGTATACCAGATGCTCGATTTTGTTGTCGTGTTGCGATAGACTAGCGCTTTGTTTTTGGAGAGAGAGAAATATGTGTGGAATTACGGGATTATTCTTGAAGCGCCCTGAACTGCGCAACGAGCTCGGACTTTGGAGCGCGCGAATGCTCCACGAGATGCGCGACCGGGGGCCCGACTCGGCGGGCTTTGTGGTCTACGGCGAACCGGTCGCCGGCGCGAAGCTGACATTGTTGTCCGAGACCGGCACGGTTGATTGGGGCGAACTGTTCGCGTCCCTGAAATCCGCCCTGGGAGTCGAGATGTCCTATCAAACCATCGAAGACCATGCCGTTTTTGAATTTGAGAAGGACGTCGCCGCCGATGCGCGGGAATGGATTTTGGCGAACGCGCCCGATGTAATTGTCTCGAGTGCGGGAAAGTCGATGGAAGTTTTCAAGGGCGTCGGCGATCCCGCCGAAGTCGGCAAGCGTTTCGGGCTGGAGTCGCGCACCGGAACCCACGCCATCACCCACACGCGCATGGCAACCGAGTCCGCGGTCATCATCCGGGGATCGCATCCTTTTTCAACCGGACGCGACACCTGCCTCGTTCACAACGGATCGCTTTCCAATCACAACCAGCTAAGACGGTTTCTCCAACTTCAAGGCGAAAGTTTTCAAACGGAAAACGACTCCGAAGTCGCCGCGGGGTATCTCTCGTGGCGAATGGGGCAGGGCGACAATCTGGACGCCGCGCTCGAGCACGCAATTGAGGACCTGGACGGCTTTTACACTTTCGCCATCGGGTCGCTGGACGGCTTCGCCGTCGTGCGCGACCCCATCGCCTGCAAGCCCGCCGTCATTGCCGAAACCGACGACTGGGTCGCGATGGCGTCGGAGTTTCGGGCGATCGCGGTGCTTCCCGATGCACGAAACGCAAACATCTGGGAGCCGGAACCCTCGCGCGTATACAGTTGGCATCAAACGCAGTAAACGCATGAACGACCGGCGCAACCAGATGACTCTCGATATGCAGGAACTCTCCGTGCGCCGGGTCAACCAAACGCTTCGAAGCAACGGCGAACAGGCTTTTCGCATCCTTCATCCCCGGGGAGCGCATTCCCTCGCTTGCGGCCTGAACGCGCCGCTTGATGTCAGCGTTGAAGGACACGCCGGATATTACTGCGCCGGCATGAATCAACACGCAACCGTCACCGTGGATGGAAACGCCGGAACCGGCCTGGCCGAAAACATCATGTCGGGAAGCGTGCGCGTGCTAGGCAACGCGAGCCAGTCGGTCGGTGCAAGCGGACACGGCGGTTTGGTCGTGGTTGAGGGCAACGCGTCGGCGCGGTGCGGCATCTCAATGAAGGGCGTTGACATCATTATCGGCGGAAATGTCGGACATATGGCGGCCTTCATGGCGCAGTCGGGAAGCCTTGTCGTGTGCGGAGATGCCGGCGCCGACCTCGGCGACTCCATATATGAGGCGCGTTTGTTCGTGCGCGGGGACGTTGAAAGCCTCGGTGCCGATTGCGTTGAGAAGGAAATGCGAAACGAGCACATCGAGTCGCTGCAGGCGCTGCTGGCGAGCGCGGGGATGTCCTCGAAGATCAAGGCGGAATCTTTTCGCCGTTACGGTTCCGCGCGGAAACTTTATAATTTCACCATAGATAACGCAGGCGCGGCATGAGCACCGATTACGATTCCAGACGCGTCCGGTCATCGGAGATTTTCCCGCCCCACGTAATTGCGGAGATTCAACGCGCCGCAAACGAAGGCATTTATGAAATAAGAGGTCTGGGCGCGCGCCGCCGGGTTCCCAGTTTCGACGATCTTGTGTTTCTCGGGGCGTCCATGTCGCGCTATCCCCTCGAAGGATACAGGGAGGACTGCGGCACGGATGTTATTCTGGGCAGCCGTTTTGCCTCCAAGCCGATCCACCTGAAAATCCCCGTCACCATCGCGGGCATGAGTTTCGGCGCGCTGGGCGCGAATGCAAAAGAGGCGCTGGGACGGGGCGCATCCGCAACGGGAACCTCCACCACGACGGGCGACGGAGGCATGACCGAGGAAGAGCGGGAACATTCGAATTTGCTGGTTTACCAGTTGCTGCCGTCCCGCTACGGCATGAACCCGGATGATTTGCGTCGCGCCGATGCCATCGAAGTCGTCGTGGGGCAGGGCGCAAAGCCGGGCGGCGGCGGCATGCTCATGGGACAAAAGATTACCTCGCGGGTTGCCGGGATGCGCAATCTGCCTGAAGGCATAGACCAGAGAAGCGCTTGCCGGCATCCCGACTGGACGGGGCCCGACGATCTCGAGATCAAGATAGAAGAACTGCGCGAGATCACCGACTGGGAAAAACCCGTCTACGTTAAAATCGGGGCCGCGCGTCCTTATTATGACACCGCGCTTGCGGTCAAGGCGAAAGCGGATGTCGTCGTTTTGGACGGGATGCAAGGGGGCACGGCCGCAACGCAGGATGTTTTCATTGAGCATGTCGGAATCCCGACGCTCGCGGCCGTGCGCGAATCCGTGCGCGCGCTCCAGGACATGGGAGAACACCGAAAGATGCAACTGGTTGTCTCCGGAGGCATTCGCTCCGGCGCGGATGTCGCGAAAGCGCTGGCGCTGGGGGCGGATGCGGTTTCGATAGGCGTAGCGGCGATGATCGCCCTCAACTGCAATCGTCCGCTCTTCGAGGAGGATTACCGTGCCTTGGGTACGGAACCCGGCTCATGCTTTCATTGTCATACGGGAAGATGTCCGGTCGGCGTTGCAACACAGGACCCCGCGCTCGAAAAACGCCTGAATGCAAAAGCGGCGGGACGACGCCTGGAAAACTATTTACGCGTGCTGACCTTGGAAGCACAGACATTGGCACGCGCATGCGGGAAAAGTCATGTGCATAACCTGGAGCCGGAAGATTTGGCCGCCCTCACCATTGAGGCCGCCGCCATGGCAGGCGTTCCCCTCGCGGGAACGAACTGGATTCCGGGCGAATAGAAAGGAGTAAAATATGAATATTGATTTAGAAAAGATTGCGAAAGAACGGGGACTTCGATACTTTTTGATTTCCTTTGTTGATTTGTTCGGCGTTGCGCGCGCGAAGCTCGTGCCCGCGCGTGCGATCGGCGAGATGGTCGAGGAAGGTGCCGGTTTTGCGGGCTTTGCGGCGTGGCTGGACATGACTCCGGCCTTCCCCGACATGCTCGCCAAGCCCGACCCGGGTTCTCTCATCCAGCTGCCGTGGAACCGGGAAGTCGGCTGGCTCGCGGCGGACTTGTGGATGGAAGGCAAGGAAGTCGAACAGGCGCCCCGGAATGTTTTGCGTCGATTGATCAAGGAGGCCGACGGCAAGGGCTATCGTCTGCGCTGCGGGGTTGAGGCGGAGTATTTTCTGATTTCCCCCGACGGCAAATCCATTGCCGACAGCACCGACACCCAGGCAAAAGCTTGTTACGACCAATCCGCCTTGATGCGGCGCTACGATGTCATCTCGCAGATATGCGACGCCATGGTGGAACTCGGATGGGGCCCTTATCAAAACGACCATGAAGACGCCAACGGACAGTTCGAAATGAATTGGGACTTCGATGACGCCCTTGTGACCGCCGACCGGCATGCGTTCTTCAAATACATGGTCAGGAGCATAGCCGAGCATAACGGCTTGCGCGCGACCTTCATGCCCAAGCCCTTCGCCAATCTCACCGGAAACGGATGCCACGCCCACGTCAGCCTGTGGAAGGGCGATAACAATCTGTTCGAGGATCCCGCCGGCGAGTTGGGAGTTTCGCAACTCGGTTATCACTTTATGGGCGGGCTGCTCTCCCATGCGCAGGGCTTGTGCGCGCTGCTGAATCCGAGCGTGAACTCCTACAAGCGCATCAACGCGCCGAGGACTTCTTCGGGGGCAACATGGTCGCCCAACACAATCAGTTACGGCGGAAACAACCGAACCCATATGATTCGCATTCCCGGACCGGGACGCTTCGAGGTTCGCCTCGCCGACGGCGCCGTGAATCCCTATTTGCTGCCGGCGGGACTGCTGGCCGCGGGAATGGACGGCATCGACAGCAAGAAGGATCCGGGCAAGCGCATCGACATCGATATGTACGCCGAGGGGCACACGATCCGGGGCGCGAAGAAATTGCCTGCAAACCTTTTGGACGCCCTGCGCGCGCTGGAGAAGGACAAGACCCTTCGCAGCAAATTAGGGGATGCGGTGACGGATGCGTTCTTGAAACTCAAGCATGCCGAATGGGATCGATACAACGGGCACCTGACAAACTGGGAGCGGGAAAATTATCTGGACTGCTAGGTCATGATAAAAGCGATTTGCGCATACGTCCGTTTTGTCGACGGACTCAACCGGTTTGTCGGAAGGGGGACGATGTATCTGATTTTCGTAATGATGGGGATATTGTTTTACTCCTCGGTTTCGAAGACGTTTTTTACGCCGGCGCTGTGGACGCTTGAGATGGCGCAATTCACCATGACCGCTTACTACCTTCTCGGCGGAGCCTATTCCATGCAGATGGGCTCGCATGTGCGCATGGATTTGCTTTACGGCAGCTGGACGCCCCGGAGACAGGCATGGACGGACGCCTTTACGGTTTTCTTTTTGCTGTTTTACCTGGGCGTGTTGCTGTACGGAGGGTTTTCCAGCACGGAGTATGCGCTGCGTTACGGAGAGCGTAGCTTCTCCTCATGGGCACCGCCGATGGCCCCCATCAAAATCATCATGACGGTCGCGATATTCTTGATGCTGCTGCAAGCGGTTTCCACCCTCTTTAAGAATATCGCGCAGGCACGGGGAAAGATTCTGTCGTGAGTTATGAATTCATCGCCTTGACGATGTTCGCCAGCATGATGGTGATGCTGCTGACCGGCCAGCGCGTGTTCGGTGCAATAGGTTTTGTGGCCGTGGTGTCGGCATTGCTCCTGTGGGGGGACGGCGGCTCGGAGATAGCTTTTTCGGCGGCAATGAAGGTCATGAAATGGTATCCGCTGCTGACGCTGCCGTTGTTTATTTTCATGGGATACATGCTTTCGGAGTCGGGCATCGCCGATGATCTCTATCGCATGTTTCATGTGTGGATGGGTCCGCTCAACGGAGGCTTGGCGATAGGCACGATGGGCCTGATGATTGCCGTTTCGGCAATGAACGGCTTGAGCGTTGCGGGCATGGCAATCGGCGCGAGCATTGCGCTTCCGGAGTTGTTGCGCCGGGGCTATGACAAGATCATGGTTACAGGCGTCATTCAGGCGGGGAGTTCGCTGGGAATTTTGGTGCCGCCGAGCGTCGTGCTGGTTTTGTACGGAATGATTGCGCGCCAGCCGATAGGACAATTGTGGATAGCCGGGGCGCTGCCCGGGCTTTTGATGGCAACCTTGTTTATTATTTACATCGTCGTGCGCTGTCGTTTGCAGCCGCATCTGGGACCGCCTTTGCCGGAAGAGGAGCGGCGCATGGTGGGCTGGGGCGAAAAACTCCGGCTGCTGCGTGCCGGGATTGTACCGCTGTTTATCTTTTTCTCCATGACCGGATTGTTCCTGATGGGAATAACTTCGCTGGTGGAGAGTTCGGCGGTCGGTGCAACCGCGTCGCTTGTCGCCGCGCTGGTCAAAGGACGCTTGAGCGCAAAAGTCCTGCAGGAGACGGTTCGCAAGACTCTCGGCGTGAGCTGCATGTTCATGTGGATAATTTTAGCGGCGCTGTGTTTCGGGGCCGTGTTTGACGGCCTGGGCGCGGTCAAGGCGATAGAGAATTTCTTTGTGGGGAACCTCGGACTCGGTCCGTGGGGCATTTTGATATTAATGCAGGTGTCCTACCTGATCATGGGAATGTTTCTCGATGACACGGCGATGCTTGTAATCGTTGCACCCTTGTATGTTCCGCTGGTCGGATTGCTGGGATTCGATCTAATTTGGTACGGCGTCTTGTATACCATCACATGCCAGATTGCATACATGACTCCGCCGTTTGGATACAATCTGTTTTTAATGAAGGCGATGGCGCCGCCGGAAGTTTCGCTCGGAGACATTTACCGCTCCATAATTCCTTTTGTCGCGGTGATGATGCTGGGATTGGTGTTGGTAATGGCTTTCCCGCAGATTGCCCTGTGGCTGCCAAATTGGTATTATGGAGGCTAGCAGGGGGACTATAACAACAGGAGTACACGATCATGAATAAGAGAAGAGAGTTTTTAAAGAAAGCAGGGGCGGTATCCGTCGCCGGAGCTTCCGCTGCATTGGCGTCGCCGAATATCGTCCGGGCGCAGTCGCCAATCAGGTGGCGCTTGCAGACATACGCAGGGCCGGCTCTTGCCGAGCATGTAATCAAGCCCTCGATCGACGCTTTCAACAAAGTCGCAAACGGCGAGATGGAGATTGAGCTCTACTTTGCCGACCAATTGGTTCCGACGGGCGAATTGTTTCGCGCCATGCAGAACGGCACGGTCGATGCGGTTCAAAGCGACGACGATTCCATAGCCGCGCCGGTGGATGTTTCCGTGTTCGGCGGATACTTCCCTTTTGCGACGCGCTACAGCCTTGACGTTCCCGTTCTCTTCGAGCTCTACGGCTTGAAGGAAATCTGGGAGGAAGCATACGGCGAGATCGAGAATGTTACCTGGCTGAGCGCGGGTGCGTGGGATCCCTGCCATTTCAACACGGTAGACCCCATCCGCAGCCTCGAGGATTTGAAGGGCAAGCGCGTCTTTACCTTCCCGACGGCAGGAAAGTTCATGCAGCGTTTCGGCGTCGTGCCGGTGACTCTGCCTTGGGAAGACATCGAAGTTGCGGTGCAGACCGGAGAACTGGACGGCATCGCATGGTCGGGCATCACCGAAGACTACACTGTCGGCTGGGCGGATGTGACCAACTACTTCCTGACCAATAACATCTCGGGTGCGTGGTGCGGTTCCTACTTTGCCAACAGCGAGAGCTGGAACGCATTGCCGGAGCACTTGCAGACATTGTTCCGTTTGTGCATGGACAGTTCGCACTACTACCGCCAGCATTGGTATTGGGGCGGGGAGGCAAAGCTGCGCACCGAGGGAACGAAGTTGGAGCTGACTTCAATACCGGACGAAGAGTGGAAAACCGTGGAGAACGAGGCGTTGAAGTTCTGGGACGAAATCGCCGAAACCTCTCCGCGTTGCGCGAAAGTCATTGAGATTTTCAAGCAATACAACAAGACGATGAACGAGGCGGGTCCTCCCTATCGTTACTAAACCGTTCTAGCAATCGAATTCTCCGCACCTCTGTCATGGGGTGCGGAGAAGGGTCGCTTCCATTCAAAAATACGCCGCAACTGGAAGTAACCTGTACATTCAGCCGGATAAACGCATACGCCTCAAACACTTCAATGGAGATATCATGAAACTCGATATGAACCCGCAGTTCAAAGAGGCCGTCAAGTTGATGGAAAAAACCAGTCAAAATCTTTTTATCACGGGTAAGGCGGGAACGGGAAAATCTACCCTTTTGGATTATTTCTGCAATAAGACCAAGAAAAAACCTGTTGTGCTCGCGCCGACAGGAGTAGCGGCACTGAATGTCAAAGGACAAACTATTCACAGTTTTTTTAATTTCTATATTGATGTCACTGTCGAGAAAATCCGCAAAAAAGATACAAAGCCGCGTTATCCAAAACTGTACAAGAAATTAAAAATCATCATTATTGATGAAGTTTCCATGTTACGTGCCGACTTGCTGGATTGCGTTGATGTTTTCTTGAGAATGTACGGACCGGATGCCAAGCAAGCCTTTGGGGGCGTTCAGATGGTTTTTGTCGGGGATTTATATCAACTGCCGCCGGTGGTTGGTAAGGAAGAACGCAATATTTTCCGCACGCTTTATGCAACGCCTTACTTCTTTAGCGCCGAAGCGCTGAAATCTGTACCACTAGAGGTCGTGGAACTTGAAACCGTCTATCGTCAGAAGGATGAGCGGTTTGTCGGCCTGTTGAATAAAATTCGAAATAATTCCATCGAACCGGAAGATGTAGAAGAGTTGAATCAGCGACATTTACCGGATGCAGAGAGTCAACAAGAAGAAGCATTTACCATCAACCTGACTACAACCAACGCCAAGGCGGATGAGATTAATGAAAGCCACCTGAATGCGCTTGATGAAGAACTTCACATCAGTGAAGCCGCAATACGCGGCGACTTCGGCAAAGAATATTATCCGACGGCAATCAACCTGCAATTCAAAATCGGCTCCCAAATTATGCTGCTGAATAACGATCAGAAGAAACGCTGGGTAAATGGCAGTGTCGGCATCATTGAAGCGGTTGAATGCGATGAAGACGGCGAAGAATATCTGCGCGTTCAACTGCATGATAGTAAAAAACCGGTATATGTCTCGCCGTTCATGTGGGAGGTTTATAAATTCTCTGTCGAAAAAGGCGCGATCGTTTCCGAGCCTGCGGGAAGTTTTATACAGTATCCGTTCCGGCTGGCGTGGGCTGTTACTATTCATAAAAGCCAGGGCAAAACATTCGACAACGTGGTGATTGATATCGGGCGCGGCACTTTTGTTAGCGGCCAAGCCTATGTTGCGCTTAGCCGTTGCACGTCTTTCGAGGGTATTCAGTTGAAAGTGCCTATCAAGAAGCAGCATATCCGGGCGGATCCGCGCATTTATAAATTTTTGACGTCGCATGCTTATAAAAAAGCGGCTGAAACGCTTTCTTTCGAGGATAAGATGAGCATGATTAAGCGAGCTATTGACGGCAAGCAAAAACTGGAAATGACCTACCTCAAGTCCAATGATACAAAATCCAAGCGGGTGGTTATACCACGGACAGTGGGCGAGGAAGTTTATGAGGGATATGATTTCCCCGGGATGCTTGCTTATTGCACCAAACGGGAAGAAGATCGCATGTTCAATGTTGAGCGTATTCTTACTTTGCAAAAAGTATGATGGACTTTATCCGTTTTCGAAGGGAATTCAACTTACGCTATGTAGCGGCAGAGACGGTATAAGAAAAAGGAACAAATTGTGATGAGAACCACGGCAAAACCGGAAGATGCAAAACGGCTGGAAGATTTTTTGCTGCGACATCCCGAGGTGGCCTATATCGATGCGGTTTTCTTTGATATTAATGGCGTGGCCCGCGGCAAGCGGCTGCCCCGCGAGCATGCCGGAAAACTGTACACGGGCGGATTGACGCTGCCGCGCTCCTTGTTTCTGCTGGACATTCTCGGGGATGT
>JAPOUU010000043.1 GCA_026708505.1 Hyphomicrobiales bacterium | reverse complement strand
TAATCCCCTTCCCGGCGTCCAATCATTCGTTCCAACTTGCCAACGCCATATCCATTTGAATTTCGAGTGTGGCGAGGATTGATTGCCGAGTATCCCTAAAATCCGGCTGTATCCGTTCCAAGAAACGCTTCTACCCCGTCCGCGAAAAGCAGATTGAAACCGGTCAAAAAACAGATACCGTGTATCGCCGGATATTTGATAACTTTTGTCGGGGTGTTAATCAAATGTGATTATTATTGTACGCCTCCAAACGCCCCGATAATGCCTTCCCTGTCAAAGATGCCACCGACTTCCTCAAGATTGTCACCGTAGAAATTCCCCGAGATAGAACCATCGGCATTATCAAGTTCAAAAGCGCCGTTCCTCAAGGGAATATTCTGCCAAGTTATCAGGGTAGTGCTGTAATTGCCACCGTCCGTGAGATTTTTGATAGTATTAAAGAATCCACCGACAGCATTTGGGGTGCCATCATCCCATTGTATGGTCGCATTGCCTTGAACAATATCACCATCATCTTTGGCTACACCGATCATTACGCCGTTCCATGTTGCATTTGCGGTTGGATTCCTTCCGGTGTTATTGCCAAAACTGAAAGAGGCAAAACGTTCAGTGGTCGTTGCACCTTGCGTTGCATCCAGTAATTCCACTCCAAAGACAGAACCCGTGCCCCATCCTCCGTAGGTTTGAAAGGTGAGTTGTGTTCCATCGCTTTGTCGTCCGGCAGCAATACTTTGAATCGCTGTGATCCCTCTATGCGTCATCACGGCTTGGGAATTAGAATTAAACCCCACCAAATTCATATCATCAACGAGAGAAAGATCTTCAATATCTCTAAGGGAGAATGTAAGCATACCGACATTGGGGACATCGCCGGAGCAAGAGAAATTGGTGTTGCAGACTATATCCACACTTGCTGCGCCACCAACAAAATCACTGAACTCAAATGTATCAGCTCCGCTTGCCCTTGTTTGAATTGCCCTGACGATTTGTGCTTCGGTCATACTTGTAGGAGCAGTTCCATTGACCGCAATCCTTGTCGCATCCAAATCCGTTATCGTCCAAGTGGGTAAATCTTCAAGCATGACCATGGGAGTAGGATCATCCGTTCCCGGCATCATTGTCGCAGGCGAAGCAGTACCTCCACCTGATCCCCCGCCTCCACATGCGACAAGCAGGGTCAGTGAAAATGCGATTAAGGTTAGACGGAGTAAATTTACCGGCTGCGAAATCATAGGTCGCAAGCCCGGTGTGGAGGTGTCAGATAAAAGTCGGGGGGGGGGGGGGGGGGGGATATTTACGTTCATCGAGTTTCTCCGCCTGTATTGGTGAATACTATGAGCCGAATCCTATCCCATCTCTAAAACGATAGTCAAGGGCATCAAAAGTTGAGAATAATCAAGGTGCAATCACAGATTATCCGTTGATGCGGTATCATGTTTCTTGATAAAAATTGCTGACACCCATGCATCAGGCTGCAGGTTTTAGCGGGAAACCGGAGGTGGTTATGGTGTTGCTAGACGCAGGTGCCGACATTGAAGCCGTAACAGAGTTTGGATCCACACCTCTGCATTTGGCAACGAAGCACAGTAAAATACCGGAAATGATTTCGTTGTTGCTGGACAGAGGCGCAAATTCCAATGCTAAAAACGGGCACGGAGAAACACCTTTTGAACTCGCCAAAGAAAACGAATACTTAAAAGGAAGCAATGCTTATTGGCAACTCAATGAAAGGCGGTCTCAATAACTTCGCTGTAACCTTCATTTGCGTTGTTGAAGTTTTTTATTGCTGTGTTCGAGCTCCAAACGCTCCGAAAAAACCCATCCTGTTAAAGATGCCACCGACTTCCTCGTGGTCGTCGCCGTAGAAATTCCCCGAGATAGAGTCGTCCGTAGCCGCGAAAGCGCCGTTCTCCAGGGGAATGGAAGCCCAAGTCATGGAACTAGGGTTGGCAATTCTCTCATTACTCAAGTCTCTGATATCAGTGAAGTTAACACGGACAGAGCCCGGAGCGAGGCTATTCCATTCGACATTGACATCACCTTGGATGATGTCGGCTTCGTTAGCCCTTCCGACCATCACGCCCTCCCACGTAGCATTAACAGTCGGATTCATTCCGGTGGCTTTGCCAAAACTATATGCGGAGAAAGAAGAAAAATCGTTGCCTTGTATCGTTGCACTTTGGAATTGGATTATGAAAACGCTGTACTGCATCCAACCCCCGTAACCTAGATATTCATAGCGCACGTCATTAAGCCGACCGGCAGCTCTCGTTTGCAAGAGCGGAATCATTTTATCGGTCCCCATAACGATGGAATACGAGTCGTTGTATCCTGCCAAACCTTCGCCGTTATTAAACAGAACAGGTCCGTCAATGTCTTTGGGCTCTGGCATTTCTGTTCGGGGGCTATCTGGTAAATCGTCATCAATCCTGGCAGTGCACATTCCAGAGGTGCAAGTGATCATCCTCTCTGCATTAACCCCTGCCCCGGAAGCCATTTCGCTGAACAATAGCGCATCTGAAACCCCGGCTATCTCGAACACTTGCATCCCTACCTGCGATGGGCTGGGCGCGTCATTCGGTGGTTGGATTCCGCCAACAATCTGTCTCACCTCGCTCGCCTGTGTTGGGGAGAAGAGAGCCGGCGGTAGTTCTTCAAGCATCGCTCCCCCGCCTCCGCCCGCGGTCGGAGTTCCTCCACCACCTCCCCCGCCCCCACAGGCCGCAAGAAGGGTTAATGAAAGCGTGATTGTAGCTAAGCGTAATATGTTCATCGTAAAATCCTCATAGGGTCAGCACAGATTACAGGACGGAATTCTACAAGTTTCCCAATGATAGCACAACCCTGGTTATCCCTCCTTAAAAAAATCCCCAACATCCACACCAAGGACTTCGGCAATCAGAAACAACCTGCTTGCCGAAACCCGATTCAGGGAAAATGGCGCGCCCGGGAGGACTCGAACCCCCAACCTCTTGATCCGTAGTCAAGCGCTCTATCCAATTGAGCCACGGGCGCACTCTCTTACTTTTAGAATAAAATCAACAAAGATGGAAGCATAACACGCGTTTACTTTTTTAACGATGCAATTGTCGCCGCCTTGACCGCCTCAAGAGCGGCATCCACACTGCCTACGTCATCACCGCCGCACTGCGCCATATCCTCGCGGCCGCCTCCCCCCTTGCCTCCCAACCTCTCCGCGGCGGCTTTCGCCAAAACACGCGCATCGATTCGTGACGCCAAATCCTTCGTCGCCCCGGTTATCATCCGGACCTTTCCGGCCGAAACACTCGCCAAAACAATCACTCCCGAGCCAATCTCCTGCTTTGCCGAATCCGCCAGCGATCGCATTTCCTTTGCGTCCACATCTTCCAGTTTCGTCTGCCAGAAGGAAACCTTCCCGGGCAGCGACTCCTTAAGCCATCCAATCGCCTGCTTGTCCTGCTTACGTCCTTTCTTTAAGTCGCGATTCTCTTCCATTAACTTGTTAATACGGTCAAGAAAGGCATCCGGCGTTGTCTTCAACAGGCCGGCACCCTCAAGCGCCAACGACTCAAAACCCAGCAAATGCCTTCGAGCCGACTCGCCGCTCAACGCCTCAACACGGCGAACGCCCGATGCCACCGAACTCTGCGAAGTGATTTTGAAAAGCCCGATGTCACCCAATCGCGCAACATGCGTGCCTCCGCAAAACTCAACCGAATAAGCGCCGCTGCGTTCGAGCGCATTTTTATCCTTGCCCATAAACAGCACACGCACCTCGTCGGCATAACGTTCGCCGAACAGCGCCAGCGCACCGCTCGACAAGGCGTCCTCCTGGCGCATCACGCGAGTTTCAACCGCATTATTTTCCAATATGCGCACGTTTACCATCTCCTCAATGCGTGACAATTCCTCCGTCGACAACGGCTTGCCGTGGGAAAAATCAAAGCGCAAATAGTCCGGTGAAACCAACGAACCCCTCTGAACAACATGCTCGCCCAGCACTCGACGCAACGCCTCGTGCAACAAATGCGTCGCCGAGTGATTGGCGCGGGTGCGGCGGCGGCGCTCAGAGTCTATCCTCAACGCAACACGCTCACCCACGCGTAACGGTTCGCGCAAAGTGCCTGCATCCACGCAATGGACTATCAGACTCTCTGCCTGCCGGCGTGTATCTTTAATCTTCAGCACTTCGCCGTTGCCGCGCGTTAATTCTCCCGTGTCGCCGACCTGCCCGCCGCCCTCGGCGTAAAAAGGAGTCTTGTCCGTCAGGACGAATATGTCGCCGCCGGATGTTTCTTTCAAAACCTCGCCTTCCGACACCAGCGCGCAAACAGCCGCTTCCGCGTGCTCTTCCTCATAACCCACAAACTCGCTTGCACCAACGTCTTCGCGAAGCGCATACCATAAACGCTCAACGTCCTCGTCGCCCGAACCCGTCCAACCCGAACGCGATGCCTTCTGCTGTCGCGCCATCGCTTCCTCAAAACCCGCAACATCAACTTCCAGGCCCTGCTCGCGCAAAACATCCGCCGTCAGATCAATCGGAAAACCGTAGGTGTCATACAGTCTGAACGCAACTTCGCCCGGAAGCTTCTGCCCTTTCGACAACGCGCCGACCTCGTCGCGCAATAACGACAATCCACGTGCAAGAGTCTCGCGGAAGCGCAACTCCTCCGAGCGCAGTGTTTCCTCTATCAACGCACGGGCGCGTAACAATTCCGGATACGCCTCGCCCATCGAAGTAATCAACGACGGGCTCAAACGGCACAGCAGCGGCTCCTCAACGCCGAGCAAAAACGCATGACGCATCGCACGCCGCATGATTCGCCGCAATACATAACCGCGCCCCTCGTTGTCCGGCAACACGCCGTCGGCAATCAAAAATCCGCTTGCACGCAAATGGTCCGCTATCACCCGGTGCGCAATCATGTGCTCCCCGTCCGCCGAAACGCCCGACTCCTTCACCGATGCATCAATCAAAAAACGAAACAAGTCCGTATCATAATTGTCATGCACGCCCTGCAACACGGCTCCCATCCGTTCCAGGCCCATGCCCGTGTCAATCGAGGGATGCGGCAATGAGACACGCTCGCCGTCGGCGCGCTGCTCATACTGCATGAAAACCAAATTCCAAATTTCGGTGAAACGGTCGCCTTCCGCATCCGCACTGCCCGGAGGTCCGCCGGCAACCGACTCGCCGTGGTCAAAGAAGATTTCGGAACAGGGTCCGCACGGACCCGTGTCGCCCATTGACCAAAAATTGTCCGAACCCGAAATCCGCAATATGCGCGAATCCGGCAAGCCCGAAATCTTCCGCCATAAGCCATGCGCCTCGTCATCATCGACATAAACGCTTATCCACAACCTGTCTTCGGACAGTCCGAACTCGCGCGTCACCAACCGCCACGCCAGTTCCACCGCACGCTCCTTGAAGTAGTCGCCGAAGGAAAAGTTCCCCAGCATCTCAAAAAACGTGTGATGCCGGGCCGTGTGGCCGACATTGTCCAAATCATTGTGCTTGCCGCCGGCCCGCAGGCATTTCTGCGCCGTTACCGCGCGGGGACAGGGCCGCTCCTCAACACCCGTAAACACCCCCTTGAACTGGACCATCCCCGAGTTGGTGAACAACAGGCTCGGGTCCTGCTCGGGGACCAATGACGAAGAAGTGATGTGCTCGTGATCCTGTGCGCGAAAATATTCCACAAATGCGCGGCGGATGTCGTTCAAACCAGATGAAGATGCCATGGGACAATCGCGCCGTTTTGCGCGTCCGTTGTCAAAGTCGCGGGGTAATACCCCTTTTTAAACCGATTACACGCGTCTGTCCAGACGCAAATCTAAACGTGGCGCATCCACGCATTCGCAAAATCAACATAAAAACGATTGAGTTCAATCCCCAGCCAGTCAACTCCCAGCTCGCGGGCGACAACGCACTCCGAGCCCGAGCCCGCAAAGGGAATCAGCGCCCGTCCCGCATCGCCGTTAATGCGCGAACGAATCAGCCGGCGCGTCAACTGCATCGGCTTTTGCGTCGGGTGCTTGAATAATTCATGCCCGCGGTGTTCGTTAATCTTCGAGGGCGGGAATACCTTGTCGCCGCAATCACGGCACAAAAACCAGCGTTCGCTCGCCCCTGCTCCGCCCGCCAGCGCCGGAACCTTCAATACATCGCGAGGAAGCGCGCCTTTCTCATGCGCCTTGTAAACGGTCGTCTTGCCCGCCCGGTTGCCGTTGAAACGACTTGCCGTTGACGCCCTCGACTTGCCGGCGTTCGACATATAAGCCTGTGTGTAAGGTTCGCGAATCTGGTCAATTTCCAAATTCGGACGAGGACCGTCCAATGACCACAAACACAATATCGACTCATGCGAGCGCTGCCAAAACCTCCCCGAAGGCGTTGTCTTGTTGGTGTAATGCCAGACCAGCCAGCGTTGCTGCTCTATCGGATAGTGGGCCGCCACCCGCGCCAATATTTCCGTAAAACCATAGACATAAATTATCCCGCCCGACGCCAGCAACCGAAAACATTCGTCAAGCCACCGGTGGGTCCAATCGAGATAATCGGCCAACGGCATATTGTCATCGGTTTCACCGAAATCCTTGCCGATGTTGTAGGGAGGATCCGCAATGACCACATCGAACTTGCATGAATCCGACAGGCCTGCCAGAACCTCCACTACATCACCGCAAACCAGACGGGACTTAAAAGACGGTATCTTCCTTCCCGATCCGGCCGCCATGGCTTCCTTAGCCGGTGCTCTCCGCTACGCTGGGAGCCGCCTCGTCCTGGTCGGAAGCGTCCCCTTCCTCGACAGGCGCATCCTTCTGCTCGGATGTGTTGTTGGAGATATCCATCTTGGCACGCAAGGACGCCTCAATCGCGTCAGCAACCTTCGGGTGCTCCTTGAGGTACTGCTTTGCGTTTTCGCGCCCCTGGCCAATCCGCTGGCTGTCATACGAATACCAGGCGCCGGACTTCTCAATGATGCCGGCATTGACACCCATATCCACCAGCTCGCCGGTCTTGGAGATGCCCTCGCCGTACATGATGTCGAACTCGGCGGTTTTGAAGGGCGGCGCCATCTTGTTCTTGACCACTTTGACGCGGGTTTGGTTGCCGACCAATTCTTCGCGCAACTTCACCGGGCCGGTGCGGCGGACATCCATCCGGACGGTCGCGTAAAACTTCAACGCATTACCTCCCGTCGTCACTTCGGGGGAGCCGTACATGACGCCGATTTTCATCCGGATCTGGTTAACGAACAACAACAGGCAGTTCGATTGCGACACCGAGCCCGTCAGTTTGCGCATCGCCTGGCTCATCAAGCGAGCCTGCAGGCCCGGGAGACTGTCACCCATGTCACCTTCCAGTTCCGCGCGCGGCGTCAAAGCGGCAACCGAGTCGATTACCACCAAATCAACACCGCCCGAGCGAACCAAAGTATCGGTAATCTCGAGCGCCTGCTCGCCGTTGTCGGGCTGGGAAATCAACAGGTTGTCCAAATTCACCCCCAGCTTCCTCGCGTAAATCGGATCCAGCGCGTGTTCCGCATCGATGAACGCACAATTGCCTCCCTCGCGCTGCGTCTCCGCTACAACGTGTAATGCCAGGGTCGTCTTGCCCGAAGACTCGGGACCATACACCTCGGTCACCCGTCCCTTCGGCAGGCCTCCTATTCCCAACGCCAGGTCCAAACCAAGCGATCCGGTCGAGACGGTCGCAACCTCCTCCACCTTGCCGGTCTGGCCGAGCCTCATTAAAGAGCCCTTGCCGAAACTGCGCTCAATCTGCTTGAGCGCGCTGTCCAAAGCTTTTTCCTTGTTCATGGAATCATCCACCAATTGCAATGATTGTTTTGCCATTATCCTTACTCCTTTATTTCACAAACGCCCCTCCAAGAGAAGAGGCTTATGGTTCGATTCGATTCGTTCCCATTATGTTCATATTTTGTTTCCATTTGCAAGACTTTTTTTATTTTTCTTTCATTTTCCGCGGATTCAGGCGGTTTTTTTGATGGAGAATCGATCCCGCTCGGGAAGAAAAGTGAACATTTCCCGCGCGCTCATCCCCGAAACCGGGTGAATCCAGTCCGGCAATATCTCCACCAGCGGCCCCAGCACGAAGGCGCGCTCCGGCATCCCCGGATGCGGCAAAGTCATCGAGTCCGAAATCACCACGTCGCCGTAAGCGAGCAGGTCCAAATCCAAAGTCCGTGCTCCCCAACGGGGCTCGCCGCTACGATGGCGCGCAAATCTTTCTTCGATGCGATGAAGCGTTGATAGTAATTCCCGCGGCGGTAGAGAAGTTGCAACACTAACAACTCCGTTGACGTACGACTCTTGGGGAATGTCTCCCATCGGTGCCGTTCGATACCATGACGAACACGCGCGCAACTCGACTCCGTAAGACGGAAAGAGTTTCAACGCCTGTCGAAGACTCGCCAGCACGCCGTCAACTTCGCCTCCAACACGATTGCCACCAATTCCAATCAAAATTACGAGAGGTGACTTCCAAAAGGACTCTCTTTGCGGCAATATAATCTCCAGTCTCTTAAACATTCTAATAAACATAGGCTCTAAATCCATGCTCCACAACAACGACCGAACCGCTATCTTCATTGACGGCCCAAACCTCTATGCTGCCACACGAATCCTTGAACTCGACATCGATTATAAAAAGCTTCTTGATTACTTCTCCTCGCGATGCCGGCTCATTCGAGCAAGCTATTACACCACCATCTATCCCGACCAAGAAGCCTCAACCCTGCGGTCCCTGACCAACTGGCTTGATTATAACGGATACAACGTTGTCATGCGGCGTCCAAGGGAATATTTCACCGCGGGCAAGCGAAAAGTCAAAAATGATATGGAAATCGAGCTCATCGTTGATGCCCTCGAAGCCGCCCCGCACCTTGACCATATCGTCCTCTTCTCCGGCAACGGGGATTTCACGCGCATGACCACGTCGCTGCAGCGAACCGGCAAGATCGTCAGCATCGTCTCAACGCTGTTGTCCGAGCCTCCCATGGTCTCCGATGAACTGCGCCGGCATGCCGACAATTTCATCGAGCTCGACAGTTTGCGCAGGGAAATCCACCGGGAATGGGACGATGAACCCGATTCCGACGAATCCGACACCCCCCAGGCTTACGACCCGGACGAGGATGACGAATAAGCGCATTCATCCTCCCAAAGACTGTCCTGATTGCCCGAGGCTTGTCGCATTACGCAAGCAGTTGCGCCGGGAGCATCCGGACTGGCATAACGCTCCCGTCCCGAGCTTCACGGCGCCGCGCGCCCGGCTCCTCATTGTCGGGCTGGCCCCCGGCAAATCCGGAGCAAACAGAACCGGCAGGCCCTTTACCGGGGATTTTGCCGGCGGAGTCCTCTATAGAATGCTCGGCGAGTTCGGATTCTCGAAAGGCACCTATGCCGAAGATCCCAACGACGGGCTGCGTCTTCGCGATTGTGTCATTACCAATGCCGTCGCGTGCCTCCCTCCCCTCAACAAACCGACCGGCGCCGAAATCTCCACATGCCGCCCCTGGCTGGAAAAGCAAATGCACTCCATGAAGCAATTGCGCGCAATCCTCGCCCTTGGAAGGGTCGCCCATGAATCCGTCGTGAGGCTTTTCTCCATGCCCCTGCGGCAAGCTCCCTTCCGGCATGCCGCCGTACATCATCTACGGGACGATATTTTCCTGTTCGATAGCTATCACTGCTCGCGCTACAACATCCAAACCAAGCGGCTCAACGATGACATGCTGCGCGAGGTCTTCTCGGCCGTGCGCAGGCATCTTCAAGCCGCCTAGCCCCCTACCCCCTAACCCTTGTCGCGCAGCAGCCGGGCGCGCCTGCGCGACCAGTCGCGCTCCTTTTCGGTCTCGCGTTTGTCCCGCAGTTTCTTCCCCCTTGCCAACGCCAGCGCCAATTTCACCCGGCCGCGTTCGTTGAAATACAAACGCAACGGCGCAATCGTCAAGCCGTCCTTGCGAACCGCATCCAGCCAGCGCGACAGTTCCTTCTTGTGCAACAATATCTTCCGCACGCGGCGGGGCTCGTGATTCTCGCGGCTCGCCTGCGCATACTCGCCGATATACAGATTGAACAAATACAACTCCCCTTCCCTCTCCCCCGCGTATGCCTGGTCCAGCGACACCAATCCCGCCCGAAGGCTTTTCACCTCGGTTCCGGTCAGCATCAAGCCGGCCTCCAGTTCTTTCTCCAGGAAATAAATATGGCGCGCCCGACGATTCTCCGCTACCAAGCGCTTGTTGCCCCGGGCCATAAATCTCAGTCGTGCAGCACGTCCGCACGGGTCATCGCCGCGCGAATCTCGTCACAAGCGGCAGAGCTTGGAGATATCAACGGCAAGCGAACCTCGTTCTCGCAAATTCCCAACAGCGACAGCGCATATTTGGAAGGTGCGGGAGACGGCTCCAAGAACAACGCGCGGTGCAACGCTTCCAGCCTGTCCTGCAGTTCCAGCGCCCGGCGGAAATCCCCGTCCAGGCACGCGCTTTGAAATTCCGAGCACAGTTTGGGCGCGACGTTCGCGCTCACCGATATGCATCCATGTCCTCCATGCGCCATGAACCCGATTGCACTATTGTCCTGTCCCGACAATTGATTAAACCGCTCTCCCAGGCGCGCGCGCGTTTCCGCCAGCCGCGCCATTGAACCGGTCGCATCCTTCACGCCCACTATCGCCCCCTGGGCGTGCAGCCGCGCCATCGTCTCCACCGATACATCGACAACCGAGCGGGACGGGATGTTGTATAAAATCACCGGCGCGCTCTCCAAAGCTTCGCGAACCTCCATGAAGTGCCGGTAGAGTCCCCGCTGGTCCGGATTGTTGTAATAGGGCGCAACGACCAGCACCGCATCCGCGCCGCATTTTTCCCCGTGCCGTGCAAAATCTATCGCCTCGCTCGTTGAGTTCGAGCCCGCTCCCGCTATCACCGGAACGCGCCCCGCCGATATGTCCACGCACATGGATACGACCCGCCGATGCTCCTCATGCGTCAACGTCGGCGATTCTCCCGTCGTCCCGCACGGAACCAGGCCGTGGGATCCTTCCGATATCTGCCACTCGACCAGACGAGTAAGGGCCGCCTCGTCAACCTCGCCGCCGCGAAAAGGCGTTACCAATGCTGTTATTGAGCCACTAAACATTTTTCAACCAAATCCGTCCCTTTTTGCGCACACAGCCCTGATAGCATAAACTGCGGCATTGACAGTATATCCCCCTTTAACACACACCCCGCATCATAAACAAAATCACGAAAAACAACAATATGCTTTTCCCGCCCCTTCGACGACTATTGTTCTTGTGCGCGTGCGTCGCGACAGCCTCGACCGGCGCGACAAACGCCGCCGCCGAATACATCCCCCTTCCCAAAACCGTACCGGCCCTCCAAACCCCTCTCGGGCAAACGCTTTCCGACTACATCAAACTCGTCAAAACGGACACAAAGGCTGAAACAAGCTTTAAGCGCCTGCAGCAATTCCTCGATGACAACGCCGAGCGCTCCGGATGGTTTCCAAAATTTTCACGAATACGAGAAAACGCTGAAATTGCCTTTTCGCGCACACAGCCCTCGCCCGGGGAAGCGCTCGAATATCTGCAACGGCATCCTCCGGTCACCGGAGTCGGCTTGGAACTTCTCGGCGAAGCGCTTATCGGCATCGGCAAGCAGGACGAAGGCGCCGCGCATATCCGAAACGCCTGGCGGCGGCACCCTTACCTTAAGTCGCGGCAAAAAGACTTTCTCAAAAGCTACGCGCATCTCCTGACAGCGGACGACCATGCCGAGCGGCTCGACATGCTGCTCTGGGACGAGAGGTGGGGTTTCGCACAAGCGATGTTGTCGATCGTCTCGCCGCAGGAGCGCGCCCTTGCGAACGCGCGAATAAGTTTGATGGCACGAAGGGGCGGCGTGGACGACGCCATCCGGGCCGTTCCGGACGAGTTGCGCGATGATCCCGGGCTGGCCTATGAACGCGTTCGGTGGCGCCGGCGCAAGGGTCGTGAAAATCAAGCCATCGAATTTTTACTGCGCCAGCCTCCCGCGCAAACACACGCGGACAAGTGGTGGAAGGAACGGCACCTGCTTGCCCGCTATGCCCTGCGGCACGGGCATTATTTTGAGGCTTACGAGCTTGCGCGCGACCACGCATTGACGAGCGGCATTGGATTCGCCGACGGCGAATTCCTTGCCGGCTGGCTTGCGCTGAGGTTTCTTAACGACCCGCAAAGCGCCTACCGGCACTTCAAAACCTTGCAGGAGGGCGTCACCACGCCTGTCTCCATTGCGCGCGCCGCATATTGGCGCGGGCGGGCGGCGGAAAAAATGGCGGACGCCTCCCCGCGAATCTATTGGCAGCAAGCCGCGAAACTGCCGACAACTTATTACGGGCAAATCGCCGGCGGGGCGGTCGCTACGCCGGCCGCCGAGCCGGTCGCCGAGCCGGATCCCCCGAAATACGCATTCTTCCCGCAAAGCCGCACGGCCTTCAAACATCCCGCCGAAGCCCTCACCGGCAAGGCAAGAGTTGCCAACACAAACGCAGACGCAGACGCAAATACGAACGCGGATGCAGATGCAGATGCAAGCACGAACACAGACGACCGGGAATTTGAAGACATCGTCCTCCTCGCCCACCACATAGGACAGAAGAAACTCGGAAATGAAATGCTCCTGCACCGGGCGCGGCAAGCGGAAAGCCTGGACGAATTTGACACGCTCGCAAACATCGCCGCACGACTGAATCAAAAGCACATCCAGTTGCGAATCGCGAAAACCGCTGCACGAAAACACCTGTTCCTGCAGAACCACCTCTATCCCGTTGACGGGTTCCCGCACGACGCGCTGCGGCAGCAAGACAGACTCGTGGAACCTGCACTGCTGCTTGCCATCGCGCGACAAGAAAGCGAGTTCGACCCCTTCGCCGTCTCGCCCTCCGGCGCACTCGGGATGATGCAACTCCTCCCGAACACCGCGCGGCACACCGCGGCAAGGGCGAGCATCCCGTACAACAGGAACAACCTCACTCGAGACCCCTCGTACAACGTCCGGATCGGTGAAACCTATATCGGCGAGATGGTCGAGCGTTTTGACGGCTCCTACATCCTCGCCATCGCCTCATACAACGCCGGCCCCACAAGAGTGTCCCGGTGGATCAAAAACAGTTCTTGCGATCCCCGCAAACCGGAGTGCGATCCCATCGATTGGATTGAGCAAATTCCCATCGAAGAAACCCGCAACTATGTCCAGCGGGTTGTTGAAAACCTGCAAAACTATCGGCGCATTCTAAATTATAACCGGCAGCCGAGCATTCACGCCGACCTCGGCTATCGCGTGACAAACCCGGAATAACCGGGCGGCGCCATCAGCCCGCCGCGGCAGGGTTCCGCAATTCCGTCACGGCGCGGGTTGAATTCGTCTTGAGGCCGGAAGCGGCGTTTGATCCTCACACGCTCGGGAAGCGCGCTTTCTTCTCCAACGCGTAAATGGGGAGATGGTTGCGGACGTAAGACTGCGCGACATCCTGCCTGGGAGCGTGGTCCCAGAAGACACGCTGCTTGCGCATTACTTTCTGCAAAAATGCACGGCGATGCTGACTCTCCAAAACAATCGCTTCGAGTGCGGCGCGGTCGTAGCGCGTGTGCAATTCCTCCAGCATTGAAGCAACTTTCCCGCGCGCGCCTTCACTCGCTGCAAGATTGTTGCGTTCGTGGGCGTCCGTCTCCAGGTCAAAAAACAGCGGCGGGTCGCCCTCGGCGTGAATGAGTTTTTCGCTTCCGCGCCGAATTAAAAACTGCGGCGTCGAAACGCCCTCGCCGTAATACTCGCCGAGCACCTCATCGTGTCCGCCCGAGCCCGCCAGGTGCGGCAGCAGGGAGCATCCGTCCAGCGGCGTAGCATAGTCGCCCGCTTTGCCGTCGCGGGAGATTTCCACCAAGCTCGGCAGCAAATCCACCAACGAGACCGCCTCGCTCACGCGCCTCGGCGAAAACATCTTCGGCGCATGCACGATCAAGGGCACCCGCGCCGAATGCTCGAGAAAACTCATCTTGAACCACATGCCCCGCTCGCCGAGCATGTCGCCGTGGTCCGAGGTGAACATCACCACGGTGTTCTCCGAGATCCCCGCCTCGGAGATGGATTCCAGCAATGCGGCCACCTTGTCGTCAATGTCGGACACCGAACCGTAATATGCACGCCGCGCGCGGCGCAGAGTTGTTTCATCCAAATCAACGGCATCGGCGCCGTAGCCGTAGCGCAAACGCTTCGAATGCGCATCCTCCTCGACGCTGCCGTGCGGCGTTGCGGGAAGGTCGATGTCGTCTTCACGATACAGGTTCCATTTTTCGGGCCGGCACAAATACGGGTCGTGCGGCTGTATCATCGAAAACACCAGCAGGAACGGCCCGTCGTCCTCGCGCGCACGCTCGAAGACGTAACGCTTGGCATGAAAAAGCGCCTCGTCGTCATAATCGAGATACATCGAACGCAGGCACGGCCCCGCATTCGTGACGACTTCCATATTGTGGTACCAGTCCAATCGCTCGGCGGGGCTGTCCCAGCGCGGATGCCAGGTGAAATCCGCCGGATACACATCCGTCGTGAGTCTGTCCTCGAAGCCGTGCAATTGGTCCGCGCCGACGAAATGCATCTTGCCGCTCAAGCAGGTGCGGTATCCCTGCGCCGACAGATAATGCGCGAAAGTGGGAATCTCGGAGGAGAATTCGGCGGCATTGTCCCATGCGCGAATCGCCGAGGGGAGCCTCCCGCTCATCATCACGAACCTTGAGGGTGCGCATAGCGGCGAATTCGTATACGCCGCGTCAAACACGACGCCCTCCTGCGCCAAACGCTCCAGCGCGGGCGCGTGAACAAGCGGATGGCCGTAGCACGGCAAAAACTGCGGCGCCAACTGGTCCGCCATAATCAAGACTATATTCGGTTGCGGCATTCTTAAACCTCCAACGGCTTTATACCATTTTTATCGCTTCGAA
>JAPOUU010000028.1 GCA_026708505.1 Hyphomicrobiales bacterium | reverse complement strand
AAATATTTTATGGGTTTTGGATGGCGGCGGTGAATTTTCTGTTTCTATCCGGTCTAGCCTGGATTTTTAGAAAAAGAAACTTAACCGGTCAAAGTTTTGCGCATGAAAGCACCATAAACATAATCGGGGGAGGAGCTTACATAATAGTTGCGCTCGCCCTCCTGTTTCCGTTTTTAAAACTGTAACTCCTTCGGCCTGCGCATATTGATCAGGAAGTAAGCGAATAATTTTGCCGAGTTTCGTTGGGTAAACAACGGTAGGCTGGTGGAGGTTTATGTCCGAGCTTGTTCATTGTAAGTCTCTTGAACGAATTCCGCAAATGCAAGAAACAATTCTTTCCGACCTTTGTTCATTGCTTGAGTGAAGCGCTCTATTACCTCTTTATCATCGCCTTCCGTGAAAACACGAAGATCACAATAAAAGCGGCCATACGAGTCATAGCTAATGCCACCAGAAAGTTTAGATTTATCATTCGACATGGTTTTCCTCCTTGTGTGCACGTCAATCTCCGTTCAATTTTTAGCGAATCAAAGCGAAGCGCTACCATTGGCGGGGACTATACTATTAAAGCCCATGTCGTTACAAAAAAGTAGGGAAAGTGTGCGGATTAGAGTGAATATAGACGGACGGCGAGACGCCGTGGAGGTATGGGAAAATGAAAAGAACCCATAAAGTTAGCATCCCGCCGCCTAGATGATTGTATAACGGATTTCGGCAACATTCAGCAATTTTATCAAGCGCACAACGGCAACCATAAACGCCCACCGGTGCTTCCGATTGTATTGTTTTTGCCACAGGGGTTGTCGTTGGCAATCCTGGATAAACTGCGAGCCGAATACATAGGGGAATTTACGCAGGGGCATCTCAAACCCATCAATGTCGGGCAAGCCTTCCACGATTGATTCAAAGAAGGTATGCGTGATATAATGGGATTTGGTTTTACAAGCCGATTCCACGAAGGGCAGCCCTTGTCGGGTTGCCCATGAATACAACACCGGAAACGGAAATAAATGGGACGAACCCTTCGTGGTTTGGCTTGTAAACGACCCGGCGCCTGTCGCCGTTCATACAAGCTGAGCGGAGGGAAGTTCCATGAAGAGTGGGAATCCTAATTTTAAAAACAAAACCATTTTCACGGGAGACAATCTCCATGTGATGCGAGGGATGAATGACGGTTGCATTGATCTCATCTATCTCGATCCACCTTTTAATTCCAATGCCAATTACGGAGTTGTATTTGAAGGCGATGAAGAAAAGGAAATCTTCAAGGACATTTGGACGCTTCAAGACGTCGACCTGGCATGGTGGAACAAGATAAAGAACAAAGACGAATCCTTATACAATTACCTTGATGCCGTTAGGACAATCCATTCCAAATCCATGATGAGTTATTTGATTTACATGGCGGTTCGTTTAATGGAGATGGAACGAATACTGAAAAACACGGGAAGCATCTATCTCCACTGCGACCAACATGCCAGCCACTATTTAAAGCCGTTGTTGGATGCGATATTCGGGCGAAAGAATTTTAGAAGCGAGATTATATGGGACTACAAGAAGGTATCCAATTCGAACGCAAAGAAATTTCTGCGAGCTCACGACACAATTCTGTTCTACGCCAAATCTTCGAAAAGCAAATTCCATCGGCTGTTTGAAGACGAAATTACCGAAAGACAGGCGCAATTAATCAAAACGGGATACAACACGAAGAATATGAACGGAGAGCGGTATTTGTACGTATATGACGAGGAAAATGTAAAGAAGCGGGTTGAGAAAGGGCAATTCAAATACGAGGACTTCGATCATGTCGTTCATGTTGATGCCACACAGGGACGGGCAATAACGGACGTATTCAGCATTAATTTCCTAAATCCCCAATCCAAAGAACGCAAGAAAGTGGTAACAAGAGATGGCAAGAAAGGCTATCCCACGCAAAAACCGCTTGAATTATTAACACGCATTATCCATGCGAGCAGTGATGAGGAAGATATAGTGCTGGATCCCTTCTGCGGTTGTGCGACTACTTGTGTGGCTGCCGAATTTACGAAAAGGAAATGGGTCGGGATTGATATATCGAATGAAGCGGCTAGATTGCTTGGGATGCGTCTTTCAGATGACATAGAAACATTCGACTTCCATCACGAAACCAAGCTTCCGGTAAAGGATGGCGCAGAAAAACTGAAGCCATACAATCATCCAAGCAACATAACTAAATTGTATGGTCGACAAGCAGGACACTGTTTCATCTGTTACAAGCACCGTGAAGTAGATTTATTGACTATCGATCATATAGAACCTCGATCAAAAGGCGGGTCGGATCATATCGACAATCTTCAGCTGGTCTGTTTTAAATGCAATTCTGCAAAAGGGAACAAGAGCTATGAAGAGGCAATTGCGATACGAATGAAAGAAGACGGCGCGGTATGGGAGAAAAGAAAACACGAAGCCGAACAAGCAATTCATAAAATGTTGGGAAGAGTTTGAAGGGCGATAGCTAAAAACAACGGGGGAATGCTCCTATGATTGGCACTGATGAGAAGATTACGGGATAGTTTCGGCTAAGGGAAAAACGACCAAGTCGGCTTCTTCATCAAAAACCCATTCTTTCGCGCCGTAGATGTTCCGCCATCTCCTTGCTGCGCCCATGGCTATGCAGCAAATCAAGATAAACCTGCACGGGACTCGCCAACCACACCGTGCCGATGCGCTCCCTAAACAGAAATTCCCCGGGTGAATGCGTCTCCATAACTTCAAAGTTGGCGCCTTCAGTCACAGGCCTTGCTTCCAGTTCGGCATACACCTCTTTCGTGCGGCGACCGAATGCCAGCCAGCACATCAGCCGTGAAACATGAGTAACAAACGGCGCATAAATCTGCGCCGCACTCTGTTCCGTCAGTGCATATTTGAGACCTAGATCTTCGCAGATACCGTCCAAGCGGCGCGCAATGTCATCCGTGCGGCCAAACGGAATGTAAAAGCAGCGATGCATATGCCCCCGCGATGCGGTCGGCGGTTGCTTTTGCCATTCGTCCAGTAGCGCGCAGGGATTGGCAAGCCTGCGTTCCTTGGACGGCCCCCGCCCTTTCACATCCAGCCACTCAAAACGCTCAAGAGCCGAGAGCGTTTGCGAGGCCGTCGCAGGCGACACTTCAGCAAGTCGGGCAAGATCTTTAACGTTGAACCATTCGTTGTGTCGTATCAGCAGGGCGTGGAGCACTTGCGAACGTCTGCCCGTGAACAGACTTCTTACCGACCTCCGAAACGTCTTCGGAGGCGGTTTTTCGACATAGACATAAGCATCGCACGCGGGAATGAAGAGGCTTCCGCCCATGTCAAAGAATCCAAAGTTTTCACTCTTCAGAAATTCCCTGGCACCGGACGAAATCGATTCAGCGGCCACCAGCGGAATGATTTGTTTTCCTTTATCTGATTCGCCTATCGACTCCATATGGCGCTTCAACTGCAAAAACGCCTGTTGCGCATCGAGCGGATAGACGGACCTCTTGATTTTGACAAGCAAGAGGTATTCCCTGCCGCCCGCACCGAACTCGATTTTGGCATCAATTTCCCGGCCGCCCCGAGACACCGGCAACATGACCGGTTCTTTCGTGATCATAGGCAGTTTTCGAAGGGCTTCGAGAAGCCCGTCGGGCGGGTTGTTTTCCAGTCCGCGATCTTCAAATACCGTCATTTTTGCCACGTTTGCCATACAGCGAAGGAACTGCGAAGAATACCAGACATTCCGGCAAAAATGGATATTTACTACTTGGTAAATATTACTTTTTTAGCAAATATCCATCGTATGGCATTTGCCGCGAAAATCCGCAAAAGCCCCGAATTCCCCCGAAAAACCGCCGAATTATGCAAAAATCTTCGGAGCACCCGCCCGTACATTCAACGCATAACGAAGTGATTCGGAGCTTCTCCTTTTTTTGTTTATCCGGCATCGGTCAGCAGGGACATTCGGCACGAGACGGGAAATGCCCGACCGTCATCTCCCAACAGCTGAGGGCATTGGCGCGGGAAGGATTTCGGGCCTTTACCTTGGTTCACGATTCCCGAGACAGCCGGGGAAATCGATGGGTTCCAGGAAATTTCACACTTGGAAAAACCCCCAAAATAATGTGGAAAACCCCGCCCCGTTTATGCTATAAGAATCGCATGAGTGCGCTTGCCCTGTTGGACAGCCCCCGCCGACCCCGCCCGGATTCGCAGTGGAGTCTTCCCCCCTTGCTGAACGGCATTATCACCGCAACCGCCTTGGCGGTCATCATCCCGACGATGACGCTGCTGCGGTGCGCCGCGATAGGCTTGCGCATTCCCGGACGCCAGAACGTATTAAAGTATTCGGCAAGGCTCGCGTGTTGGTGCATCGGCATCCGCCTTCACTTCACCGGCGAGATCGCCGCCCTCAAGGAAGCGCACCCGCGCATGCTCGTTGCCAACCATGCTTCCTGGCTGGACATCATCATGTTGTGTGCGACGGCGCCAGCCTTTTACATAGCATCGGCGGATGTTCGCAATTGGCCCGTGTTTGGTTTCATGGCCCGCATAGGAGAAACCGAGTTCATTTCGCAGTCGCGCGGCATGCGGGCGATGTTGCGCGAGCGCGGAAACATCGGAAGCAGACTCGACAAAGGCGACAACCTTTTTATCTTTCCCGAAGGAGGTCGAAGCGGACGCTTCCGTCCGGGCAAATTCCACTCGGCAATGTTGATAGACAAGACCGCCAAGGGCACGTCCGTGCGCATTACCCCGGTTTCGATTTGCTATATCGCCGCGCGCGGTTTGCCGCTGGGACAAGAAGGCGCAGACGTTATAACGATGCGTCGTCCCACCGGAAGCAAGTTTTCGATTGTATGGCGCTTGTTGTGCCTGCTGCCGATGGATGTGGTGATTGAGATTCATCCCACCATCGAGATGAGCGACACTCTCGGACGTCGCGAGGCAAGCGACTATTGCCACAAGCGTTGTTCGGAAGGTGTCCGGCGCAACCGCCGTGCGTGGGCGTTTTACGCAATCGGCGATGCAAGAGCCTTGGACGAAGATATTCCCTTGAAAGTGAGGACGGCCGCGTGAGCATGCTTGGATCTCCCCGAAAACTGATAGCCGAAGGCGCAACGGGCGTCTCCACGGGCGTGCGCGGTTTCGGCGCGGCGTGGAAATCGGCAAAAACTTTCATCGACAAACAACCCGAACGCCGCAACAACAAACGAACGGCAAAACGTTCGAAACGCATTCGCCGCAAATACGCGCAAAAACACGCTCCGATACATGTCGCACGCGGGGTCGTCTCGATGGGCGCGTTGTTTTCTTTCACCTTCGCGATGCTGCCGCTCTACCACATCGCAACGAGACTGCGAAAGACATCGCACACTCCCCTCGCCCTGTTTTACCTTCGAACGCTCAACCGTATTTTGAACGTGCGTGTTCATGTCGTCGGCAAACCCGAAGGCAAGGGACCTTTCTTCCTTGCGTCCAACCACGCCTCCTGGCTGGACATCCCCGTGCTGGGCTCGATACTGCCGGTGGATTTTATGGCGCTGGGAAGTTTGCAGCAGTATCACGGCTTTGGGTTTATGGCGCGACAGGGACGCTCGCAGTTCATCTCCGGAACACAGAGTCGAAGCCTTTTATCCGAGCGTGACACCTTCGAGGCAAAATTGCGCGGGGGAATCAACATGGCCTTCTTTCCCGAATCAAGGATCGGAACGGGAAATTCGCTGTATACGTTCCGCTCGTCGTTCATGGGGATGCAGGACGAACACGGCGCGCCGATTGCGGTGATACCGGTGAGCATATCTTATTCCTACGCTTACGGAATGCCAATGAGCCGCAAGACCCGCGCGCGTTTCAGCTGGCGGGGCAATTGTTCGGTTGCCGAAACGATTTGGAATGCGGCATGTTTGGGAGCGATGGACGTTGTCGTGTCGTTTCATTCGCCGATGGAGGACGAAACCGGAGCCGAGCGCACCGAGATTGCCCGGTATTGCCAGCACTCCTGTGCGCAGGGGCTTGCATGGGGATTGCACCGCTGGACGCCTCCATGGCAACAATCAAAAAACAATAAGGTTGTCGATGCCGGACGATAACACCCGCCGCTTATACATTGAGACCTACGGGTGTCAGATGAACGCTTACGACTCGGAGCGCATGGCGGAGGCGTTGGCGCCTCTGGGCTTCGTGGCCGCGGATGCTCCCGAGGATGCCGATTTGGCGATCGTGAACACATGCCACATACGCGAGAAGGCGACGGAGAAACTCTATTCGGAGCTGGGACGCTTGCGGCAAGTCTCCCGGGAGAAAGTCAAACGCGGCGGAAAGGCTCTGCGCATCGGCGTAGCGGGCTGCGTCGCCCAGGCCGAGGGAGAAGAATTGCTGGCGCGGGCGGACGGCGTGGACTTGCTGGTCGGGCCGCAAAGCTACCATCGCCTCGGAGAGATGACCCGAAGCCTTCTCGAGCAGGAAGGATCAAACGCGCCGCAGGTTTCAATGGATTTTCCCGCCCGGGAAAAATTTCAATCGCTTCCCCCGCGCTCAAAACAGCGCGCCGAAGAAATGAAATCAAGCGCGTTCTTAAGCGTCCAGGAAGGTTGTGACAAATTTTGTAGTTTTTGCGTTGTTCCCTACACGAGGGGGGCGGAGTTCTCCAGGGAGGTTTGCGACATCGAGGAAGAGGCGCGCCGTCTGATGGATGCCGGCGTCAAGGAAATCACTTTGCTCGGACAGAATGTCAACGCCTACCACGGACGCGGCACGGACGGAACCGAGTGGCGTCTGGGCCGCCTGCTCAACCATCTTGCAAATCTCGACGGTCTCGAGCGTTTGCGTTATACCACCTCCCATCCGCGCGACATGGATGACGAACTCATCCGCGCCCATGCCGAGAACGAAAAGCTGATGCCGTATTTGCATTTGCCGGTTCAATCGGGATCAGACGCCGTCCTGCATTCGATGAATCGGAGGCACAGCTCCGCGGATTACTTGCGCATTATCGAAAAGGTTCGCGCCGCCCGCCCCGACATCGCCGTCTCAAGCGATTTTATCGTCGGCTTTCCGGGCGAAACCGAGGACGACTTTGAAGCAACCCTCTCGATTGTTGAGGAAGTCGGCTTTGCGCGCGCGTACAGTTTTGTCTACTCGGCGCGTCCGGGAACCCCTGCTGCCGATGTGCGCGACCCCGTCCCCTTGGAAGTAAAACGCGAACGTCTCGCCCGGTTGCAAACTTTGCTGCGCCGGCAGCAGCGCGACTTCAACAAGATGCACGAAGGCAAGCGGCTGCCGGTTCTGCTGGAGCGCGACGGACGCCTCCCCTCGCAACTGGTCGGACGCTCCCCCTACTTTCAACCCGTATATGTCCAGGCAGACAGCAACTGGCGCGGACGCATTGCGGATGTTCACATTCGCAAGGCGCACGAAAACAGCCTTGAGGGCGAGCCCCTCGCCGCATCGTCCTGAGGCCGCCGCGTGGGTAGCTCAATGGAAAAGCACACCATTCTGATGGACTTCAACGACAACCGCTTGCTGAGCGTGTTGTTCGGCGTTCATGATTCCAACTTGTCGCAGATTGAGCGCGAACTTTCGATAACGGCGACGCCCCGCGGCAATCGTCTTGCACTGGTTGGTTCGCGCTCGGCGTGCCGGATAGCGGAGCGGGCGTTGCGGGATCTCTATCTCCGGGTCGAAAAAGGATACGGCATTGAGACAAAAGATGTTGAGGGTGCCGTGCGAATGGCATCGGGCGAAGATTGGAGCAAGAACTCCCGCCTGCACATCACCACCCGCAAGCGTTCGATTTCGCCGCGCACGGTGACGCAAGCCCGCTACGTCAGCGCGATGGAGAGATGCTCGCTGGTGTTCGGGATAGGCCCCGCCGGAACGGGCAAAACCTATTTAGCGGTTGCAATGGCGGTGCGTGATTTGCTTGAGGGCCGGGTTGCCCGGATAATTTTGTCGCGCCCGGCGGTTGAAGCGGGCGAGCGGCTCGGCTTCCTGCCCGGCGACATGCGTGAAAAAATCGACCCCTACCTGCGCCCCCTTTACGATGCGCTGCATGACTGTCTGCCTTCGGAACAATTGCTGCGCCGGATGGACGCGGGCGAGATCGAGATAGCGCCGCTGGCGTTCATGCGCGGACGCACTTTGTCGAACGCGACGGTGATATTGGACGAGGCGCAAAATTGCACGAGCATACAAATGAAGATGTTTTTAACCCGGCTGGGAGAACACGGCCGAATGGTCGTCACGGGCGACCTGTCGCAGATAGACTTGCCGTATGGCGCATCGCCCGGGCTGGAGCGTGCCGTTAATTTGCTCGAGCATGTGGACGATGTTGCGATTGTGCGTTTTGGCTCGGAGGATGTGATGCGGCACCGGCTGGTTGCAAATATTCTGCGTGCGTATGAACATGAGGGAGGCGCAAATGGCAACGAAGACTGAACCTCCGGATATCGACATCCTCGTTCGCGCCGGCGACTGGGGCTGGATCGATGAGACGCGGCTTCGACAGGCGGCACTGTTCGCATGGGAGGCGGCAAATGCGGCCGACGCCGATGCCGGCACCGATGCCGGCTGGAACGACGCCGAAGCCGTGGATCTTGCGATTGTACTGGGCGATGATGCGCTGCTGCGGGAAATGAACGGGAAATTCCGCAAGCGCGACGAGCCGACGGACATACTTTCTTTTCCCGCGCAGTGTTTTGCCGATGCGCGCTATCAATTGGGCGACGTGGTGCTTTCCGAACAAGGCGTATTGCGCGGCGCAAAAACACGCCGCAGAAACAAGCACGACCATTTGCTGCATCTCGTCGTTCACGGCGTATTGCACCTCTGCGGCTATGAGCATGAACTCAAACAACAGGCCGAACGGATGGAATCCCTCGAGATAAAAACGCTTGCACGCATGTCTATCAACAACCCTTACACGCTTTCGGTGGCATAAATGAGTTTTAAAGAGAAACTCCTGGCACTGCCGCGCCGATGGTCCGTGCGCCTGGGTCGCCGGCTGGTCGGCCTGGGAGCGGAAAACGGCGCGGGACTGCGGGAAAGCCTTGAAGACATCCTCCACGAGGACCCCGACCATCCCCGTGCCATCGGCGAAGAAGAGCGCGACATGTTAATGAACATCGTCGGCTTTCACGAGGCGCGCGCCAACGATGTGATGGTTCCCCGCGCGGACATTATCGCAATTGAGGAAAACTGCACGCTTGAGGAGTTGCTGCAGGTGTTTCGCAAGGAGGGACATTCGCGCATTCCGGTCTATCGCGAAACCTTGGACGACCCCCTCGGCATGGTGCACATTAAAGACCTGGTTCGCTTTCTCGCGCCCGACAATGCGAACAACGCCTCCGGAAGAAAAAACAGTTTCATCTTGAAGCCGTTGATACGAAGCCTGTTGTTCGTTCCGCCCTCGATGCCCGCGGCGGATTTGCTTGTGCGGATGCAGGCGACCCGCATACATCTCGCGCTCGTGATCGACGAATACGGCGGCACCGACGGACTCGTCTCAATTGAGGATTTGGTCGAAGAGATTGTCGGCGACATTGAGGACGAACACGACACCGGCGAGGGACCCTTGCTGGTGCGTCTGCCAAGCGGCGCGATACAAGCATCGGCCCGCGCGACGATTGCCGAACTTGCCGAGATGACCGGGCTCGATCTGCTGCCGGACGAAGAAGAAGAGGAAGTGGACACGCTGGGGGGGCTGGTTGTATTTTTGGCGGGCAGGGTTCCCCAGCGGGGCGAATTGATCCCGCATCCCGCCGGCTTGGAATTTGAAGTCCGCGAAGCCGATCCGCGGCGCATCAAACGTCTCTATATTCACATCCACTCGGCCGCCTGACCCGAATCATGACCTTACTTGCACTTTACATCGGTGAAATGCGAGGCTTTCGCGCTTGTATACTGGCGTTCCTGGCAGGAGCGCTCAGCGTGCTGGCGTTTGCGCCGTTTCATTTTTTGTTTTTGCTGCCGGTGTCTCTGTGCGTGCTGGCCTGGCAGTTGGACGGGTGCCGGAGTTTTTGGCGCACGCTTGCGGTTTCTTGGGCGTTTGGCGCGGGTTTTTACGGCGTCGGGATGCACTGGATAGGCAATTCGATTTTCATCAGCGGCGCGGGGAACGCCTTCTATCTTATTCCCCTTGCAGGATATCTGTTGATACTGTCGCCGGTGTTTTTCATCGCCGCCTGCGTGATTGCGCGCCGGTTTCTATGGGGCGAGGGACTTCCCCGCCTTCTTGCCCTTGCGGCGATGCTCGCGCTTGCGAATTGGATCCGCGGACATTTTCCGCTCGACGGCCTGCCGTGGAACATGTGGGGCAACACGCTGATGGCAGTATCGGCCTGGGCGCAGACGGCATCGCTGGTAGGCGTCTACGGGCTCTCGCTCGTGGTCGTACTGTTTGCGCTTGTGCCCGCGCTTTTCGGGGACGGACGCCTCGAAGCGAAGACAGCGAACAGGCGCACCCGCTGGCTCGTGCCGGGCTTTGCGGCCGCCGTTGCCGTTGCGGCGTGGATGTGGGGAGCGCACTACATCGATTCGGCGCCAAGAGCCGATGGAATAGCGGTGCGGATAGTTCAGCCGAACATCAGCCAGCGGGACAAGCTTGAGCGTAACAATATAAACGGCATGGCAAGCTTGATGCTTCGTTTGAGTTTTCGACCCGAGGGGTATGAGAATTATCCGGATCCGAACGTGATTATATGGCCCGAAGTGGCGATTCCCGTTGCCCTCGAAGACGAGACTTTGCTGCGGGAGTATTTGGCGAAGTACATGTCTCCGGGTTCCCGTTTGATTGCGGGTTCGTACCGCTACGAAGAAATTCCGGGCGGCGCGGATTCGTATAACTCGCTGGTGGTTTTGGATGACAATGCCGTGCCTGAAGAATATTACGACAAACAAGTTCTTGTCCCGTTCGGAGAATATCTTCCCTATGATGCATTTTTTGAGAAGACCGGACTTAAGGCGCTGGCGAAGCAAGGCGGTTTCCTGCCGGGAACAGGCTCGCGCGTGCTTAATCTTGGAGGGCTTCCCGATGTCGGCGTCTTGATATGCTTCGAGATAATTTTTTCCGGCGATGTCGTCACGCGGGGCGAGCGTCCCGACTGGCTGGTCAACGTGAGTAACGACGCATGGTTCGGCGACTCAATAGGGCCGTGGCAGCATTTGGATCAAGCGGCTATTCGCGCAATTGAGGAAGGCCTGCCGATAGCGCGTTCGACCAATACGGGAGTCTCGGCGCTGATAGATTCCCGCGGGCGCATCCTCGCAAAACTGGAGATCGGCAAGCAAGGCGTTCTGGATGTCCGCCTGCCACGACCCAGTCCTCCAACGGTGTTCTCACGGGTCGGGGACGTGCCGATGTTGGCCGCAACCTTCCTGTTGCTTCTTTTGTCCATTTGGTCGAAGTTCCGCAGAAAATCACACAGATAAACTAGGGAGAAACCATGCACAAGGGCGAGGATCTTTCTACCGGTAATAGGAACAACCAGGGAAATTTAACGGTTGTAATGATAAAATTGACGGGAAATCTTTAGAGGTTTTTGTCTTGTGGTTGGGGACTATTGCTTCATTGCGATGAGTATAAATGTAGAAAACGCAACTACAAATGCTAGAACATAGAAACCAACAGCCATAACACCAAGCATAAAATTGCGATTGCTTGCAACATCGGTTTTGACTTGTCCAACTCTGTTCTTAACGTCTCCAACCCTGTCTTTGACGTCTTCGATCCTGTCTTCGGCAACCGAGAATTTCATATCGGCCTTTGCTTCAAGTGATTTCAAACCTGACTTAACTTCGGCCGATTCAACAGCGAGTTTAGTTATGGCATCGGTGTTCTCTTTCAACATCCGGGCCAGCTGATCGTTATCCATGCTACTTCCTCCTTTGGAAATTCGTTCGCCCGCTTGCGACCCTGTTTCCAAACTTCCTAAAATCACCCATATCGCCAATTTGTTCTATTTCGGCATCCGTGTCAGCCTTCTTCAAGGGATGTGAGTCGCTATTGACTCAAAAAGCCCGAAAACCCATCGTATAGCGCAGAATTTCCGGTATTGGTTGAATTCGGGTCGGCGCGGGGACAATGCTCGGAATTTGAGATTCGTTCAAACCGCCTCTCAGCCCCGATTCGCTTGATTCTATCCCCGGAATGGTCGATACTCCGCAGAAAATCACACACATAAACTAGGGAGAAACCATGCACAGGGGCGAATATCTTTTTACCAGCGAATCGGTTGCAGAAGGGCACCCGGACAAGCTCTGCGACCGGATATCGGATTCAATTGTTGACCTTTACCTCGGCGGCGACCCCGATGCCCGCTGTGCCGTTGAAACCCTCACAACGACAAACCACATCGTTCTCGCGGGCGAGGTTCGCGGCGGCAAGGGCATCGATCACGGAGTGATAGAAAAACGCGTGCGCGAAGTGGTGCGCGATGTCGGTTATGACGATGAGAGCTTTCACTGGAAGAATGCGAAACTCGACATTCTGCTTCACGAGCAATCCCCGGACATAGCCCAAGGGGTTGATGCGACTTCGGAAGCCGGCGAGGGCGCCGGCGACCAAGGCGTGATGTTCGGTTATGCATGCACGGAAACGGAGGCGTTGATGCCGGCACCGATTTTTTACGCGCACAAGATTTTGCGCACAATCGCCGAAGCTCGAAAATCCGGGCGCGTTAAGGGACTGGGACCCGATGCCAAAAGTCAGATAACCGTGCGTTACGAAAACCACCGGCCCGTGGGAATTGAATCGGCATTGGTGTCCACACAACACGACAAATCCCTGGACCAGAACGATGTGCGCAAGATTTTGTTTCCGCTGATTCAGGAAGCGTTGCCGCAAGGATGGTTCAACAAGGACACGCCGCTGCTGGTTAACCCGACGGGTAAATTCGTCATCGGGGGACCGCACGGCGATGCGGGATTAACCGGCCGTAAAATCATCGTCGACACTTACGGCGGCGCTGCGCTGCACGGCGGCGGCGCTTTTTCCGGCAAAGACCCGACCAAAGTCGACCGTTCCGCCGCCTATGCGGCGCGCCATCTTGCCAAGAACGCCGTTGCCGCGGGGCTGGCGGCGCGTTGCACCATACAGCTTTCTTACGCGATTGGCGTCTCGGAACCGCTCTCGATATATGTCAACTTCCACTCGACCGGAAAAGTTGAAGAATCCGCATTGGAGAATCTCTTGCGGGAAAAAGTTAAACTGACCCCCCGGGGCATTCGCGAGCGCCTCCGGCTTGCCCGGCCGATTTACGAGCGCACCGCGTGCTATGGACATTTTGGACGCGACGTTGATTCGGACGGCGGCTTTTCCTGGGAAGGTCTCGAGCTTGTTGATTTGCTGCGGGACGCCCTTCTGCCGGCAAGACGAGCCGAGAAGGTTGAGACCGCCGCCTGATGCCCCCGGCGGGGAAACTCCTCCAGTCGTGAAACGTTCGCGCCTGCATCTGGGGCGCATGCGCAAACTCTCGCCCGAGCGCGAGGCGTTGCTTGCGGACAAACTGCCGGGCTTGCGCGTGACCTTGGGTGAAAACGAATCCCTCGACCCCTCGACATTATGCATGCCGCCCGCCGAAACCGTCCGGCTGGAGATTGGCTTCGGCGCGGGGGAGCATCTGCTCCATCAGGCACTCGAACATCCGGAATGTTTGCACATCGGATGCGAACCCTACCCTGCCGGCGTGGCCCGGCTGCTTGCCGACATGGGGGATGCCGACAACATTCGAATTTATGACGGCGATGCGTTCGACTTATTGTCGGCGTTGAAGCCTGCGAGCATTTCGCGTTGTTACATGATGTTTCCGGATCCGTGGCCGAAGAAACGTCACGGCAAGAGACGGATGACGCGCATGGAGATTGTGGAGCAGCTTGCGCGAATTCTGAAACAAGGCGCGGAGCTTCGAATCGCAACGGACAGCGGCGTTTTTGCGGGATGGATGCTGGCGAACATGCGGCGCTGCAAGTCCTTTGTCTGGGATGCGGGTTGTTCGCGCGATTGGAGAGAGCCGAGAGAATCATATCCGCCGACCCGCTATGAGTTGAAAGCCCGGCGCGGCGAGAGGGCCGTAATGTATTTGAATTTTCGGAGATTGGATGATAACGGTTTATGACAGGAGGTGAATATGCCGGATTTTGATTATCGCGGGGGCGTTCGCGGCGTCGTGCTGGACTGGAGCGGCACAACGGTCGATGCATACGTATTGGCGCCGGCGAAAGTGTTTGTGGAGGTGTTTCGCAAGCACGGAGTGGAAATATCAATGAGCGAGGCGCGCGCGCCGATGGGTTTGCGCAAGGATCTTCACATCGCCGCGCTGCTTGAGGATTCCGGCATTCGCGCGCGCTGGCAAAAGGCGCACGGCGGAGAACCGACCGGGGACGATGTCGCGCGAATGTATTCCGATTTTGTTCCGATGCAACTGGAATGTTTACGGGAGTATTCTGGCTTGCTGCCCGGAGTCGCCGAGACGGTTCGGGCTTTGCAGGCGCGTGGCGTCAAAGTTGGATGCACGACCGGATTTACGCGCGCTATGGTCGATATCCTCGAAGAAGAAACCGCAAAGCATGATTATGTTCTCGATGCTTCGGTTGCCGGCGACGACGTTGCAAACGGCGTCCGGCCGCGACCGTTTATGCTGTATCGAAACCTGGAATTAATGGACGTTCATCCAATTTGCTCGGTTGTGAAAGTCGATGACACGACATCGGGAATCGGAGAAGCCTTGGAGGCAGGATGCTGGGGAGTGGGAGTGGCGCGTTATTCGAATTACATGGATGTGGACAGTTTGGAGCAGGCGGCAGGGTTGTCGGAAGGGGAAATCGCCAAGCGGCTTCAAGCGACGAAAGAGATTTTAAAAAACGCAGGAGCGCATTATGTTATCGACGGTCTCGCGGAGCTGCCGGAAGTGATCGAAGATATCGAAGCAAGACTGTCGAGAAAAGAAAGCCCGTAGAAGCGGCGGGCGTCCCCTGTGTTGCCGGCTTCGGGAGTCGGATGAAAACCGGCTAAGAACGTCCGAACAGCCTTTCGATGTCCTTGAGTTTCATCTCGATATACG
>JAPOUU010000061.1 GCA_026708505.1 Hyphomicrobiales bacterium | reverse complement strand
CTTCGGTCACCACCTGATCCGCACTCGCAAAGCCGATGGTGCGCACGTCGTCGTCCGTGATGGTTATGGTGTGCATTGCATCGGTAACATCCCATCCGGCTAGCAACGGCGTGCCTTCTTCAAATTCGAGCGTGAAACTCTTATCGGCTTCGTCGTCGGGGTTATCTATAGCCGTGATGGTGAGTTCCGCTTCCCGCATGGTTCCGCTGGATGCCCCCTCCGGCAGCGTCCATGTCCACGTGGTTCCGTTGTCGGCAAGAGATCCATGCGAAGCCGAAGTGACCGAGAGCCCATAATCGGTGCCTATCATCGCATCTCCGCTCTGCGTGCTCGGTGTGATGGTGATGGCTCTATCCGCCGCAGGCGTGCTTGCGGGAATTTCTCTGTTGATGGTCGCGGTGATGGTTGCGGTTCCTCCATCCTCCGAGATGTTCGCGGAAGACGGAGCACTGAAGGTAACTGTATTGTCGTTCGCCGGGATGGTAACGGTGAAAGTTTTGTTGCTGTCGTCTATCACCCATCCCATCGGCAGGTCGGGTTGTGAATCGGCATCGGCAAAGGTGATGGTGAAAGTTTCTTGGTGTTCGGGGTGACCGTCCGCCAAAACGGAAAAGGGATAGTCTACCCTCATGTTGGCGTCGACATCTCCGGCAACAATGGTGTGGCGTTCCATCGCGGAATAATCCTCGGTTAGAGTTCCTGTGTCTCTGCCTGCATCGCCTGTGAATTCAAAAACGACAGGCAGGTCTACTGTCGGTGTTGCGGACAATTGAAGTTCCACATTATAGGCGGTGCCGGTGGCAGGCTCGCTATAAGTTTCGGATGCCACCGCGAAACCGATGGTTTCCTCCTGATCATTGTCCGTAATGGTCACAGTGCGCGTCGTCCGCGAGCCGAAATCCCATCCCGCAGGCAGGCTTGTACTCGTATCCAGTGTCAAGGTGAAGGATTCGCTTCCTTCTCCCGCTATCATGTCGTCAATTATGGTAACGGGAATGCTCGCAGTGCGGTCGGTTGCGTTGACGGTTACGCTTGTGCCGGTGACGGTGTAATCGCTTCCATTTGTGGCTGATACATCGGCCACTGTAAAGTTGAGCGTGAGGTTCTCGGTGGGATGGGGCATATTGACTTCAACCGCAACGTTATGCGACCCGACACCCTCGGCAGCGGTTGAAGAGGCGGTTGCGAATTGCACCAGATTGTCATCGGCAAGGATGGTGATGTTTTCGGAGATGTTTGCTGATGAGTCAACACTCCATCCGGTCGGAATAACCCCATCGCCATGCGCTCCGTTGAGCGTGAATACCGCTTCCTCGTTAATCTCGGGGTCGTTATCGTTACCGGCGGTAACCGTAAGGGTCACGGGCGATGTTGCGCCGTTCGGGACGGTAAGGATTCCCCCGCCGGTACCGGGAGCGAAACTTACACCGCTATCCGTGCTGCTGATGGTAAAGTCATCGCCGTCAATTCCGGTTCCGGCAATATCAATGCGCAGTTTTGCCTCGGCGGTCAAAGTGTTGTCAAAATTCAGAGCGAGGGTTGTATTGCCACCTTCACTGATTTGGTTATCCGCGGGAGTAGAGAAGGTAAAGGTGTTATCGTTCGCGGGAATGGTGATGGTATGCGTTGTGTTCGTGCCAAGGATGAAATCCGTCCCGTCGAGTCCGTTGCCGGTGGAGGGAATCTCCAAGGTGATCGTCTCGTCGGGTTCGGGAAGAGTATCGGCAAGGATTTCAACTTGAAGCATAGCCGTTCCCGAAGTCGGAATTGTGAGAGTTGCAGGAATGACTGTGAAATCGTTCCCCGTGGTCTCGCCCGATGTTGCAGGGTTGCCTACGGTGCTGTCGACATTAATGGTGAGTTCGAAGGAACTTGCCGGCGGTTCCGAAACCGTGAGGGGGATGTTGTATGTCATGTCACTGGCGACTTCGGGAGCGTTAGAAACGCTGTCTGTAAAGCCGATGGTCGCCGGATTGTCATCGTCCGTGACGGTCAGCGTGAAAGTCTCAAGGCCTGCCTCCACCTCCCATCCGGCCGGGAAATCGCTGTTGGTGTTGTCCGCCGAAAGCTTGAACCTAACCATTCGGTCGTCGGGATCATCATCAACTGAGTCGTCAATGATGTAGACGGTGACATCGTGACTCATCATTCCCGCAGGAACTCGGAAGGTACCCGAGCTTTCCCGCATTGTTGTGTCACTGTTGAAGGTAACAAGGCTGGAGGTAGCAAGATTGCCGCTAATGTCAACGATCTCGAGTTTCAAAGGCAATCCATCTGCGGGCGCGGACACGCCAGCAAATGATACGGGATCATAAAGATCAACTGTAATTGTCGCGCTATTATCACCTTCGGAAACCGTGTCAATGTTTGTCAAAAGTCCTGCAACGCCGGTGATGGCGACCGGATTGTCATCGTCAACGACAGTCAGCGTGAAATCGTCATTGTCGGTATCCACACTGCCCCATCCGCTCGGGAAGTTGGTGTCCGCCTCGTCAAGTTTGAACATAACCACCCTGTTGTCTGGGTCATCATCAACCGAGTTGTCGATGATGTAGACATCGACGTCATGGCTTGTCATTCCCGCAGGAACTTCGAAGGTGTGCGAATTGTCCGGGGTTGTTCCGTCGCTGTCGAAGGTGGCAATATCGGAGGTAATAATACTGCCGGCACTGTCAACGATATCGAGTTTCAAAGGCAATCCATCTGCGGGCGCCGCGTGTGTCAACGAAATACTGATAGTTGCCGTGCCTACACTGACATCCTCATCCACAGTGGTCGAAGCCGGGCTGGTAAAGCGAGCGGAATTGCCATTGGCAGGAATGGTGATCGTGTGCGTAGCGATGCCGAGATTCACTCCACCAGGCAGATTATTACCCTGCAAGGTGAATATCAGGGTCTCGTCTCCTTCACCGTCGCCATCGGTAGGAGTGTTCGCTAGAATATCGATGTTGAAGAAGGGGTCGTTGTTGTCCGATGCAGTCAATTCCACAGAAAGCGTTCCCTGAATGCCGTTCCCCGCAGCGTTGGGGTCGTCCGCATCAAGGATGGTTGATCCTCCGCTTATGTTCGCCGTGCCGGAAACAGCGATCTCGAGAGGAAGCGTCATCCCTGCCGGAATCATGTACCTCTCAAACTTGAAGGGAATCTTGGCCCTGTTACCCTCGCTCACCGTCTGACCCGCACTCGCAAAGCCGATGGTGTCACCCGGCATGTCGTTGTCGTTGAGAACGAAACTATAGGTCGTGCTTGATGGAACTGACCATCCTGCTAATTCATTACCTGCACCGGGACCGGTGAGCGTAAGGGTAATGTTTTCATTGACGGTGTCATCGTCATCCTGGTTGGCGGCAACGGTGAAAGATGCCGTGGTTGCGTGTTGGGGAATCGTCAAAATGCCGGCGGAGTAGCCGGTGCCCGTAATCGTAACGTCATTACCACTCCCGCCGCTTTGCGTGATGGTAACGGGAAAGTCTTGCGGCAAGGGGTTGCTTAGCAACAGGTTAACCGTTTGACCGGTCGCTCCCTCATCGAAAATTGAAGGATTGTTACTGGCAAATGTGACGGTGTTGTCATGCGCCGGAATGGTGAGTTCATGCATCAAAACGGAATCGAAACCATTGGGAATGCTTGAACCCACTGCGCGCAACATTATGGTGAAGGTCTCTTCGTTTTCAGCTGCCGAATCTTGTATCGCCGTGACCGGAACATCGTAGGTGAACTGATGCCCACCCATTGTTGAATCCGCGTCTGCTTCATTAATGTTGAAACCTATAGTGGTGGTAGTGTTAGTGGAGCCGAAAGCGAGGTCGGCACCGATATTAGCGAGAGCATTGCCGTTATAGTCCGTTCCCGTAATCCCGGCGGATAAAGTTATAGTCATCGCTTCGGGAGCGCTGATTCGAACGGGAATCTGGTATGCGGTTGCGCTCTCTGTTAATTCTTCGGGCGCCTCGTGGAACCCGATGAAACTGTCGTTGGCGCGAATAATGATGGTGTGGGTTTTGTTCGCATCAACAAGCGTCACTCCGGTCGGTAATCCGGCATCCGAAAGCGTAAGCACAATGCTCTCATCGGCTTCGGGGATGTCATCGGGGTTGATGGTGAAACTCAGCGTGTCCGTGCCGGGGTTGCTGATCGAAATGGGAGAAGTGAAGGAATAATCTCCCATATCCGCGGTGCTTGTGTCATTGTCATCGCTCTGAGCCGTGTCGGTATCGATGGTGAGCATGAAGCCGCCGGAGGGCAACGTCCCCTTGGTTTCAATAACAACGGTGTGGGTTTCTGTCGCTCCGCTCGCAGGCTCGTCCGCCGTCGAGGTCGGTTCATCGAATTCAACCGTTCCGCTGACGGATACGGGGGGTTCGGTAATGGAGAGGGAGAGGGTTTCGTTAGCAGGAACACTGCCCCATGTGCTCGAAAAGCTCGTGTCTTGCGTCAGGGTAAATGTGACATTGTCGGCTTGGTTGTCAACGCCGTCCTGGATGTAAACGGTGACCGGATAAGGGTCGGATGCGTCATGGCCTGCGGGGATGGTGAAATTGAAACTATCGATGGAGGGGTCGTTCTGGTCAAAGGAGACGGCGGAGATTGCATCTGTTGCCGTGATTACGAGATCAAGTCCGTTGGGACTTGGCACAGGATTGGTAATCGCAATATTGAGGGTCGTCATGCCGATGGTTTCAGGAACGGAAGTCGGATTGACGGTTGCGAAATCAGCAATGTTGTCGTTAGTGGGAATGGTTATGGTGTGCGTTGTGTTCGTGCCAAGCCTGAAACCTGTCGGAAGTCCGTTGCCGCTGGAGGGAATCATCAGGGTAATCGTCTCGTCGGGTTCGGTAACGTTATCGGCAAGGATTTCAACTTCAAGCATGGCCGTTCCCGAAGTCGGAATTGTGAGGGTTGCAGGAATGGCTGTGAAATCGTTCCCCGAAGACTCGCCCGACGTTGCAGGGTTGCCTGTGCTGCCATCGACATTGATGGTGAGCTGGAAGGAATTTGCCGGCGGACCCGAAATCGTGAGGGGAACGCTATGCATTGTGTTGCTCCCGCCTTCGAGAGCTTCAGAACTGTCCGATGTAAAACCGATGGTCTGCGTCTCGTCGTCATCCGTAATGGTTATGCTGTGCGTTGCATCGGTAACATCCCATCCGTCCAGCAGGTTGCCTTCAAATGCGAGCATGAAACTCTTATCGGCTTCATCGTCGGGGTTATCCATAGCCGTGACGGTGAGTTGCGCTTCCCGCATGGTTCCGCTGTCTGCCCCATCCGGCAACGTCCACGTCCACTTGCCGTTACCGTTGTCGGCAAGAGTTCCGTGCGAAGCCGAAGTGACCGAGAGCCCGTAATCGGTGCCTATCATCGCATCTCCGGTTCCCGTGCTCGGTGTGATGGTGATGGCTCTATCCGCCGCAGACGTGCTTGCGGGAATTTCCCTGTTGATGGTCGCAGTGATGGTTGCAGTTCCTCCATCCTCCGAGATGTTTGCGGAAGACGGATTGCCAAAGATAACTGTATTGTCATTCGCCCGAATGGTGCCGGTGAAGGTTCTGTTGCTGCTGTCTATTACCCATCCGCTCGGCAGGTCGGGTTGCGAATCGGCAAAAGTGATGGTGAAGCCCTCTTGGTGTTCGGGGTGAACATCCGGGAGGATGGAGACGGGATAGTTCGCCTGCATATTGTTATCGACATCTGTTGCAAACATGATGGTACGGGATGTCGGTGCGCTATAGTCCCCCATTAGGGTTGTCGAATCAGCATCATTAGTTGTCAAATCAAAAGCGACCATGAGGTTTACTGTCGGCGCTGCGGACAATTGGAGTTTCACATTGTGGACAGTGCCGAGCGAACCACTCGGGTCTCCGGCAGGCTCATCGAAAGTTTCGGATGCCACCGCGAAACCGATGGTCCCATCCGGCATGTCGTTGTCGTTGAGAACAAAACTATAGGTCGTGCTTTGGGGAACCGACCATCCTGTTACTTCATTACCCGAACCGGGACCGGTAAGCGTGAGAGTGATATTCTCGCCGACAGTGTCACTATCCTCGGGGGCGGTAACGGTGAAGGCTGCCGTGCTCGCGTGTTCGGGAATCGTCAGGACGCCTGTGCCGGAATCGTAGGTGGTTCCGCCGGTTCCGGCAATGGTGATGTCGCCTGCATCCCCGCCGCTTGATGCGATAGTGACGTCAAAATCCACCGGCACGGGGTTGCTTAGGGTCAGGTTAACCGTTTCAGCTGCCGCCCCCTCGTTGAAACTTGCGGGGTTGCCTGTGCTTGCAAACGTGACGGTGTTGTCATGCGCCGGAATGGTGAATTCATGCACCAAATCGGAACCATCGAAACCGGCGGGAAGGGAAGCATTGGACGGCAACGCCAGTGTAACGGTGAAAGTTTCCGTGTTTTCGGGGCCGTCGCTATCCAAGATCGTAATGACGAGGTTATCCGTGAACTGGTGACCGTTCGTCAAATCGCTGTCCGTATCGTCTTGCCCCATAAGAGTAAAAGCAGGTTCGGAAGCGATAGAGATATCTGCGGGATCGCTCGAGCTAATCGAGTTGCCTCTGTAATCATTCCTTATGTATGTGGCCGTGAAATCGAAATCCTGCTCATCGTATGCGCTAAGACGGACAGGCAGGGTAAGAGTCGTTCCCTCTTCCGCCGTTGTCGCTGCACTATCCGCAAAACCGACGAAATTGTCGTTGGCGGGAATGGTGACAGTGTGCGTTTTGTTTGCTCCCAAAGACCAGTCCGGCGCATTCGTCCATGTTTGTTCGGGAAGGGTGAGCACGATGGTTTCGTCATCCTCGGGAAGTTCGTCCGACTTGATGGTGAAGGTCAATTCCAAAACCTCGCTGCCGTCGACGGTTTTGACGTTGCTGCTCGATACTTCAACGTTATTGAACGACGGTGAGACGGTGTAATCGGCGGGATCGGTTGCCGTGCCTGTGGCGGTGACCATTAGAGTGAACGGGGTCGGCGGCAGGTCTCCGTCCACGCTGATGTTGACTATGCTCGCCGTGTTTCCGTTGGCGGGCTCGGAGATAGTCGTGCTACCGGTGGCAAATTGAATGGTTCCGCTGTAATCCTCATTGACCGTGATGTTATGCGTAACGGTGGGAGCGGTTCCCCACGTCGTCGGGAATGTCGCGGTGGCCGTATCCGCTGTAAGCGCAATGCTGACAGTGTCGCTAGTCGTATCGATGTCCGCGGGGAAGTAAAGAGGAATACTTGCCGAACTGTCCCCTTCCGCGATGATGAAAGTGTGAGTGGGATCCTCCGTGCTCGCATCAAAAGACGCCTCGTTGCCCGTGATAACAAGTTGTAACGCCAAGTCAACTGCAGGCGCAGGATTGGTAAGCGTAACCTCGATACTCTCACCTGTGGCGCCTTCCACAACCGAAGTCGGTGCATCGCTGGCAAACATCACCGTGTTATCGTTGGTGGGAATTGTGATGGTGTGCGTTCTGTTCGTGCCGAGCCTGAAACCTGTCGGAAGTCCGTTGCCGCTGGAGGGAATCATCAGGGTAATCGTCTCGTCGGGTTCGGTAACGTTATCGGCAAGGATTTCAACTTCAAGCATGGCCGTTCCCGAAGTCGGAATTGTGAGGGTTGCAGGAATGGCTGTGAAATCGTTCCCCGTGAGCTCGCCCGATGTTGCAGGGGTGCCTACGGTGCGATCGACATTAATGGTGAGCGGGAAGTCCGTTGCCGGCGGACCCGAAATCGCGAGGGGAACGTTATGCGTTGTGTTGCTCCCGCCTTCGAGAGCTTCAGAACTGTCCGATGTAAAGCCTATCGTTCCCGTGTCATCGTCGGTGATGGTCAGAGTGTGGGTCCCGCCGACGACTTGCCAGCCTTCCCCCGACGGCAAGCTGTCCGGATCAATTCTGAGCACGACGGTTCTGTCGCCATCGCCAACCACAGTGTTTTCGGGAATGGCTATTTCCCAACTCTGGTTGTCCTTACCGGTAATCTCAACATCATTGCTCGCCATAAGGCCTGCGGCGTCAAGGTCGCCGCTCGCCATCACCATTATCCGATTGTTATTGAAATTAATACTGCCGCTGTGCACGATCTCCAACGGAATGGAATGGGAAGTTCCCTCCGTCACCGAACTTGTACCGCTGCCGCCGAACCCGATGGTCGGATTATCATTGTTGGTAATGGTGATGTTGTAGGTTCTGTCAGTCGCCGTCCATCCTGTCGGCATCGTGTCTCCTTCAAGAGCGAGCGTGAAACTTCTATCGACCGTGTGCTGGGGGGTATCCATGGTACTGATGCCCAATATTGCCGTTCGCGGCAGGGTTGCACTGCCGAGTATTCCGACCGGCAACGTCCACGTCCACGTGCCGTCCTGGTTGTCTCCGAGGGCTCCGTGTGTACTCGATCCAACACCAAGTCGGTAATCGGTGCCTATGGCCGCGTCTCCGGCCCCGCTCCCCGTGCTCGGTCTGATGATGACGGTCGGCTCCGGCATCGTGCCGGGAGGTATTTGCAGGTTGATACTCGCGCTAATTGTCGCGTTGTCTCCTTCGGTAATTGGATTTCTTGACGGATTGTTGAAGGTGATGGTGTTCCCGTTGGCTTGAATGGCGACCTCGGGCTGCGCGGGCGCTACCGAGTAACCTGCCGGCAATGTATTAACCGCATTACCCTGGGAGTTGGCCACGGTGCTAAGAGTGAATTTTTCCTCCACCTCAACATCGCTGTCAGCATCGGCGGAAACCGTAAGCGTGACGGGCGATGCCGTGCCTTGGAGAATGGTAAGGTTTCCGGTGGCTTCGTCGTAGGTCGCGTTCTTGTCCGCGCTAAAGGTCACATCATCCAAAGAGGCGGCATTCGGAGCAGTGCCAACACCTGCAAATGCAATGCGCAAAACCGCATTCGACGCACCCGCACCTGATGGTATCGGGTTTTCAAAGGTAATGCGAAAATCCGTCGAGCCGGTGCCCTCGACAATTTCAATGGGAGGACTGGAAACGCTGACAAACCTGAATGTGCCGCCCGCCGGGGGAGGATCATCGTCATCGTTGATGTTGACGGTCAGGGTGTTGTTGGTACCGGCAGACCATCCGTTCGCATTCGCAACAGTGTTGTCTATCGTGAAGGTGACGCCCTCGCCGTCGTCATTGTCGTTGTCGTCAACGGCAGTAATTACCAGCGTCGCCGTTCCCGTCCCCGTCGGAAGAGTCCACGTCCACGTATCATCGCTGTTGTCCACGAGATCGCCGTTGTCGCCGCTCGCGGTAGACAGCGTGTAGTCGTCATCACGCATCGCGCCCGCGTTATGCGCAGCCGTGAGAACGACCTCCGCGTTTGTTCTTCCCGCGGGAAGCGGCCGGTTGATATTGAAAACCATGTCGAAAGAAGTTGTGTTCAACTCGTTGATGGTTTCGGGACCGGTCGAGGCGAAAGAGACGGTATTGTCGTTCGCAGGGATGCTGATTCTGTGTTCCCTGTTCGTGCCGAGGCTGAAACTCGACTCGGGGATTCCGTTGCCGCTGTCGGGAATCCGCAAGATGATGACCTCGTCGTCTTCAGGATCATCGTCGGACAGGATGGTGACGGGAATGCTGACCGTTTTGTTTATTTGGTGGACGGTATCGGAATTAATTTCCACAGGGAAACTGGCGTTCGCATCACCGCCCGGGCCGAAACGCGCGTCCGGGCCCTCCCCTGTCCCTATAATCATGAGCATGAAGGGGGTAGCGGGTATCTTGGAAACACTGAGGCTCACCATGCGGGTGTCTGTGGAAGTTGACGGCTCCATCGCCCCGGACGTTGGCGACACAAATCCAATCTCTCCCATATCGTCGTCCGTGATGGTGATGGTGTGCGTTGCCCGCGAGCCGAGCCTCCAGCCCTCCGGCAAATCCGTATCGTCCTGCGTCGTGAGGACGAGTTCGATGGTCTCATCGCCTTCTCCCGCTATCTCATCATCCACGATGGTGACGGGGATCTCCGCCATGGTGTCGTTTGCGGCGATGGTCACGCTCTGGACAACGGTGTAATCGTCTGTACCCGTCGCAGTGCTTCTGTCGCTCGCCGCAATGTGGAGCGTGATGTCGCCGGTGCGAACGACACCCTCAGACATAAAGGTTGCAACCTCAACGTTATAAGTTCCCGCGGTACTCTCGACAACGGTCGAAGTTTCGTTTCTGAATCCCACCGTGCTGTCGCTGACAAGGGTTCGGACCAAGTCTCCGGCGTCAATGTCCGGGGGCGTGGTGATGTCACCCCAGATGAAATTGGAGCCCGTGCGGACCGTGTCGTCCTCTTTTGTGATGTCGATGTGCCGGGTTGTTGCATCATCCTTTAGAGACCATCCCGCCGCACCCGTGAGTTCGGTGAGGGTGAAGGTGGCACGTTCGGGATCAATCTCCTCATCGTCTGAATCGGCAACGGCGGTAATTTGCAACCTTGCCTCCGCTTGTCCCGTCGGAAGAGTCCAAGTCCACGTATCATCGTCATTGTCAACGAGAATGCCGTTATTTCCATCCGCGGGAGACAGCGTGAAGTCGTCGCTTGCCGCGGTTCCGCTGCGTTCCAGAGTTACACTGGCGTTTGTCCCTGCGGGAAGCGGTTGGTCAATCTCCAGGGCGATATTGGAAGAAGTTTCGGTCTCTTCCGCGATGCTTCCGGTGCCCGACGAGAAACCGACAGTGTTGCCGTGTCCCTGAATCGTCACGCGCACGACATCGCTCGAGTGAATCACCTTCCCCTGCCCGTTGCGAACGTCAATCCGTATATCAACGAATTCGGGAACTTCCGGCTCCAAATCCTTCAGGGCGGACACCTCAACCTCGATGCTCCTCGCCTTCGAATTCGCGGGTGTATCCATCCGGCAAGGCGAAACCACGCAGGACGCATTGCGCGTCAGCGTAACCTTTCCGCCCGTCAGCGTGTTGGATCCGTAAACCTCTTGCGAGAGAGTGAAGTCGTTGTTGTCCACCTGCCCGTATCGCGCCGTCGCGCTGTCGAGAACAACAACCTCAAGCGTTTCGTCCTCCCTGAGTTCCCTGCCCGAAATCGTTCCGGTGATGATCGATGCCGTTGGCAAATCCCCGCCCTCGAAATCGCGGGGTTCGTAGATCATCGCGTTTGTAGGGGTCGCATCCACCCTGACAATGGTTCGTTCTTCGTACAACACCCGCTTCTCGCGCTCAAACAACTGCCAGAGATCCGGTTGCACCCTGCCCCCGCCTCCGGCTCCGCCGCCTTCCAGTCCGGGCAGAGAGAAGCGGAACGCAATCCCCGCATTCCAACGCGAATCCAGTGAATCATCGGAGTCGTGCTTCTCATACCCGCCCTGCAGGAATATGCCGGGAAGAACCTGGTATCCCGCTTCAATGCCGTAGGCGGAACGCCACTCCGCCTTTTCATGCTCTTCCCCTTCGAAGTGCCAGAGGCCGATGTTCCCGTCAATGCGGAAGCGCGACCATGAGACCCCTAAACGGAAATCCGTGCCCTGCAGGGGCTGTTCCTCATGATTGGCTCTGCCCTTCTCCCATTCGGTGAGGGGGTGGTAGTAATTCAGCGCGGTATGAAGAACCCCGCTTTGCACATCCAGTCCGAGACCGACCCGCTGTCCGCCCTGCTTGAAGTCGTAATCGTAGAAGGTCGATGCCCCGACAATAATGTCGGGGGTGATATTGCGGCGGTAGACAAGCCCGAGGTTTGCGTCGATGCGGTCTTCGCTTTCGATCCCCGGCCAGAAAACCGCCCCCGGCTGCAGGAAGAGCGCTTGTCCCGTTCCGTCGGAACGCTCGGCGTCCACCAAGGGAATGAGAGCGTCAAACTCGCCGGTGACGTTCTCGTCCCAGACCCATCCGATGCCCGAGTGCAGCCGGAAACGTTCATCGAAAAGCGCGACGCCGCCCCGGCGCAGAGAGTCTTCGATGGTTTGGACGAGCATGCGCGAGCTTGCACTGCGGAGCGCGCGCTTTCCGCATTCGGCATAGTCGTGCCGGACGGCATAGGGAGCACCTCCGCTGTTGTCGAGAGTCGTCTCGAAGGTGCTGCGCGGTTCGCCCTCGCCCGGGTGCGTGCATCCGAGCACGCCGCTCCACAAGCGCTCAAGCTGGTGCACCGAACGCGCGAACAGCGGCTCGTCGGCTTCCGATGAAGAAGAAAGCCCTGTAATCGACAACAATAAAAATGCTCCGACGGGCAACAGCACGGACCGCCGAAACATCACTCTCCACGCACACGGGACGGTAGAAACAACATTACTCATACGGGGTATATCCCTCCATTTAAGGTACCAAGTTGGAAGAATACCACATAACCGCTTAACAGCAACAAGATTTTTACTTGATTTTAAGTTTTTAGGATGCGGGAGAATTACGCTGATTCCCGAGAGACGGAAGGCGCGCGGGTGTCTGTAAAAACCGAGAATCGCCCGCAAAGACCCGAAATACCCGCAAAAACCCGAGAATCAGCCGTAAAAACCGGGGATGCGTATGGATTAGGGCGCGTTCCCGACAGCGATTCGCGAACGCCCGGATTGAAGAAAAAGGCCCCGAATCTTGAACGAACCCGAAATCCGCCCGGCGGCCTTGTTTGCGGCCCGGCAAAGACCAAGCCGAAAGGGAGAAGCCACAATCTTTACAAGAAAAATTCGAAATCTTTTTCAACCCCCGGACACGCGACGAACCATCGGAAAGACATCCCCTGATTGCCAGGCACCCGCATCACCGGTTTCTCCTCTCCGGAGTGTGTGGACGGGGGATTCTTCAGGGACGGTTGAAAAGTTATCGAATCACGGGGTCGTTGCGCCGAAAGCCCCGACAATATCGTGACTATCGAAAACGCCGCCGACTTCTTCGTGACTGGTGCCGTAAAATCTTCCCCTGATGTAACTGATGTCACCGTCGGCGGAATTGTCTTGCATAAAAGTTCCAGTGGTTAGAGGGATCCCGCTAAACCGCAGATTGCCACTGTTATCGTTGCCAAAAGTAACGGGGCTTCCGTCATCCAAATCTATGACGTTGCTGAAATCAACATAATCTAACATGGTCGGAGTGGTAATATCGAACATAACTTCCGCGTCACCCTGGACCACATGATTCGTTTCTGTGTTTCTGCCGATTACCACGCCCTCCCATGTTGCGTCAGCGGTCGGATTGTTAACGTTGTCTCTACCGAAACTATACGAAAAAAGCAAAATGCCCTGGTCGTTCCCGCCTATTCCTCCTGTTGAGATCTGAACCGCAAAAACACTGTGCTCAAGCCAGCCGCCATAACTTTGGTAGTGAAACACCGTGCCGTCGTCGGTGTCGCTAGTCCGTCCGGCGGCTTGTGACTGCGCAAGGCTAACTCCCCTGTAAGTCATAACGGGCTCGTATTCTTGGTTGAATCTTGCCAAGTCGCCGTCATCAAACTCCGGAGTCTCGCCAAAACTATTGAGATCAAAATTGATATTGGACCGGTTGTCATCGGTAATGATTGCCGTGCAACTTCTTGTGTCTCGGTTGCAATTGGCATCGTCTCTTGTTTTATCCCGAAGCGACACATTAACAACATCGCTGAGCTCCGGCGTTGCCGGAGCAGCAGCTATCGATGCGAGGGCACCTCTTATAGCGTCCGCATCGATATTCAGATCAGTATTACCGGTGACATGTGTCCTTGCCATCGTTGCAGTCACTAGAGGGTTCGGCAGGTCTTCGCGTGCAGGAGGAGGAGGAGGCATTCCACCACCACCACCGCCGCCGCCACCGCCACCACCGGCACCACCGGCGGCCGCACCACCGCCGCCACCGCCGCCTCCGCAAGCGGAAAGCAGAACGAGTGAAAATGCAATTACGGTCGGGCGAAACATACCCATCGGATGACTCCACATAAACGAGCTGAAATATACTATGGAGCGCATCTTACCAATTACCGGGCGATAGTCAATAGCGTCAAAAACAAAAATTGCGGATTTGGGCAACGTTTGCCGATTCGGAGACAATGTTCTTCGAAGTGAAAAGGGGCTATTCGGGGCTTACAGGTGGCAGGATGGGTTGTTTCCCGAGGCTTCCGCCGTGAGCAGAGGGGGCGGGAGCAGACCCCGTAACATAGAGCATCTGCCCCCTGCCGCCGAACCGGCGTCGCGAAGATCAAGAGCCGATTCGGGCAAGGGCGGCGTGCGGTCGTCTCGCAATGGGAGGGCGGAACCCGAAGACATTCCGTCCCGACATTCATGCTTCCAGCCCGGGAGGCGGAAAGATGAGGAAAATAAAGGATAATTCTCTCACCGCTGTTGGATGGAACGGGAGAAGGGCCGGCATCCCGAAGACGGGCCCAAGCGCTTTGATTGGCGCACGGAGCGGGAAATCCCGCCGCTTCCGGCAAAAATCGGAGATGATTCGCTAATTTCGCCCGTATTCCGGCGGTTTTTGATCTCCTGAAAAACCGCCCACGTATCGCCAAAAATCCCGTAAGTCTCTGGTTTTTCCGGAAAAACAGCTTGATTACGTTGCCGGGGTACGAACTCATGGCACCGGTCGTCAGCGAACCAACCTCAAATGTGTAAACCAACCCAAAGAAAGCCCCGGCATTATCCAAAAGATTTTGTCGGGGCTTTTACTTCGATGATTCGGCATCAAGCACAAGACCTCAGAGGAGCGCAAACTGCCTCGGTAAACGTGCTTACCCGTGCTGATAAAATGCAAGAAGATGTCTCATTGGAATAACACTTCAATCGAAAGAGACAAAGGATAGGAAATTTGAATATCCGCCATATCTATCGGATTTAAATACGCTTCTAAACCTCCTCCTCCGTATATTCGGGTGACCCGTTCCAACTTATTTTCCAACGACTCCCAAACCGCAAACCCTGAACCATTTGTGGATAAAAGGCGACAAGACAGACACCCCCCCCGTCTTCTAACAGACGGATAAATGATTCCGCGTCCTCCTTCCGCTCTTAGTTGATGGGCAAGTTTCTGCCCTAACGGATAGGCTGTCTCCGGATCCGTTCCTAAAAAACCTTCATCGCATGACAATCCTCGTGCATCATGAAATGGACCAACAAACCATGCAAGAAATTGCTGGAAAGTAAAAGGTTTGTCGGACTTAGGAGGACGCCCATACATACCAGAAACCTCCATTCTGCGTATCTGGTGGTAAGCTACTTCTTCGATGGCGGTCTCGTTTTCAAGGGCACAATACCAAGCTCCTTGCGCCTTATCATTGAACCTCATACCCTTCCCCCGCCGAGATAGAGCGAAGGTCTCATCGATAATTTCTGCGTTATTGGACAATGAGAGGACAGGGGACTCCTCATGTGTGAGGCGGAAAGTGTTGACGGGTTCTGATATTTCAACAACGGGCAACGCTGGAAATGATGTCACATGCCAACCAGTAAATTACGCGTGTGACTTCGTGCTTTCTCCATCATTGGCAGGCCTTCCTCAATCATAGCATCAACCGGCCTGCGTCCGTGAAACATCTCTATCTCGTTGGGATGCATCGCCCAGCGGTTGGCCTCCGTGCCGAAGCATGAATACAACGCATTGTAGATAGCTGTGACTGTAGCGATACGTTTCAACTGTTCACGGCTAAGCGATTCCTTCCACTTTCCGCTCTTAATCTGCATCCAAGTTTGGTGATCGACGGCCAATATTTTCCTTGCGTCCGAGTCGGTGAGTCCCCAAGCCTCAATTGCTCGCACACATGCTTGCATGCAACCTCCGGGATTCACCTGCGTGCTCCTATCCTCGCTGCAATCACCAGAATCAAGCTCGGTAGCTTTTGCTGAATCAAGAAGTGGTTGCGCCATAATTCAGTCTCCTTTCTCAGAATGCGTCATGTGGACGCAACGTGTAGCACCCCATGACACACATCAAATCCTTTCAAACCGATACCCGCCTCATGTGTGCTATCCACCCTACCATATAAATTGCCGTTTCGTCCAAATTCACACTGGTATAACAATATTTATTTTTAAATCATCTTTTGGAAAAGTTTGCTAAAAACGGCGTAAAGTGGGGAAAAATAAGAAAAATCTTGATTTTTGGAATTAAATCATTTTTGCAATTGCCTTAATGGAGCATTTGCGTTTAACGCCTCTTCCACTTTTGCAAATAGGGCACCTGTCATTGTCTAGGTTTGCCTAAATGGTTGGGAATACAAGCT
>JAPOUU010000083.1 GCA_026708505.1 Hyphomicrobiales bacterium | reverse complement strand
AATCGAAAGAATAATGGTCTCATCCTCCTCAGCGGTTGAATCGTCAATGCTCGTCAATGTAATCGTATCGCTCGTTCGCCCTGCGGGAATCGACAGGGTTGTGCCGGATACGTTGGCACCGGAAATCGTGAAGTCCGTTCCCAGAACCGCCGTTCCACTCGTCGTATCGATATTCAGCGTGATGGTCTCGAGCGCGGGTTCATCCACGTTGATTGCCAAATTAATTCCGGTCGTGTCATTGCCCTCCGCGAGCGTGGTTGCGAGACCCGATGCGAAACTCACGGTGTTGTCGTTCGCGTTAATTTTGACGGTGTGCGAAGTGTGACCCGCGAGCGTAAAGCCGGGGGGAAGCCCGTTGTTTTCGGAGGGAATCTCCAGAACGATGAATTCATCGTATTCGGCTGTGCTGTCATCGATAATGGTGACACCGAAAGAGGCTGTTCCCGACGAGATCGAGAGGGTCGCGGGAACGGTGAAGTCGTCGCCCGGGGCGACCGCGCCGATCGTGCCTTTCGTCGCGGGCTCGGTTGCACCGCCGCTGGCATTGATGACGAGATCAAAAGCGCTGTCCGGCGCGGCGGTAATCGTAAGGGGAACATTGTGCGTTGTGGCGGCTTCATCGACATTCGACTCGTCGGCGGTAAACCCGATGGTTGCGGGGGGCTCTATAGTGACGGTGTGGAAGTTATTGGGGGACGCAAGCGTGAAATTATTACCGCCGGCCGTCAGGGAACCGGCCCGACCGGAAAGCGTGAGTGTGGCGGTTTTAGATGTGCTTCCGGACAAGGCAAAAACATCGATTTCATAACGCTTCGTAAGATCGGCGCCTTTGGCTCCGGCGGTGAAAACAATGGGAAGCGGCGTTTCGCTAAACCACTCGGACGTAGCGCCGTAGATGGCGGTTCCGCTCCTAGCCATATTAAGGGAAACATCAGCAGCCGGCGATTCCGGCAAGGTGATTTCTACAAAGTGTTTGGCAGGAGTGGTTCTGTCTGCCGGCGCTCTGACCGTGGATCTCTCCAACACAAAGCCTACGGCGGAGTCATTATCGGCAACACTGATTTCATGGGCGGATGCCGATCCGACCTTCCAGCCCGCCGGAGCGGTGATGTCCGTGACTTCGAGGGTGACGGTTTCGCGGTCGTCGTTGCTGTCCTCGGGGATGAGAATCGAAAGCGTCACGCTATCATTGCCCGACGGCACGGTAAGGGTGCTGCCCGAGAGGCTCGCAGCCGAAGGAGTTATCACGGAGAGGGTGTAAGCGGAGGTGCTTGTGATGCCGGTCGCGCTCACGCCAAGCGTGAGGGTCGCCGCCGCAGTCAACTCGCTCGAGAGCTCCAGCGTGAAATTAATCCTGTCTCCTTCGTTTGCGTTCGCATCGGTTCCGGCTTGGAAACCGACCGTTCCCTCGGCGATTTCAACCGTCCAGGTGCCGATATCGCCGACGTCATGGCCCGGCGGCAGGTCCGACTGGTTGAGGGTTGCGGTAATTGTATCGCTGACGGTGTCGGTGTCTGTCTCCGGAGTTATGGCGAGGGTGACGGTTCCCTCGCCGGCGGGGAAGGTGAGCATCGAGGTCGCTCCGTCCCATGCCGCGCCGCTGGGAGATTGCACCGAAAGACTGAAGGCGTCGGAATCCCCGGCGACCGAAATGGGAATCATGGTCTCTACGGACGGCGCCGGATCAATGGTTACATCAACCTGGTCACCTGATCCGCCTTGCGCCAGCACCGGCGAATCGCTTTTGGAGAAGGAGACGGTTCGTCTTTCGGATACTTCATCGTCGGTGATGGTAAGGGTGAAAGTATTGTTGCTGCTATCAAGCGTCCAGCCGTCCGGGATGGTGTCGTCGCCCATTGTGATGGTGAGTTCCACTTCATCTTCAATGTCGTCGTTATCGATGGCTGTGATTATGAAAGTCGCAGGACTTCTCGAAGGAGGAAGCGTCAAGACGCCGTTCGAATAACCCGCACCGGCTCCCGGAGAAATGTTATACCTGCTCGACGTGGTGAGAGACACCTTGGCGGTCTCTCTCGAAGAGAGCTGCTGGTTGATGTCAATGCTGACGGCTACGCTCGTAACGCCCCCGTTTTCGGAAATCGTTGCGCTCGCGGGCGAGGTAAAGCCGATGGTGTTGTCGTTGGGGGAGATGGTGACGGTGTGCCGCTTGTTTGTGCCGAGCGTGAAACCCATCGGAAGCCCGTTGCCTGTGGAGGGGATATCCAGAACTATGGTTTGATCAAGCTCGGGATCGCCATCATCGAGAATGGTGACAACGAAATTGGTTTCTCCCGCACCCGAGATGTTGAGGGTTGCGGGAACGGTGAAATCGTCACCCGAGGTGACCGCGCCGACCGTGCCTTGCGTTGCCGTGCTTGCGCTGGTGTCGACATTGATGACGAGATCGAAAGGCGTTGCAGGCACTGCGGAAACCGTAACGGGAACATTGTGCGTTGTGCCGCCCGAGACCTCGGACACCCTCGATTCAACTTCCTCAAAACCGGCCGTGCCTGTCGGCAACGTTGTTTCGTCGTCGTTGTCGACGAAATCAACCCTGTATTCCAGGGTTCCGTTATCGGAATCGGTGCCAACCTCCCACCCTACGCTTTCGCCGGCCAGGGATATTGCGAAAGTAACAAATTCGCCGTCATCGTCAAAGGTGTCGTCAAAGGCCTTGACGGTAAGCGCCGGATCGGCCATGCCCGGGGGGAGCGTCCAGAGTCCGATGCCGTCCACTCCGGTGTCGTGATAATCTCCGTCGGCCGTGATCATGTAGTCGGCTGCGACCGCCCCGCCTCCAAATGTCGGCGTGACATTGAGAACCACGTTCCCCGTCTCCGGCGGCAGATTAACGTTGAACTCTATGGTCGCGTCCGTTCCCGTTGTTCCGTCCGCATACTCTTCCGCATTCGAAGGACTCGTCGAAGCCAAAAGAATTCGGTTGTCGTTCGGCAGGATGTTAAGGGTTAGGACGTCGCGCCCCGTTTCAAATGCCCAGCCCTCCGGAAGCATCGCGTCTGCGCGTTCGCCCAGGGTGATTACAATATTTTCCGTGAGTTCCGGGTCGGTGTCGTCTAAGGCGGTGAAATCGAAGCCAGTAATCTCCAATCCACCGCTGGGGAGTTCGGCGCTTCCGGTGCTAGAGTACATGCGGGGGGCGCCGAGATAGATATTATCATTGGTTAACGGTTCCCGGTTGTAGATGCGGAACAGTCCTTCGTAGGCGGAACCGGTAACCCTGCCCACAAACGTAACGGGCGGGTCGATGGACCCGGACGCTGCAAACCTGGCATCGTGCATCGGAAGTAGCACCCCGTTATTTTCCCTTGAGAATATATTACCATCGGAGTCTTTCAGCACTATGTAAAGACCTACGCCCACATAGTCCGTTTCGTTCTCGTCTAAATCCAAACTTATGTCTTCGCCGAATGCAATTATCGGATCGGTATCGTGGATTTGCCGCGTCAAAAGCGAGTACCCCAGCCAACCGACGGTGTTCGGGCCTTTGTCGACAACCTCGACGGTCCAGGTGGCGCCGGCGCCTTTAATATTGCCGGGGAGATTAGAATCGGCGGGAAGTCCAACCGTGATGACATCGGTGACTCCATTGCTGTCTTCCTGCGCCGTAAGCGTGAGTTCAACGCTTCCGCCTCCGGCTGCAAAGGTGACCGTTCCCGTCGTGTTATTCGTGCGCGAAAACGCCCCGACCGGATCCGAAGTGATGGCATATGAATCCGCGTTCCCCGAGAAAGTGACGGGTATTGCGACCTCCCCCGTCGGTGCGGGAGTTATCGTCATGTTTGTGGTTACGGTCTGCACGCCGTCCGAAGCTTCGGAAACGGTTCCTTCCGCCGGGGAAAAACCGACGAGGGTGTTCCCCTCATCGTCCACAACGGTAAGAGCGTAGTTATTCGATTGAGTACTGACCTCGCCCCATCCGGTCGGAAAATCATCGCCCGCCACGATTACAAAGCGGGCAAGGTCGTTGGCTCCGAGGGTTGCATTGTCCCGGACATAGACGGGAACGGAATATCTGGTCGCCCCTGCGGGAACCGTGAACTCGACCTCGCTAGCCGGGTTGTCGAGGTCGGACGACAGCGAAACCAGGGAAGTGGTGTCCAGTTGGATTGGTTCCTCCGCTGAGTCGACGGCTATGAACTTCAAAGGCAGACCGCCCGTCGGCGCGCCGTATTGGAACAGCGTAACGATGGCATCAATCTTGGTGGCGTTCTCGGCGATCGTGCCGCTGTTATCAACCCTCCCTCCCTCGGAGTCGAAGAGGGCACGGTTGTTGCTGGGCTCAATGGTGAGAGTGTGGGTAGTGTTCGCGCCGACGATGAGGCCGCTCCCGAGCACATCGGGGAGAGTGAAGGTGACGGTCTCGGCGGCTTCAGAGGTTGGCCAGGTGCCGTCCTCCGTGATCTGTACGACGAAGTGCGGGTTGTCGCCCGCGTCCGCACCGAGCACAACGGTCACGTCCAAATCATCCACGAGAGCGCTTCCGTTGTATGTGGCATCCCCGAGGGCTCCGGTAATTCCCATATCCTCGATTGAGAATCCTGCATCCGGAAAGGCGTAGCCGGTCACATCGAACTCAATGCTGTGGCTGTCTCCCTCGAAGGCCGAGGAGGACGCCTGCGCAAAACCGAGAGTTTGACTGACTCCGCTTTCAATGAAGCGCACGGCATGCGCGGATTTTCCGATTTCCCATCCGGGGGGGAAGGAATTGCCCCTCTCTCTCAGCGTGAGGGTGATGCCGTCGCCGGAGACAACGGTGCCGTCCACCGTTGTAACGGTCAAGGTTGCGCTGTTGTTCGGGCTGTCCGACTCGATGGGAAGCGTTAAGACGCCGCCGGAATAGTTATCGCCCGTTACCGTATAGTCGCCCGGAACCGTTGAGCCGTTTTCCGTTATATCAACATACACGCTCGCCGGCGCGCTTAAGGAAAGCGGCAGGTTGACGGCAACGGTAACACTGCCCGTACCGCCTTCGGTTATGCTCGAGTTCCCACTGGCAAAACCGACGGTGTTGTTGTTGGCAAGAATGGTGAAAGTGTGCGTGTTTTGGGCAAACGCGAAGTTGTGGCCGTTTTCCGTCAATCCAAATTGGCTATTGGTGCCGGCGGGATTCACATAGTTGTCTCCTAACGTGAGAGTGAAAGTCTCATCCCCCTCCGGGGCAGTGTCCCGATTCGCACCCGTGCGCTGATTATCGCTCCAGATTCTAACATCAACGGTTTTCGTAAGAGGGTCGGCAGGGTTGTTGTGCACAAATTCAACAAACGTGTCTTTAAGAGCAAGACTATAATCGATACCGTTTGTAGCGCCTCCGCTGGCAGGCGAAGATCCCAGCACCTCTACGATTACGGCGGCATTAGCAGGCCTGGCGCTCGCACTGACCGTCAATGGGTAGACAACAGAACATCCGTCATCGGAACAGGACTCAAAATAGGGCTCCTCCACCACCGTGCTTGTCGGTCCCACAAAACCCACAACCGGGGCGGCGGGAGTCGCCGAATCGGTGATGGTGATCTCCTGGGTCAGTCCGCTGATCTGCCATCCGGTCAGCGGCGTCGCCGGGGCGGCAAATGCGAGCGAGAGGGTGCTGTTTGCCGAGATGTCGGATATGGCCGTAACGGTGAGTTCCGCGCTGTCTGCCCCCGTCGGCAGCGTCCACGTCCACGTGGTTCCATCATCGGCAAGGCTTCCCTGCGAAGAATCCGATGGAACGGTAAGTTCGTAATGGGTGCCTTCCGTCAAATTGGTGCTTGTCGGCGTGATGGCGACCGTGGCGGTTTCGCCCGCGGGAATCTGTCCGCTGATTATAGCCGTAATGCTTGTCGTTCCGGTGCTCTCGGGAATGCTGGTGAGGAACGGAGGGGCAAACTCTATGGTGTTGTCGTTGGCGGGAACGGTGACGGTGTAGGTGTTGTTATTCGGATCAATGGTCCAGCCGTCCGGCAGACGGGTTTCGCCCGTCGTGATGGTAACGGTGACCTCTTCTTGGACTTCGCGAACGACATCGCGGGAGACTTCGATGCTGGCGCTCCCCGTTCCCGCCGTCGCGTCGAGAACGACATCGGTAACCACGACATCATCTTCGGGATCGTCGTTTTCATCGCCGGAGATGCTGAGGGTGTGGGCAAGGGTGAGGTCGCTCGCCAGCAGGGAAGCAAGGCGGGTGGTGTCGCTTACCACGACGGGAATTGCCATGGAGTTCGCCGACCCGCTTTCGGCTTCGGCAAGGCTTACGGTGTTCGGGGTGCCAATTCCGATCGTGCCGCTCATATCGTTGTCCGTCACCGTGAATGCCCACTGACTCCGCGTGCCGATCCTCCAAAAGCTCGGAAAGACATCCTCGCTTAGAGTCAAAGTAATGGCTTCATCCTCCACGTCCGCGTCTTCGGGAATCACAATCGAGAACGCAAGTTCCCTCGTGCCGGTGCGCGCAACCGCAACATTGCCGTCAAAACTCGAGCCGGAAGGACGAATCAACGCAAACGTGTAATCGCTCGTGTCCGTCACGCCCGAACTTCCCTTTACGCCGCTGACATCTATTGCAATTCGGGCATCCGCAGGCAGCGCCTCGGAGAAAGTCAAAACAAAAGTGTTGTCGCCCGATACGTCGCCTTCGTTCACGCCGGTATTCGATCCGGACTCGGCGAACTGTATTGTGCTGTCCTCGTTGGTGATGGTGACGGTGTGGGATGTGGTGCCGACGACGGTCCACCCCTCCGGCAGCGTTTCCGCGGCAAATCTGAGTCCGAGGGTTGAGTCTATTTCGATATTGGAGATGGCTCTAACGGTGAGCTCCGCGTTGTCCGCTCCCGTCGGCAGCGTCCACGCCCACGTGCCGTTGTTGTTGTCGACAAGGCTTCCTTGCGAAGAATCCGACGGAACCGAAAGCTCGTAATCGGTGCCTTCCACCAAATTGCCGCTTGTCGGCGTGACGGTGATGACCGGAGTCGGAGTCGTGCCCTCGGGTATGGCGTGGACGATGCTTGCGGTAATGGTCGTGCTTCCTCCGTCTTCCCTAATTCTCGGAGGCGCCGGCCGGCTGAAGGTGATGTTGTTGTCGTGCGCGGGAACGACAATGGTGAGCCGGCTTGCTCTCGGAATGATCTCCCAGTTACTCGAGGGGAAGCCCGCACCCGGACTCAAGCTTGCGGTAATCTCCTGCCGGACATCGCGCGAGTTATCCCTTATGACGTTGAAACTGGTAATTGTGACTTGGCCGTTCTGGAAAAGCACGCCGCCGGGAATTCGGACGGGATCGCCGAGGTAGCTGGTAGACCCGCTGGGAGTAACAGCGAGTTCGAGCGGAATCGCCGTCGGAACGGAAGTCACCAGCGAACCGCTGGCGTCCCTCAGCACGACCGTCGGACTGACAGGGTCTCCCTCCTCAACCTCTATCTCTTGCTGCGTGAATCCGATGGTGTTGATGAGCGGCTGGTCGGAGAGGGTGACAACATGTTCTCCGGGTGTTCCGATCTCCCATCCCTCGGGGAAGGAATCGTTGTGCTCCGACAGTTTGAGGGTGACGCTCTCGCCGGACTCCTCTACGAACTCGGCGACCGCCCGAACCGTCAGGGTTGCGCTGCCCGTTTCGGGAAGCCTCAAGACGCCGTTGGAATAACCGGCACCGGTGATTTCGTAATCGGCCGCGGTCGCGCCGCCGCCGTTCTCCGTTTCGATGCGCACGCTCGCCTCCGTACCCGCGGGGAACGGAAGATCAACGTCAATGGTAACGGTTGCATCGGCGCGGGTCTCGGTCGCGGTCGAACTTGAAGAGGCAAAGGCAACGTTGTTGTCGTTGCTAAGAATGGTGACCGTGTGAGTGGCCGCGGCGCTGTCGCGCGTAAGGCCTGCGGGAATATTATGACCGCTCAGGGGAATCTCAAGAACGATTGTCTCGTCCGCTTCGGCGGCGATGTCGTCCAGGATTTCAATTTCAAGGTTGGTTCTTCCCGATTCCGAGATGGTGACGGTTGCGGGAATGCTGAAGTCGGCACCCGTGCCGCTCGTGCCTGCCTTCGCCGCATCGGCTGCGCTGCTGTTGGTGACATTGACGGCGAGATTAAAGGAACTGGACGGCGCTGTGGAAACCATGATCGGAACATTGAATATCGTGCTGCTCTCGGCGACGCTCGAGCTCGACTCCACAAAACCGACCGTGCCGAACGCGCTCTGATTGCCGAGGGCGATGGTGCGGGTTGTTTCCGTAGCACCGGTATCGAGAACAACGTCCCACCCCAGCGTCGGATTAACGGCCCTGAAGTCGAGTGCAAGATCGGCCTTTTTGTTGTCGGCGTCCACAATGTCGGACGTAACGGTCAGCGTTGCGTTGCTTGTTCCGGTCGGCAGAGTCCACAAGTGTTTCTCGGTGTCGAGTCTGAATTCTTCAATGGTTTCGAGGCTGCCCCCCGAAACCGAGAGGCTGTAATCGTCGGGAACGGCCCCGTTGGCGGACGAGGGCTCGATGAGAACCTGCGGGGACGCCCCCGAGACGGGAATCTGGTTGTTGATGGTAACGCCGATGGTGGCGGTTCCGTTTTGCTGGGCGATGCGCAGCGCGGACGACGGCTGCTCGATGGTGATGGTGTTGTCGCTCGGCACGACCGTAATCTCATGCATCAGCGCGCCTGAGAAAACACTACTGCCTTGCTGGCCGGGCATCACCTCGACCGTGAGGGTCTGGGCAAGTTCGGCGGTGTCGTCGGCACAAATAAAGATGCCGATATCCGTTGTGTTCACCCTCCCATTGCCTCTGACGGTGAACTCCCGAGTGGTCCTACTAACCTGGCCGGTAACCTCGACTTGCGTGTAGATATTGCTGACGGGAGTGCCGTCATGGTTCTTGCCGGTGACGGAGACATCGAAAGTGTTTTGCGTGCCGTCATCATACAGCGTCTCAAACGGCAAACGGGCGTATATCTCATTCGACAACGATCCAAAGGGCGTGGGGCATGCAAGAGTGGAGTGTTCCGACGTCGTCGTCGGCAGGTTCGAAGCAAATCCGATCCTCTCGCCGTTGGCGGGAACGGTTATCTGGTAACTGGTGGTTCCCAGAGTCCATCCGCTCGGAAGAGTGCCTTCCGCCGCCAGGGTGACGGTGATTGTTTCCTCGGGCTCAATGCCGATGTCTTCGGGAATAGCTGCAAAAACGCCGGCGGCGGGATTACCCGGCGAGGGATTTTCCGTCGTGGCGGGCTCCTGCACGAGCGTGAAAGTGTACTTTCTCGTCGAATTCGGTTGTACTGTCGGATCTAAATCGGGAAACGGTAAAATGGGAAAATTAACTGGATCCCGTGGCGGAAAAGCCTGCCCGTCCCGTTCAAAGTCCTGCGCATCTTTGCTGGCAAGATTCGCCGAGACTTCAAAGTTGTCAATACAAGCTTGATAGGGGTTGTAATCGGGACAGGGGTCGGGGTCGTCTTCTGTATCGTCCCTGTCCGCTAAGTTGGTCTCAACCGTAAGAGACAGTTCAATGCCCTCCGGGGGGAAGGCGGTGCCGCCGCTGCTCGGCAACGCCGCCTCCACAAGCAGGTTCGTGGTACCGCCTTCGGCAACCACGTTGCCGCCCGCGGCACTGAAAAGATTGATGGTGTTGGCGCTCGGAGGGGTCCCCCGCGTGAGCGTGAGCGTGTTGTTGCTGCCGATCCTCCAATCCCCCGGCAGAGTGTTGTTGGGATCGGTGAGAGTGAGAGTCACGTCACCATAAAGGGAGGTGCCCCCGAGAGGCTTGATTTCAAGGCTGGACTGCATTTGATCCTTCTCGAGCGGAACTTGCGGACCCGCTTCAATGACGGTCCCCGTCTCGTCCGAATTCTCCACAACGAGGACGATTCCCTCCGGGAAGGCCGTCAAAGGATCGGAAGAGATATTCACCGTGACAACGGCGGTGTCATAAGTAAGCGTGCTCTCCGCAAAACCGACGGCGGTCGCTTGAGCATCGAGGACACGAATGGTTACCGGAGGGGGAGTCGAGGGCGGGAGATCCCAAGTCTCCGGGAGCGTATCCCCTTCTTCGCTAAATAACAGATGGACGGTCTCGCCGAATCTGTTGGCGTCGTTGGGAATGGTCACGGAAAAACCAAAACCCGTCGCCCCGGCGACGATAGTCGCAAGGTCTCTATCCGAACCTGAAGCAAAACTTCCTTCCAAGGAATTCAGTGCCGTAAGGCTATACCCGAGAGGGCTGAAATTGGCTGTGTTCGAGCTATCTATCACTACAATGCTAACTCTGATTTTCGCCTCCGAGGGCAATGCCTCGGGGAACGCCAGCCGAACGGTTGCGGTTGCGGCTGCGGATCCGGTGTCGGCTTCTGTTACGACCGTATCCGTGACCGCCTCGTCGACTGTAACCATTTGCGCCGTGTCATTGAATCTAACGGTGTGTTCATGCGTTCCAAAATCCCATCCCTCGGGGAAGGAATCGTTATTTTCGGTCAGTGTGAGGAGGATGCTCTCGCCGGTCTCGGTGATGCTGTCGGCAATCGCCCGAACGGTCAGGCTCGTGGTGCTGTCCGGCGTTTCGGGAAGCGTCAAGACGCCGTTGGAATAACCGTCGCCCGTGATTTCATAATCGTTCGCGTCCGCGCCGCCCTGGTTCGTTATCCCGACAAGCGCGCTCGCCGCCGCGCCCGAGGGAAGCGGCGTATTGATGTTGATGTCGATGGTTACGCCGTCGGCATCTTCTTCGAGCACGCTCGAACTCGCACTGGCGAAGCCGATGACATTATCGTGGGCGGGAATGACGATGACGAGTTCGTTGGCTCTCTTGTCAATCACCCAATCGTCCGAAGGGAAGGTCCCGCGCTCGCCCAATCTCAAAATGATCCGATCTTCAGGTTCGGCTCTTCCATCGAGTCTGATTGCGAAACTTGCAAGCTGGACTTCGCCCTTCGTGTAAGCCGAACCGCCGCCAATGGTGACGGGATCGCCCTCGGTGAATTGGGTGTCGTTGCCGGGGTCGCTGATGGTGAGGCTGAGCGGAATGGTCGTCGGGATGACGGAAGTTATCGGCGTGCCGTCGGCGTCCCTCATCACAGCAAACGGATTGACGAACTGGCGAGCTGATGCGGTTCCCTCGGTGACCACTATCTCCTTGTCCCTGAATCCGATGCTGTTCCTCGGGTCTGCATCGTCAAACTCGACAAGATGTTCGTGCGTTCCAAGCTCCCACCCGGCGGGGAAAGAAGTATTATTTTCGCTCAACGTGAGGAGGACACCCTCGCCGGTCTCGGTGTCGGTGTCGGTAGTCGCCCGAACGATCAGGTTGGCGGTGTCGTCCGGCGAAACGGGAAGCGTCAGGATGCCGTTGGAATAATCGGTGCCCGAGATTACATAATCGGAATCAGCCGCGCCGCCCTGGTTCGTTAGAGCGACGCGCACGCTCGCCGTCGTGCCCGCGGGAAACGGTTGGTTGATGGTGATGCTAACGACCGTTCCGACAGGGTCGCCTTCGGTCGCGAACGAACTCTCACTGGCGAAGCCGACGGTGTTCCCGCTGGCGGAAATACGGATGATCAGTTGGTTGGTATTCGCATCAATCTCCCAATCCTCCGAGGGGAAGTTCGTGCCCTCGCCCAGGACCAGGGTGATTTCCTCTTCATCCTCGTGAAGCGCATCCTCCCGGACGCCGAAACTCGCAATCTGGACTTCGCCGTCCGTGAAAGTCTCTCCGCCGGGAACGAAAAAGGGATCGTTGGTATGGAAGTCGGTGTCGCCGTCGGGGTCCGTAATAGTGAGGCTGAGCGGAATATCCGCCGTGAGCGAAGACACCGGCAAGTCGTCATCGTCCCTCACCGCGACAACCACATTAACCGTGCCTCCCTCGGCGACCTCTACCTCCCGCGCCGCGAATCCGATGTTGTTTTTCGGAGGCGGATCCTCAAAGAGGATGCGGTGTTCGTTCGTTCCAATCTCCCATCCCTCGGGGAAGGAATTGTTGTTTTCGGTCAATATGATGCGGACGCCCTCGCCGGTTTCATCCTCGGAATCGGAAGTCACCCGAACGGTCAAAGTCGCGGTGTCGTCCGGCGAAACGGGAAGCGTCAGGATGCCGTTGGAATAACCGACGGCCGTGATTTCATAATCGGAATCAGACACCCCGCCCCGGTTCATTACATCAACGTTCACGCTCGGCGCTATGCCCGCGGGAAGCGGCATATCGACGCTGATGTCAACGGTCGCGCTGCTGCCTTCGGTTATGGTCGAACTCTCGCTGGCGAAACCGACGGTGTTGTCGTTGGCGGGAATGGTAATGGTGTAGGTGTTGTTATTCGTATCAACGGTCCATCCGGTCGGCAGGGCGGTAGCGCCCTCCATGATGGTGATGGTGACGACCTCTTCAACTTCGAGGGCGGTGTCACGGGAAACTTCGAGGCGGGCGGTTCCCTCTCCCGTCTCCGCGTCCAGGACGACATCGGTGAACAAGACATCATCCTCGGGATCGTTGTCTTCGTCGGTGGGAATGCTGATTGTGTGGGTAAGGGTGATGTCCTCTGTCAAGGCGGCGGCAAGGATGGCGCTGTCGGTTATCACCATGGGAATCACTGCAAAGTCGGGCAATCCGCTGTCCACTTCGGGAATCCTCAGCCTGCTCGGGACGTCAAACCCGATCGTGCCGCCTTTGTCCATGAAGGCGGTAACATGTTCGGCCGTTCCAATCTCCCACCCGTCGGGGAAGGAACCGGCGTTTTCGGTCAGCGTAAGGCGGACGCTTTCTCCGGTCTCAATGTCGAGGTCGGAAATCGCCCGAACGGTCAAAGTCGCGGTGTCGTCCGGCGAAACCGGAAGAGTCAGGATGCCGTTGGAATAATTCGTGCCCGTGATTTCGTAATCGGCATTAACCGCGCCGCCCTGGTTCGTTGTCCCCACCATCACGCTCGCCGTCGCGCCCGAGGGAAGCGGGTTGTTGATGGTGATGTGGACGTCCACGCCGGTGCTGGCCTCTTCGACGGCGGTTGAATTCGCAAGGGCGAAGCCGATGGTGTTGTCGTTGGCGGGAATGGTAACGGTGTAGGTGTTGTTGTCCGGATCAATGCTCCATCCTTCCGGCAGGGCGGTGCTGCCCTCCACGATGGTGACGGTGACGACCTCTTCAAGTTCGGGGGCGCCGTCCAGGGAGACTTCGATGCTGGCGCTTCCTCCTCCCGTTCCCGCATCCAGGACGACATCGGTGAACACGACATCGTCCAAGGCGGTGTGGTTTTCATCGCCGGTGATGCCGAGGGTGTGGGCAAGGGTGATGTTGCTTGCCAGGGCGTTGGCAAGGAAGGTGGTGTTGCTTATCGCAACGGGAACCGTCATGGAGTTCGGCGTTCCGCTGCCGCCTTCTTCAATCGTTGCGCTGTCGGCTTCTTCAATCATTGCACTGTTCGGAGAACCAATTCCGATCGTGTTTTCGTTTGCGCGAATGGTGACGGTGCGCGAGCCCGATACCGTTCCCCAGCCGACCGGGAAGTTTGTACCCGTTGCAATGCTGACAATGTATTCCTCGGCTTCTTCTCCCAGGCCGTCGCTGAGAATTTCAACATCAAGATTGTAACTGTTCTGTCCGGCGGGAATCGTTATGTCGCTTGCTATGCTGAGGTCGGCGGCGGGACTGCTGCCCTGCACCGTAACGCTCACGGGAATTCCCGTGCTCGGCGCAACAACATCGCTCGTCAATTCGATGGTGAGCGGTTCACCCTCGTCCACCATAACAGGATCGGTCGAGGCAAACCCCACGGTGCCGTCGCTGGATTCGATGGTGAAGGTGTATTCCTGCTTGCCGTAACTCCATACCGACGGCAAACCCGTCGGCGAAGACAACCGCAATGTAACGGGAACGGGCGGCTCGGTGACGGAGTCGCTCTCAATCATGATGTCGAATTCCTGAAACTCGTCGCCTCTCGCAAAATCAACGTCGCCGCCGACTCTCGAAGCCGGAACGAGCTGGTCCGCGCCGCTGGTCACCGTCCACGCGAGATCAATTCCCCCTCTTGGCGCCGCCTCGTTTGATGCAACGCGAACGGTCAAGCCATGCGCGGAACCGCCCGTCGTTTCCTCTTCAAAAATGCGCACGGGATTGAAGGTTTCGCTCGCACCGGGAATTGCAAAACCGACGGCCTGCCCTCGTTCGGGAGCGTCGTAGTCGCTGATGAGAGTGACGACATGCTCGTTGTTCGTTCCAATACTCCACCCCGCGGGCGTGTCGCTGTTTCCGACAAGCCTGAGGGTGACGGTCTCTTCTTCTTCGACATCGGTGTCGTTGCGCGCCGTAACGGTCAGAGCCACGCTGTCCGTCTCGGGAAATCTCAAGATGCCGGTGGAAGGATCGTAACCGGGCCCCTCGATTCTATAATCGTCGGCGGCAGTCACGCCGGTGCCGTCTTCCACCTCGACGTTCACGCTCCCCGTCCTGCCCCGGGGAAGCGGCAAGTCGATGCTGATGTTGACGATCGCATCCTCGCCGCCCTCGGTCGCATTCGAGGTCAGAGGATCGGCGAATTCAATAATATTGCCGTTGGCGATAATGTTGATGGTGTGTCTCGTGCGCGACCCGAAAGTGAAACCCACGGGAAACCCTCTGTTATCCGTGTCAATCTCCAAGACGATGGTCTCGCGGGTTTCGACATTGCTATCGGCAAGAATCTCAACGGGAAGATTCGTCTCTCCCCCGCCCGAGATTTGGACGGACGAAGGAACGGTGAAGTCCGCGCCTTCCGTTGCGGGATTGTCTCCGATGTCGAGAACGCTGATGATGAGATCGAAGGGGCTCGCCGGCGCTGCGGACGCCACAATGGGAATATTGATTGTTTTGTCGCTCGCATCCTCGGTCACATCCGTGCTGTCTCCCGCAAAGCCGACTTTACTGTGCCGCACAGGAAGAATGTCGCCGCTTCCACTCTCATCGTCGATAATGATGAGGGTGTGGGTCAGTTGCTCGCCAAACCTCACGCCCGGAGGCAATCTTGTCGACGCCAAAGTGAAGACGATTTCCCTGTTGCCGTCGGCAATGGTGTTGTCGGCAATATCAATGCCGAGATTGGAAGATTTCCCGTCCACGGCAAAACGATACGGCGTCTCGATGCCCGGACCGCTCGTGCCTTGAATTTGCGCATCCTCAAGCGCGCCCTGCGCGGTGACCATTACATTAAATGTCGTGCCGACAATCCCGGTTACGGAAACCGGAATGTCGAACGAGGTGCCTTCGGTCACACGCGAACCCGCCCGTGCGAACGCAATTTCCCCCCTGTTCGGAGGCTCGTCGTCCACTATCGTCACCTCAAGGGAACTCGCGGTGCCTCTCGGGGCGCCGATTCCCCAGCCGACGGGAACGCCCGGACTGTCGCCTCTGATTTCAAAAAGGATGGTTCTGTTGCCGTCGGCATCCGGGTTGTCCCGCGGCGTAATCGTGATTTCAACCTCCTGCGGGCCCTCTCCGCTATGTGCGGGAATCTCCAGCATATTGTCATCGAACGAGAACGTGCCGCCCGATGTCACCGAATACATGTAATCCCCCTCTTCTTCCGCCGAAGGCTGGAGCACCGCGGTCGAGGCATTCGCGGGCCGCAAGCGCAGCTGCGCCGGTTCCTTAAGCGGCCCGTCCACGACCAGCTTCACCGTCTGCGCACCACCATCCTCGCGCATACGGAAACTTCCTGCGGGATCCCAAACAATGGTGTTGCCGTTGGCCGCAATCTCGATGCGCATCTGGTTGGGCGGCGTCTCCTGGGGAGTTCTCATGATCGACCAACCTATCGGCAGCGGACGGCGGGGGCTTTCAACGATGTTGAGAAAGATTTCCTCGATGGGTTCGGCAATGCCGTCGCTAACGGCGGTGACGGTAAAATTATGCGAGGACGTGTTGGCGGGAATGACCACATCGGCCGGGAACTCAAGGTCGTCCGCATCGGCATCCTCGTGACTGCCGGGATTGGGGCCGCCCTCCAACACCACCGTTATCGGCACGGGCGCGGGGTCAAGGGCAATTTCGATTTCAACGGGAGTGCCTTCCTCGACATCCGTCTCAAGATTCACCGGATTGAGCGGGTCGAAGGCGCCAAAGGCGATGTTCCTCTCGCTCGCGGCGATGATGACGGTCTGCTCTGAAGGATCGCCAAGCCGCGCAACATCTGCATACTGACTGGAAAGCGTAATGCCGAGGGTGAGGTTCTCGGGATCCTCGGGAGTGTTGTCATCGTTGACGTTGACGGTAACCTGCGCCTCCGTCTGGCCGGCGGGGATGGTTAACACGCAGCGGGAAATATTTGCATTGCAATCCAGCGGCTGGCTAGAGGAGCCGGCAATATCCGGATATTGGAAAAACCAGTCATTCGGCGCGTCGCCGAAGTCCGCCGTGCCTTCCTCGGTAAAACCGACCACGATATCCCTCGGAAGAGCTTCGCTGACGCGAACCTCCATGTTTGCAGTCCCGGGAGCGCCGCCTTCTTCCGAGATGGTGGGAGCGCCCTCGTAAGTCAGCGAGACGGTCGGCGCGAGATTTGCCCCGATGGTAATTTCCTGCGTCGCACCGCGCGCGGTGAGAAACCTGGCATATCCGGACGGAACGACAACGGAAATCCTGACCGTTTCCGCATCCTCGTATTCTCCTTCGTCGTGAAGCGTAACATGCAACTCGACCATTGTGCCGCCCGCCGGAACGACAATCGTACAGGGCGCGCTTTCCAAAGCCTGCGCACAATCGGTCATGCTCGGATTGTTCGGACGCGTCGTCTCGGTTGCGGGAACGACCCGGTAGCTCATCTCCCAGTCATCGGAATCGGAATCGGTTCCGTAGGTCGCCGTCCCGGCACCGACAAGATGCAGCTCGACATCCCCTTCAAGCGCCTCGCTCAACACAATCATCATTTCCGCCTGGGGCGCCACTGCCTCCTCGCTAAGGAGACGCTCGCCGGAATAGCGCAGCGAGACTCCCGGTCCCCGTTCATACTCCTCGTAGAGAATTCGCTTTTCGCGTTCGACCGCACGCCACAAATTCGGCCTCGGAATCCCGGAGCCGTCCACAACCGTCGCGCCGTCTAAGTTCGGTAGCGAGAACTGGAATAACATCCCCGCGCTCCAACGCGAACCCAGCGACTTCCCGTCCTCATGGTGTTCGTACCCCCCTTCCAAAAACACGCCCGGCAATACAAGGAATCCTGCATCAACTTCGTAACTCGGATACCATTGCGCCTGCGATTCCGGGGAGCCCTCGAAGTGCCAATACCCCAACGAACCGCTCAAGCGTAAGCGGTTGCGCCTATACGCCAAAGTCGCATCCAGTCCGCGAAGCGCCCTTTCGAAATAGGCGGTGTATTTTTCTTCACGCCCTTCCAATTCGGCGGTGAGAGGATGGTAATAATTGAAGTTGCCGTAGAAGCCTCCGCTTTGCGCATCCACCCCGACACCCAGGCGCGAATGTCCGCGCCTGAAGTCATAGTCGTAAAAGAGCGAACCTCCCCCTATGACATCGCTCGTCAGGTGCGAGCGGTAAACAATCCCGAAGTTTCCATCCGTACGAGATTCCTCGCCCAGCCCCTGCCAAAAAACCACGCCGTGCTGGGCGAACAGCGCACTCCCCTCGCCCTCCGAGCGTGAGTTTGTCCACAAAGGCAATACAAGATCCACTTCCCCCCGAACGTTTCCGCCGAAAACCCACTGAAGCGATGATTCAAGTTGGAAATCGTCTCCAACAAAGGCAAGGCCTCCCTGATACAAGGCGTCTTCGATGGTGTTGACGATGATGCGCGAGCCCGTGTTTCGCAACGCTTGTTTTCCGCATTCGGAATAATCGTGCGACGCCCTCGCCGGGACGGAACCGCTTTCGAGCGATCGCTCGACAGCGGTATCATCGTCTTCGCGGACGGCACAGCGCAGAACGCTGCCCCACATCTGCTCGAGTGCTGCATGCGAACGCGTAAACAGTAATCCGTCCGCTTGCGAATCCGACGATGAAGACAGACTCGCAAACGAAAGCATCAGCATCGCAAACACAGGCACCGCGGCGACGCGCACAAAGCCTCGAGGAGGGGCTAATAAAGAGACAATATTATCCATAAACCATCGCACTGACGTAGGAGGGAACGCAAAGGAGAATTACAGATTTAGAGGGTTTTGGCAAGGGCTTTACCCAAAAAACCCTCGATATTTCGCCGAATTAAAGCGTAAAAAGGGGCAAATAACCACTGAACGAGGGGATAAAGGGAGGTGGAAGCCCGTTTTCATGGGAAATTATAGCCGAATTCCCCCAAAATTCCTCGCTAGACATCTCCCATCTTATCTATACTAAACTCGCCCTCCTCGTTCCAACTCATTTTCCAAAGCCCCCCAAACCGCGCATTTTGAACAATTTCTTGATGGAAGGCTACGAGACAGACGCCCCTCGGTTCTCGAACAGACGGATAGATAATTCCACGTCCTCCCTCTGCCCTTAGTTTACGGGCGAGTTTCTGTCCTAGTGGATAGGCTGTCTTTGGATCCGGTCCTAAAATGCCTTCGCCACGTGGCAGTCCCTGTGCATCATGAAAAGCACCCACGAAATCTGCAAAAATTTCTCGGTAAACAACTTCAATTCCGTAATCATTAGTCTCGTCCTGTATGCGTTTGCGGTGGTAGGCCACTTCTTTAACCGCGGTATCGTGTTCAAATGCACAGTACCAAACTCCTTGTTTATCGTCATTGAACCGACTGTTCCCCCTTGAATTAATGAAAGTTGTGTTGACAATTTCCGCGCTAATATAAGACGGAACAATACCATAGGCTTGTTCGTGTATGTTTGGCCAGTCAATTAGTTTTTCGACCCATTCGAGAGCAAGCAACTTATTCCTATTATGAATAAGTTGCGAGAGATTACCTGTCTCCTCCATCATAAAACGGAAGGTATTAACAGATTCGCCCTTCTCGATAAGAGGCAGGTTTGGGAGTGATATCACGCACTACTCGGCAATGATATAGCGCCGTGTTTTCACCATCGCTGGCAAGCCACCCTCAATTAGGACATCAACCGGTTTACGCCCGGAAAATATCCATCCTGTGTTAGGTCGTTTTATCCAGCGATCAGCCAAATCATTGTTAAAACATGAATGCAATGCTTTGTAGAGACCAATGACCGCACTGATACGCATCAATTGTTCTTGGTTAAGCAACCCGCTCCATTTTCCGTTCTTGATCTGCATCCAAGTCTGATGATTGACAGCTAACATCTTCCTCGCATCTGAATCGTCAAGCTTCCAAGCCTCCACTATACGTGCATAGGCTTCAGTGGCAACCTGCGCAACGTAATCCGGATTTGCGATATGGTCTCCAGCACGATCTCTGGAGTCAAATGCAAAATTTCCCGAACCAGTGTGAAGAGGCTGTTGCACCATAGTCAGGCTCCTTTTCCAAAATGCGTCATACAGTCATAGCATATTGCACCTTGCGGCACGTGTCAAGTTCCTCCCAAACCAAACCTACCCTAGGATATCCTCCATCGTATGTGGTAGTGTTGGACTTGGCGATGGAATGCAGCTTGGTTTTCTTCTTTACCTTAACTCATATTTCTTATGCTTTTCACCGATGGCCGATAGAATTAACGGCAGAGGCGCACGCAACTCATATTGCCCGACAAGAGCCGCATAGTCGGCAATCTTGGCATTCTGTTCAGGTAACGGCCTGTCCATCATATAGGCGTTATTCCATGAAAAACGCTTACAGTCTATGAAAAACACTTATATTTTAACTATTTTTATGAAAAATACTTGCAATTCGTGAAAAATGCTTAATTTTAGCCGTTTTTATGAAAAATACTTACATTTCGTGAAAAACACCGACAAGATTCTGCTGGTATACTCTCCCCCATGTCTCGCCCGCTCTGGACTCCTTCTTCCGACCGCCGAACAGCAAGCGCTTTGCGCCGCTTCGCGGTCCGCGCCAAAGAACGCGGCGCGCCGATAGCTTCCGCCGACATTGACTCCGCCGCATATTATCCCGCACTCCACGACTGGTCGCTTCGCGAACCCGCAGCCTTTTGGAAATTAGTCTGGGATTTCTGCAACGTCCTCGGTGATAAAGGCAAACCTCCCTTCTTCATCGCGGGAGATTCCATGCCGCAAGGACGCTTCTTTCCCGATGCGCGTTTGAACTTTACCGAAAACTTGTTGCGTCACGGCATCGGCAAGGAGAAAGACATCGCCATTCGCTTTCGCGATGAAGAATGCATCGACAACGGTGAAGACTCCTTTCTCACTTGGGGCGACCTAATGCGCCAGGTCGCTTTCACGCAGAAAGCGCTGCGTGACATCGGCGTCAAAAAAGGCGACCGCGTCGCGGCGATCCTTCCGAACATGCCTGCAAGCGTCGTCTTGGCGCTCGCGACCGCAAGTGTCGGCGCAATCTTTTCGTCCTGCTCGCCCGACTATGGCGCCCGGGGAATCCTGGACCGCTTCTCCCAAATCGAACCGAAACTCCTTGTCGCGGCCGATGCATGCAGATACAACGGCAAATATTTCCCGCAGGCCGAAAAACTGAAACAAGTATTGGAAAGCCTTCCCTCCGAAACTTGTCTTTGGATTCAGCCTGCCACTTCGAACACATCCGCCTACGACCAAGCAATGCAACTGCCTCGGGCACAATGCTTCAATAAAATCGTCTCGCCCGGAAGCGAAACAAAAACGCCGCCGCTCCGTTTCGAACCGCTTCCCTTCGACCATCCCCTCTACATCGTCTTCTCGAGCGGCACCACCGGCGCGCCAAAATGCATGATCCACCGGGCCGGCGGAGTTCTTCTCCAACATCTGAAAGAACATCAACTTCACAGCGACCTCAACCCCGGCGACTCCATGTGTTACTTCACGACCTGCAGCTGGATGATGTGGAACTGGATGATCTCGTCGTTGGCGTCCGGCGCACAGATACAATTATTCGAAGGCTCCCCTCTCTATCCCGACAGCGCAACGCTCCTCGACTATGCAGCCGATGCGCGCACAACACATTTCGGGGTTTCGCCGAAACTTTTGGATGTCATGCGCAACGACAAACTCGCGCCGAACAAAACCCGCAACCTGAATGCCTTGCGATGCATCTTCTCGGCGGGCTCTCCTTTGCTTGATGATCATTTCAACTATGTTTATGAAAACATCAAAACCAACGTTCATTTGGCATCCATCTCGGGCGGCACGGAATTAATCTCTTGTTTCGTGCTCGGCAACCCCGATGCGCCGGTGTGGTCGGGGGAAATCCAGTGCCCCGGGCTCGGCATGGCCGTAGAAATGTGGTCGCCCGAAGGCAAACCCCTCAAACGGGAAAAGGGCGAACTTGTTTGCGTCCGGCCCTTCCCCACCATGCCCATCGGATTCTGGAACGACCCCGGCGACGGCCGTTATCGCGCCGCCTACTTCGATTATTTCCCCGGCATCTGGCGGCACGGCGACTTTGCCGCTTTCACCGAACAGGACGGCATCGTCATCTTCGGGCGTTCCGATGCGCTGCTCAATATCGCGGGCATACGGGTCGGCACCGCAGAACTCTACGCCGTTGTCGAGCGCATTGATGCAATCGCCGAAGCCATCGCCGTTGCGCAAGAATGGAAAGGGGACGCGCGCATCATCCTCTTTGTGCGAATGACGGAAGGTGAAAAACTCGACGAGGCTTTGCAGCAACGCATTCGCAAAGCCGTTGCACAAGAACTCAATCCCCGCTTCGCGCCCGCGCTCGTCATCCAGGTCAACGACATCCCGAGAACCAAATCTGGTAAAATCACCGAACTCGCCGTGCGCGATATCATTCACAACAGAGAAGTTAAAAACCGAAACGCCCTCGCAAACCCCGAAGCCCTTGATGCCTTTGCAAACCTTCCACAACTCTCGCAGGAATAAATGACGATCCTCGTGCGCGACATTGCAACACTGCGGCAACACATCTCCCGATGGCGCGCCGAAGGTTTATCCATCGCCCTCGTGCCGACCATGGGCGCGTTGCACGAAGGACATCTCGCGCTCATCGACATTGCAACCGCAAACGCCGAGCGCGTTGTCGTCAGCGCATTCGTCAATCCTATGCAATTTGCGCCCAACGAAGACTTTGAACAATATCCTCGCGACCTTGATGCTGACATTAACGCTGTTGAAGCGCGCGGCGGACATATCCTCTTCGCGCCGAATACCGAGGAAATATACGGCGACGGATTTGCCACACGCATTGAAGTCGGCGGCGTCGGCGAGGGGCTGGAAGCGAACGACCGCCCCGGATTCCTTGTCGGGGTCGCAACCGTGGTAGCAAAACTCCTGCTCCAATGCGCGCCCGACAGCGCCGTCTTCGGGGAAAAGGATTTTCAGCAGCTCCTAGTCGTGCGGCGGCTTGTGCTCGACCTCGACATTCCCGTGCAAATCCTTTCTTGTCCGATAGTGCGCGACGAATTCGGGCTGGCGCTCTCCTCGCGCAATGCGTATTTGTCGGAAGAACAAACCGGAATCGCGCGCAAGCTGAATCTCGTTTTACGCGAGGCAGGAGAAAAGATTTCTGCGGAAGAAAAAATTTCCGAGGTCTTGGAACGGGGGGAAAGCCGGTTGCTGCAAGAAGGCTTCGACAAGGTTGACTATCTTGAACTGCGCGACGGGGAAAGCTTCGATGCGGTGGAGGCGTTAGCGCCCGGCGACAGGCCGGCAAGGTTGCTGGCGGCGGTGCGGTTGGGAAGCGTGCGGCTGATTGACAATGTGCCGGTGCGTTGACACCCGCAAACAACACTCACAATCCCAGCCGCGACAATTCCTCCCCCAAACCGGAACCGGGATCCTCGGCGATGCCGCAATCGGCGGGCGCATCCGGGCCGGCAAGATAACGCCAGCCCTGGAATGCACGGCGTGGAACCGGTTCAACCAAAACCAAATCCCTTGCCAGCACCAAATGGCAGCGACCAACCCCTTCCCCGTCAACAAACGGAACAACGTCTTCGAGACGCTGGCGAACGCACATCCATCCTTGTATCACCCAATACAACGAACCTCCGTTGAGGAGTTCCTCGCGACGGCGCGGAGTCATCCGAGTCGTGTGATAGGGAGGGCGCGGATATCCGCGGGGCGCTCCCTCCTTCACGCGTTTGTTCTGCCAGAAGCGCAACTCCTCAACGCTCTCAACTCCGACGCATAATTTTACCAAATGCAGGGTCATTTCGAACGACGGGCGGTGACTTCAATCTCGACGCGCATCTTTTCATCGACCAGCGGAGCAACGACCGTTGTGTTCGCGGGGCGGGACGATTCGCAAAACGCGGCAACTTCGGCGGCAACGTCTTCGAAATCCTTTCTGTCCGCAAGATAGACTCGAATCCGAACAACATCCTCAATGCCTGCACCGGCCTCTCGCAACGCCGCCGCGATATTCACAAAACACTGTCGCGCCTGCCGGGCGGCATCCGGTGCAATCGTCATCGTGGCGTAGTCATAGCCCGTTGTTCCGGAGACAAGGATCCAATCCCCTCCCGCGTCCGGAAGCACCACCGCACGCGCATACTTCGCTTTCTCCTCGTAGACTGACCCGGAAAAAATTCTCTCTCCTCGCATAAGAGAATATTACAAGTTTTTTGCGATTCATGTAACGGGATGGACGGCATGCCGAGTTGCTTGCAGATACCGACCCAACCACCGTCTTCTCCCGAACGCTCGGCGCGCCAATCCATAACGGCATGGATTTGCATCGTGATTCCCGCCGTTTTCGCGCGAATTTCGCCTTGATTATTCTTCATACATTCCGCCACAACTCCCAATGTATTGTTAACCTAGGCATCCGTTTGTCAAGCAGGACGGCAATCTGTTCCAACACCCGCAAAACCTTGAACCTCCCGCGGGGATACAAACAATTTCCGTGAAATACCAAGGGGTTATAGAGGGAAACCTGACGAGAATCAGGTTTTTGCCAACGCCTGCTTATCGAAGAAATCCGCCTGGGATACCCGATTCGCAGGGCATTCCAACCACCGATTCTATAAGAATTCTATTGCATACGGATGCAATATCGTAGACAATGGGCTTCTGAGTTAACGAGGATTGGTAAAGGCGTATGCAAAACATTCACGAAATAATCATTCGGACAAGGGAACTCATGGCACACCTGTTCGCGGAGAAGCAAATCTTCTTTCGGGCAAACCGGGGGGTCCTGTTTATTAATCTTTCCACCAGGGTGCAAGCATGCATTGCCCTTGTTGGCGCGTTCTTTGTCGTGTGGCTCGCTGCCGGCTCGCTGAGTTTGCTGGTGCACGGAAGTATCATCAAAGAACGCATCTCCGAAAACCTGGAACTACGCGATCAACTCCGCACAACCATCACCGCATACGAAAACAGACTCGCAAGCATTGAAGACCTCTCGAGCAGCCAGTTGGACGAACTCAACAACGGCTACGTAGACTTGCACGGACGCTTCGAAACCCTGCGGCATCGATTTTTCGATACCGTTGATGCACTTGAAACCCGGCAGCACCGCATTCGCTCCGCCCTCAACCGTTATCAAGTTCTGGAGTCTCCGATTGAGAATGAAGCCGCGCGGCAAAGCGCACGTCTGCTGACTCCCCCTTCACAGAAAAGCAACCGCCTAATCGCGTTAACGCAGTCTTACTCGCGTCCGCTCACGCACTCGCGCCTCACTCCCGTATCCGGTCGCTTTCGAGACGACGCCCCCTTTAATGACTTCGCGAACTTTCACGGAATCATTGAGAAGCAATTCCCCGAAACGCTGCGAACCATCCAAAAAAGCGTAACCACGACGGAGGAATGGGTCACCGAAATGAGCGGCGCCATCGACTCCGCGCTTATCGAACTCGACATCGAGCAGTCTTACCTCATGTCCGCCATCGAAGAATGGATCGAAGAGGATATCACCGAGCTCGAAAGGGTCCTCTCCATGGCGGGATTCCCCATCCAATTCGCTCCCGGCACCGCGGCACCAGCCACTTTGTCCGAGACCCCGACCGAGAGTTTCGGCGCGGGGGGACCCCTCCTGCTTGAGGAAACCGATCTCGGCGGACGCAGCGGTTATGGATATTCTCCGAGCGCGGAGCACCAACTCGCCCGCATAAAAAACAATCTTGGCCGGCTCGAGAATCTCCAAAGCATCGTCAAAGGCCTCCCGCTCTCCCTCCCCTTCGAAGATAGCGAATTCGCGCTCTCGAGCGGATACGGCATGCGCATTGATCCTTTTACGCGCAAGCCCGCCTTCCACGGCGGTCTTGACTTCATCGCCCCGCACAAGTCCCCCGTTGTTACGACCGCCGCCGGAGTCGTCACGCGCGTCGGATGGAAAGGTCCATACGGTCGAACCGTTGATATTGACCATGGCAACGGAGTCGTTACACGATACGGGCACTTGGCAGAATTTCTTGTTGAAAAAGGCGATACCCTCGAAGCGCGCCAGCGCATCGGACTCATCGGGTCATCCGGACGTTCAACCGGAACGCACCTCCACTATGAAGTCCGCGTGAACGGAAAGGCGCAAAATCCTTGGAACTTTTTAAAGGCAGGTCATTATGTTGTTTCGCAAAACACGAAAAGAAAATAGAATTTCAAAAAGCCTCGGCGAAGCGGATAGAAACGAAACCATCCCCTCTCTCATTTCCGCCGACCTTTGCATCACCGGCGACGTCGTCTCCAACGGCGAAGTTCACATCGAAGGAAAAATTGAGGGAGTCATCCGGGTCAAACACCTTACCATCGGTGAAAAGGCGCAAATCATCGGCAGCGTCACCGGAAACGACGTTGTCATCAGCGGGCGGGTCAGCGGAGACGTGCGTGCAAACAAACTCCATCTAGGCAAAAACGCAAACGTCGAAGGCGACCTCGAGCACAACTCCCTGTCTATGGAGGCGGGCGCAACCCTTGAGGGGAAATGCCACCGTGTCAACAAAAGCATTGACCCGAACGCGAACGGCTCCAGTCAGACGCAGCAAACCCGCAAGCAGAAAACAGACAAGCCCATAATGTCCGTCTAGGTTCGGGCTCCGTCAACCTGCGCCGCCAGCGCGGCTTCCATAAACGCATCCAAATCGCCGTCCAGCACCGCGCCCGGATTTCCGGACTCCACCGACGTTCGCAGATCTTTCACCTTCTGGTAGGGTTGCAAAACATACGAGCGTATCTGCTTGCCCCATCCTATCTCGCCCTTGTCCTCGCGCAGCGCCTGCGACTCCTCGCGGCGGCGTTGCGCATCCGCTTCGCGCAAGCGCGCGTGCAGCATCTTCCAGGCCGACGCGTTGTTTTTGTGTTGTGAACGTTCGTTTTGGCACTGCACGACTATCCCGCTCGGTATATGCGTCAAACGAACCGCGCTGTCCGTCGTGTTAACATGCTGCCCCCCCGCTCCGCTCGCACGATAGGTGTCCACACGAACCTCGGATTTGTCGATCTCGATGTCCTCCTCCTCCACAACGGGATAAACCCAAACGCTCGCAAAACTCGTATGACGGCGGGCGTTGGCGTCGAACGGCGAAATCCGCACAAGCCTGTGCACGCCCGATTCCGTTTTCAACCACCCGTGCGCGTTCAATCCCTCAATCAGCAGGGTCGCCGACTTAATGCCGGCCTCCTCGCCGTCGCTGCGCGACATCAAACCCACGCGATACCCTTTCGACTCCGACCAGCGCATGTACATGCGCAGCAGCATCGCCGCCCAATCCTGGCTTTCGGTTCCGCCCGCGCCGGCGTGAATCTCAAGATAGGTGTCGCCGCTGTCCGCGTCCCCCGAAAGAAGGCTCTCTAATTCGCAGTGGTAGGCATCCGAGCGCAATGTCCGCAGGGCGGCTTCGGCTTCGGCAATGACGGCCTCGTCGCCCTCTTCCTCGGCAAGCGCAAGCAGTTCTTTGTTCTCGCGCAAGCGCTCGCCCAAGCCTCGATACATGTTGATATATTCCTCCACCCTCGCGCGCTCGCGCATCAACTTCTGCGCGCGCTCGGCATCCTCCCAGAGACTCTCATCCTCTATGGTCTGCGAAAGCTCGTCAAAACGACGCTGCAGTCCATCCAAGTCAAAGATACCTCCCTAGAAGCCCAAGGGAGCGCTCAATACCCTCGATAGTCTCCTGTGTTTCGCTACGCATCGTCATCCGGCTTCGGCAAAGATTGTCCGGGCTTTTGAAACAAGCTTCCCGGAAACGCTTCTCCCTCCCCGAGGAAACCATCGTTGAGAATGTCGAAACCCAAACCGCTCGGCGTGTTGGGACCGGAATCATTCAATTTGAACGCCTCAAGAATGCTTCCTTCGGACCCCGGAGACGCCTGCTCCCCTGTCGTTGCATCAATATGCATCAGGCGAATCCCCGCGGGAACGCGAAACGGCACCGGCTGCTGTCCTTCCAGCGCCCGTGCCATAAACTCCCGAAACACCGGTGCCGCAACCCTTCCGCCCGTCTCCCTTCTGCCCAAAGGCTGGGGCTCGTCAAAGCCGACGTAAACGCCAACGACCAAATCGGACGAAAATCCCAAAAACCAGGCGTCCCGCTCCTCGTTGGTCGTGCCGGTTTTGCCCGCAACGGGATGGGGCAGCGAGCGCAGCGAACGTCCGGTGCCGCGTTGCACGACGCCTTCCAGCATCGAAACGAGCTGGTAGGCCGTTTGCGGAGTCATCAACTCGGGACGGTCGTCATACAAGATCGGCTCCCTGCTGTCGCGCCACGAATCCTTCAAGCAACCAAGACAGCGGCGGCTGTCAAAACGGTATAACGTCTTTCCGTATCTATCCTGGATGCGGTCTATCAGGGTCGGCTCCACCTTGCGGCCGCCGTTCACAAAAGTCGCATAACCGCTCACCATCCTCATCAGCGACGACTCCCCCGCGCCCAACGCCATCGACAACAGCGGCGGGAAATGCTCGACCAGGTCAAAATCGCGCAGTTCCCTTGCAACATTGTTAATCCCCATCGCATGCGCCAAGCGAACCGTCATGACATTACGAGAATGCTCAATGCCTTTACGCAAAGTCGACGGCCCGTAAAACTTGCGCGTGTAATTCTCGGGCTTCCAAATATCAAGCCCCTGGCCCGGGTCAATCGCGACGGGGGCGTCCAGCAGAATGCTCGCCGGCGTATAACCTTTCTCAAGCGCAAGGGCGTAAACAAACGGCTTAAAGGCGGAACCCGGCTGCCGCAGGGCCTGCTGCGCGCGATTAAATTCGCTCAACGCATGGGAAAAACCTCCCTGCATTGCAAGAACATGCCCGGTAAACGGATCCATGGCAATCAGGGCACCGTTCACTTCCGGAAGTTGCCGCAGAGTGTAACGCACGGGCGCGTCGTCCGCACCTTCCTCCAGCGCTTCGGCATAGATGACATCTCCCGGCTCGAGAACGTCCGAAACCTTCTTCGGCTGGCGGCCGGTTCGCTGGCCTTTAATCCATGGAGCGGCCCATTCAACTTCCTTGAAAGGAATGATCCCCTTCTCAACGCCCTCGGCGCGCTGGCGATTGAGAAGCCCGATGCTCGCCTTGTCGGCGGCAACCTCCAGCACCACGGCCAAACGCCACGGCGCCAAATCCTTCGGAACGGGAATGTTCCCCAAAGCAATCTGCCAATTCTTCTGCCAATTCTCGTTGGCGGAAATGTTCGCCAATTCTCCCCGCCAGCCGTGGCGGCGGTCATACGCAACCAATCCCGAGCGCAATGCCTCCTGCGCTATCCCCTGCAAACGGGGCGACAGTGTCGAGCGAACCAGCATCCCTCCCTCGTATAAATTGCTCGCGCCGTATTGATCGTGGAGTTTCCTGCGGACTTCTTCGACAAAATATTCCGCGCCGAACAATTGCGCGCCCCACTTGCGCTGCGCCTCGGCCTTCAAAGGCGCCGAATGCGCAATTATCGCCTCCAGCTCGGAAATATAACCCTCCTGGTGCATCCGCGAGATAACCCAATTTCTCCGGTTGAGAGCACGCGTCTGTTCGCGAACCGGGTGATAGTTCGCAGGCCCCTTCGCCAATGCGGCCAGGTAGGCAACCTCGGCAATCGTTAACTCGTTCAAGGATTTGTTGAAGTAATTGAACGCCGCCGCCGCAATCCCGTAAGAACCGAAGCCGAGGTAAATCTCGTTCAAATACAACTCAAGTATCCGCTCCTTTGAAAGCGCGCGCTCAATGGAGAAAGCCAGAAGAATTTCCTTGCCCTTGCGCTCGAAAGAAACCTCCCGGGACAACAGGAAATTTTTTGCAACCTGTTGCGTGATGGTCGAGGCGCCGACCAAGCGCTTCCCCTCTATCAGGTTTGAGACGTTGTGCGCCACCGCACGTAAAATTCCTCTCGGATCAATGCCGTCATGCTGGAAAAAGTTTTGGTCTTCGGCGGAAAGAAAAGCGTGGATGATTCGATCGGGTATCGCGTCATAGGCAACGTGAAAACGGCGCTCGCGCCCATACTCCGCAAGCAAGAGCCCGTCGCCGGCGTAAACGCGCGTCTGCATCGGCGGTTCGTACTCGAGGAGATAACCGTGGTCGGGAAGTTGCCGATGCCAGCCCCAAACCACGTAAAACAACCACGAGCCCCCGACCATCAGCACTAACGTGCAAAACACACCTCCGTAAAAGAGGAGCCTCCAAATAGAAGTACCAGAGCGAGTAGGCATGAGAAAATCCATCAGTATAGAAGTCACTCGGACGCGGACGCGGCAAAGAAATCACTTATCGCAAGCACGAACTGCCGAGCGACCATTTTGCGCCAAGACACAGACATTATTTTACTCTCATCTTCCGGATTTGTCAAAAAACCCAATTCCACCAAAACCGATGGGATATCGGGCGCTTTCAGGACTCGAAAATCCCCGGAACGATGGCTTTTGGCCAGCAGGGAGGTTTTTTCGCCCACACGATCGAGAAGCATGCGCGCAAATTTCACCGAAAGATTCTTGGTATCGCGCTGCGAGAGGTCAATCAAAATGCCGCGAATCTTGTCATCTTCGCGGTTTAGGTCGATTCCAATCAGCACATCGGCGGCGTTCTCCTGCCGGACGAGGGCGGCGGCTTCCTCATCCGAGGCGACATCGGAAAGCGTATAGACCGAGAACCCCCCGACATGGCCCTGCTCCAAAGCATCCGCGTGAACCGACACGAACAAATCCGCCAGGGAATCCTTGGCCTGCGACAGGCGCGAACGCAGCCCGATCCCCGTGTCGCCCTCGCGCGTCAACACGACTTGATACCCCCCGTGTTCGCGCAATTGTCTTGCCAGCTCGTGCACGAATTCCAGCACAACATCCTTTTCCCTCGTCCCCAAACCTCCCTGCGCGCCCGGATCCACCCCGCCGTGTCCCGCATCCAGGACAATCACATGACGGCGGACTGTTTCTCCGCGAAGGCGCGGCAGCGGAATGGGCGCAGGCGTCGAGGACAAAACGGCGGAAGGGAGGGATGGTGAAGACGGGGCTAGCGGCAAAATTTCTGAAAAAATTTCGTCAATCCCGTCTCCGGTGTAGCTTTCATCAATGCCCTCGACATCGACAACGATGCGGATCCTCTTGTCCGATTTCTCCGGCAGGAAAAAACTCCGTTTCACCCGGATGGGCAACTCGCTCGTCACCACAATGCGTCCGCCGCTCGAAGCAAAACTCTCGTAACGATACGACTTCAGCAGCGCGGACAAAGACAGCTTTCCCTGCCGCGGGAGTTTCCATTCATGCTCCGGCAGCGCGACAACCAGACGCGGCGGCGACTCCAAAACAAAAACCTGATACGACAACACATCGCTCATCTCGAGGACAAAACGAGTTTCACCGTTTGCCTGCGTGCCGGCGCGAACCTGTATTACCGAGGGTATACCCTGCGCCCAGGCGTGGCCGAAGGCAAAAACAGCAACCGTAAGAATCAAACACAGAAAAAATCGCAAAATCGTTCCTTTTAACCTCAAAATGGGATATTCTACACCAAACAGCATAGCGTCTTTTCCAAACCTAAACATATACATCATGTCCGAGACTCTCGCTTCCCCCGCCGACACCCTCGACGCATGCACGCAAATGCGTCCATGGCGGCATATCCAACGGCGAAAATGCTATCCCGTGCAAGTCGGCAATGTTACCGTCGGCGGCGATGCCCCCATCAGCGTCCAGTCCATGACGAACACGCAAACCTCCGATGCAACCGAAACCCTCAAACAAATCGAGCAAATCCAAAATGCCGGCGCAGACATCGTGCGAGTCTCCTGCCCCGACGAAGACTCCACCGCCGCGCTGCGGGAAATCACCCACCAAACCGACATTCCCGTCGTCGCCGACATCCACTTCCACTACCAGCGCGCCATTGAAGCCGCAAACGCGGGCGCCGCCTGCATCCGCATCAATCCCGGGAACATCGGGGACTCCGGCCGTGTACGCGAAGTCATCAAGGCTGCGCGCGACAACAACTGCTCGATGCGCATCGGCGTCAACGCCGGCTCCCTCGAACGACATCTTCTCGAACATTACAAAGAGCCCTGCCCCGAAGCCATGGTCGAAAGCGCGCTTGCCCATGCCGCACTCCTCCAAGACAACGACTTCCACCAATTTAAAATCTCCGTTAAGGCATCCGATGTCTTCCTTGCAACCAAAGCCTACCAAATCCTCGCCGAAAAAATTGATTGCCCTCTCCATCTCGGAATCACCGAAGCCGGCGGCGCGGTCTCCGGCACGGTAAAATCCGCCATCGGCATCGGAATGCTCCTCCACCAAGGCATCGGCGACACCATCCGCGTGTCGCTGTCCGCAGACCCCGTTGAAGAAGTCAAAGCGGGCTTTGAAATCCTTAAATCGCTTGGATTGCGAAGACGCGGAGTAACCATCATATCGTGCCCGTCCTGCGCAAGGCAGGGTTTCGACGTCATCAAAACCGTGGCGATTCTCGAGCAGCGACTCGAGCATATCGCCCAACCCGTCACGCTTTCCATCATCGGATGCGTCGTCAACGGACCCGGCGAAGCGGCATTGACCGATATCGGTTTCACCGGCGGAGGAAAAGACGCCGGAATGCTATACATCAACGGTAAAATCGACCACAAGCTTTCCAACGACCAAATGATCGACAAACTCGTCGAGATGGTCGAAGCAAAAGCGCAGCAAATCCACAATCAAAAATGATCGAACGAAGCCGCCTTAAAGAATTGATCGAGCGAAACAACACTTTCCTCGACAAGATGAATACGAGCGCTGATCCGAAAGCGTACGCCTCCCTTGCGCGCGAATACGCCGCCCTCAACCTCAACACTCTCGCGGCCAAGAGCAAAGAACTCCTCGATATGGATGAGTCCATCAAGGAATTGAAAGAACTCAAAACCGACGACAACGAAATCAGAGAACTTGCCCGTGAAGAGATCGCGCAACTGAGTGAAAAAATCACAAACAAAGAGCAAGAACTCGCGCTCCTCCTGCTGCCGCGTGACAAGGCTGATGACAAGCCCGCGATCCTCGAAGTGCGTGCGGGCACGGGCGGTGCCGAAGCCGCCCTCTTCGCAGGCGACCTCTTTCGCATGTATCAGCGATACGCAGATTTGCGCGGCTGGAAATTTGAAACCATCAGCGCTTCGCCCAGCGAAGCCGGCGGATACAAGGAAGCCATCGCGTCCGTCTCCGGCAAAGCTGCCTTCGCGCGACTCAAGCATGAATCCGGAACCCACCGGGTTCAACGCGTCCCTGAAACGGAAGCCTCCGGACGCATCCACACCTCCGCCGCAACCGTCGCCGTGCTTCCCCAGGCCGAAGAAATAGATGTCAACATAGACGAAGACAAAGACCTCGAAATCCAGGTCTTCCGCTCAAGCGGACCCGGAGGCCAGTCCGTCAACACAACCGACTCCGCCGTGCGCATCAAGCACATCCCGACCGGAATCGTTGTCACGCAACAAGATGAAAAATCGCAACACCGCAATCGCGCCAAAGCCATGCGAATCCTGCGCTCGCGCATTTACGCCGCCCAGCGCGAACAAAGCGAACGTGAGCGTGCGGCCATCCGGCGCGACAAGGTCGGTTCCGGCGACCGTTCCGAGCGCATTCGAACTTACAATTTCCCGCAAGGACGTGTCACAGACCATCGCGTCGAACTCACGCTCCACAAGCTTTCCCGCATTCTCGACGGCGAATCCCTTGATGAAATCATTGAAGCGCTGGCGGCGCAAGAACAAGTCGAACGCCTCGAGGCGGCAACGCAATCCCCATGACCCTTGCGGCAAGAACATCCGTATCCGCGCCGGCGCCCGCCGGAGATCTCTGGCGCGCCCTCGCACGACGACTCACCCGGAACGGAATCGAAACCCCGATGCTTGATGCCGAAGTCCTTTTGCGTCACGTCACAGGATGGAGCAGGGAAACCTTGCTGCGCACCCCCGAAGTCGAACTGGATGCTCTTCAGCAGCAGCAACTTGCCGAGTTGGGAGAAAAACGCTGCCGGGGCGTTCCGGTGGCAAGGCTAATCGGGCGCAAAGAATTTTGGAGTCTCGAGTTTTTACTCTCCGATGAAACCCTCGTCCCGCGCCCCGAAAGCGAAACCTTGATAGAAGCCGCCCTGAAGGGCGGCGGCAAAGACGATTCCCTGCGCCTGCTCGATTTGGGAACCGGGTGCGGATGCCTGCTCCTATCGCTGCTCCATGAGTATCGGCACTCGAGCGGCGTGGGCATCGACATCTCCGCAGGGGCTGTTGCAACGGCACGGTGCAACGCCGAGCGGCTTAGTCTCGAAGACAGGGCACGCTTCCAAACGGGCAACTGGAACACACGCACGGAGGACATCGCCAATGAACGATTCGATATTCTGGTCTCGAATCCTCCCTACATTCGAAGCGGTGACATTGGCGGTTTGCAAAAAGAAGTGCGCGAGCATGATCCTCGAATCGCTTTGGATGGAGGCGGTGATGGCATGGATTCACTGCGCGCAATCATCGCTATCGCGCCGAAACTTTTGCGCCCGAACGGGCGTGTGCTTATCGAAATCGGCGCAGGGCAGTCAGGGGAAATCCTCTCCCTCATGGAAAATCAACCCTTCAAAGAAATTCGAAAACACAAGGACCTCGCAGGTATCGACAGGGTTATCGAGGGCATCGTCTCAAAAAACTTGATTCTCCCAACTAGAACTACTACAATCTCCCATTATGGCAGTACAGGAAGCATCTAGAAACGATTCGATGCTCTACGCGGACAGGGCCGAGATTGCCCAGGCTTTCGGCGACTTGTTTTTTAAGACCCAAAACTTGCAAAGGGAAATATGGTTCTTGGCTGGGTTGATTCTTCTCGTTGCAGGTGGTGGTTGGGCGATGTTTATTCACATCGATTCCAATATCGGTGAAATCAAACAAGACATTCAAGCCCTTTCTGTTGAAGTGGCGACTATCAAGAATGATATCGCGGGTATGAAGGAGGATATCCGGGAAATAAAGGAAGACATCCAAAAGGATAACAAATAACTAAAGGAATAAACTGCCGATTTTGCGCATTTGGACGCTTTAAATATATTTGGACAAATGCGAAATCCATAGTATGATTCGGCCTGCTAGGCGAATCCTGCGGAATTGCCGCAGATACCGGCAAAGTCCAGTAACACAGCCTCACATTAACCAACAACAGAGACTATGAATAAGAACCAATACTCCAAACGCCCGCGCAACCGTCCGCGCAGGCCCGTCAACAATCGGGGCGGATATTCTCCCAACCGTGTTTTTGAAAGCAATGGTCCGGATGTAAAAATCCGGGGAACCGCTACGCAGGTTCATGACAAATATCTTTCACTCGCGCGGGACGCCCAATCCAGCGGTGACAGGGTTGCCGCCGAGAGCTACTTCCAATACGCCGAACACTATCAAAGACTCATCTCCGCCATGCACGAGCACAATGACAATGCCGCGCAACAGCAAAGAGACGGAGGATCTCGGGGTGAAGGAGACCAGCCCAATGGCGCGGCCCACGGTGAACAACCGCGCGAGCACTCTCACGAGCAACCTCGCGAGCCCCGTGAACAGCCCCGTGCGAAACGCGAAGCACGCCCGCGCGAAGACGCACCCCGCAAGGAAAGCGCTCCTCGAAGCGGAAAACGCCAAAGCAAATCCAACGGTAAAGAAGAAGAATAATCCTCAGGCTTGAGGAAGGACCTCCATCGCATCCTCAACGGCGATGTCGCCGGACTCGGTTGCGCGCACATAAACTCCCAAATCACGATGGCCGAAGTTCTCGAACAGCGCACGCACCAGTGACATATCTTTTGCACCGGTGTCAGGGTCAATGTTCACCGCGGCACATCGCTCGATAGGCTCGCGCACTTCAACGCACGCCTCCCCTCCCAAACGAATATTCCGCCCAACCCACTCGAACTCCTCCCATGGCGTCTTGCCCTGAAAATAAATGTTTGCGCGGAAACGGGACGGATCAATGCGGGCGCCGACAATCTTTTCCAACGCGGCAATTGATGCCAAATTTATCAACGATAAAAACTGCGCGTGTCCCATATAAGAAAAATCCGCACCGTCGCGCTCGGCATTCCTCTCGACAATGCGTAAATTCCCGCGGATGGTTTCGCCCATGTGCCCGACCAAAAACGATTCGATGCCTTTGCGATCGGAGTCATTGTTCAAATGTCCCGAGGCGACCTCTTCACCTTGCCGGTATAATTGCAACAGGTGATTCGAATCGTCGAAACGGCTTTGTAATTCTCCAATCTTCGGATTGCGCGAGAGCGTGAGATGACTCAGCGTCACATTCGGCGAGGGCGGCGCATCCGCCGAAGCGGACATTTCGTGCTGAACGGCATAAATGCGGTCGCCCGGCATCCCGCCCGAAGCCTCCAAACGCGTGCGCGCGTGCTTTGAGGCGCTCATGCCTTTCACCGGATATGTCTGTAAAGCCGTAATCTGCATCTCAAGCCTCTTGCGAAAATGCCGTTGCAACACCATATAACAAATATGGATATGGAACGATACACCGAACGAGTCAAGGGCTTTCTTATCGCCGCCCAGAATCTCGCACGCAACCGCAACCATCAACGCTTGTTGCCGGAACATTTGTTGAGCGTGCTGCTTCACGATGAACAGGGGCTTGCGGCAAACCTCGTGCAAGCCGCAGGCGGGCACGCCGAGAATGCGCTCGCGGAAGTCGAGGCGCATCTTGCCAAACAGCCCAAAGTCTCCGGTGACGCGCAACTCTATTTCGACGAATCCGCCCGCCGGGTCTGCCAGCATGCCGAACAACTCGCACAAAAAAGACAAGACGCATTCGTCACCGCCGAGATTATGCTGCTCGCATTGGTCGAGACAGCCGGAACAAAAGCCCGCGACATCCTTGAGAAAGCGGGTGTCACGGCAAAAGCGTTGGAAGGCGCGATAGAGTCGCTTCGAAAGGGACGAACGGCACAGTCGCCCACGGCGGAAGACTCTTACGACGCGTTGAAAAAATTCACCCTTGATCTGACTGAACGAGCCGAACGCGGCAAACTCGACCCGGTCATCGGAAGAGAAGAAGAAATCCGTCGCATCATTCAAGTTCTCTGCCGCCGCACCAAAAACAATCCCGTTCTGCTCGGCGACCCGGGCGTCGGCAAAACCGCAATCGTTGAAGGACTCGCACGACGCATCGTTCATGGCGACGTCCCCGAACGTCTAAAAGACAAAAAGCTCCTCACCCTCGACATGGGATCGCTTATCGCAGGGGCGAAATTCCGCGGCGAATTCGAAGAGCGGCTCAAAGCCGTGCTCAATGAAATCGATGCCGCCGCCGGCGAAGTCATTCTCTTCATTGATGAAATCCACACGCTCGTGGGCGCAGGCGGAAGCGAAGGGGCCGTTGATGCATCCAACCTCATGAAGCCCGCGCTTGCGCGGGGCGATCTCCACTGCATCGGCGCAACCACGAAAGACGAATACCGTAAATATGTTGAAAAAGACGCGGCCCTCGCACGGCGCTTCCAGCCGATTTATGTCAACGAATCCAGCGTGAGCGACACGGTATCGATTTTGCGCGGATTGAAAGAGCGCTACCAAACACACCACGGAGTGCGCATCTCGGACGGCGCGATTATCGCGGCGGCGAATCTTGCGCACCGATACATCGCTGATCGCTTCCTTCCCGACAAAGCCATTGACCTTGTCGATGAAGCCGCAAGCCGGGTCCGCATGCAGATGGACTCCAAGCCCGAGGAACTCGATGAACTTGACCGGCGGGTTATCCAGTTGAAGATCGAGCGTGAGGCTCTGCGCAAGGAAACGGATGACGCATCCAAGGAGCGCCTTGAACGACTCGAGCGCGAACTCGTCGAAATCGAACAGGAACAAATCGAGAAAAACGCGCAATGGGAACAGGAAAAATCCGAAATCTCCCGCGGACAGGATTTAACCAAGAGCCTCGAACAGGCCCGCATCGACCTTGAGCGCAACAAGCGCGAAGGTCGCCTGGAACAAGCGAGCGAACTGGCATACGGAGTCATTCCCGAACTGGAGAAAAAGATAGAGGAAATGGAATCGAGCGCGCGTTCGCCCCTCCGTGAAGAGTTGGTCGGCGAAGACCAAATCGCCCATGTGGTTTCGCGCTGGACCGGCGTGCCGGTCGAGAAACTCCTCGAAGGCGAGCGCGAAAAACTCCTCAACATGGAAAATGAACTCGCCAGGCGCATCGTCGGGCAGGACGAAGCCGTGCATGCGGTATCGGACGCGGTTCGACGCGCCCGAACCGGCCTGCAAGACGCGGCGCGTCCGATGGGTTCGTTCCTCTTCCTCGGTCCCACCGGCGTCGGCAAAACCGAACTCACCAAGGCGCTCGCCGGGTTTCTCTTTGACGATGACAGCGCAATCTGCCGGCTCGACATGTCCGAATACATGGAAAAGCACTCCGTCGCACGCATCATCGGAGCGCCGCCGGGATATGTCGGCTACGAAGAGGGCGGCGCGCTCACGGAAGCCATCCGCCGCAGACCCTACCAACTCGTATTGTTCGATGAAATCGAGAAGGCGCACCCCGATGTCTTCCACATATTGCTGCAGATTCTCGACGACGGACGCTTGACCGATGGACAAGGCCACCTCGTTGACTTTTCCAACACTCTCATCGTGATGACATCAAACCTCGGCGCCGAAGTACTCGCGCAGCAGCCCGAAGGCGGCGACAGCACGGACGTGCGCGAACAGGTCATGGAACAGGTGCGCGCGCGCTTTCGCCCGGAATTTCTCAACCGTCTGGACGAAATCATACTGTTCCACCGACTCACCCGCGAGCAAATGAATGCGATCGTCGATATACAAATGGAACGTATCGAGAAACTCCTTGAGGCGCGCTCCATGGGCATCGAACTCGCGCCCGAGGCAAAGGAATGGCTTGCCGACAAAGGCTTCGATCCCGTCTATGGCGCGAGACCGCTCAAGCGCATCCTTCAGCGGCACATCCAAGACGCCCTTGCACGCAAAATCCTTGAAGGCGCTCTCAAAGACGGCGCAAAAATACGGGTCTCTCTCGAAAACAACGCCCTTGCATTCCATGAGGAGGCGCACGATAATAGGACGCTCAAACGCGCAAGTTAAACAAGGAGGGTCCCATGAACCGCGAAGTCTTTATCACCTGTGCCGTTACCGGATCGGGGGACACCGTTGGCAAACATCCTGCCATCCCCGTCACGCCCGAACAAATCGCCGCCGCCGCGCTTGAAGCGGCGGATGCCGGCGCGGCCATCGCCCATATCCACGTTCGCAATCCCGAAACCGGGAAAGGCTGCCGCGATGTTCATCTCTATCGTGAGGTCGTTGATCGTGTACGCTCCGGCAACCGCGATGTCATCATTAACCTCACCTCGGGGATGGGCGGCGACATGGACATCGGCCCCGGTGAAACTCCCCTCGAACTCGGTGAAAACACGGACCTCGTTGGTCCCATCACGCGACTCGCGCACGTGGAAGAGTTATTGCCGGAGATATGCTCGCTTGATTGCGGCACACTGAACTTCGGCGACGGATCCATGGTCTTCGTCTCCACGCCCGACATGCTGCGTGCCGGGGCCAAACGCATCCGCGAGCTTGGCGTCCGTCCCGAACTCGAGTGTTTCGACAGCGGGCACGTCTGGTTTGCCGAACGCATGCACAAAGAGGAACTTCTTGAAGACCCCGCCCTCTATCAAATATGCCTGGGCATTCCGTGGGGCGCACCCGCCGATACCGCCTCAATGATGGGCATGCGCGACCGCATCCCCTCCGGAGCGGTGTGGTCGGGCTTTGGCATCGGCGCGACTCAAATGCCGATGGTCGCGCAAGCCGTCCTGCTTGGCGGAAACGTGCGCGTTGGGCTTGAGGACAACCTCTGGCTCGAGAAAGGCGTTCCTGCCTCCAACGGTTCACTGGTGGAAAAAGCCGTCACTATCGTTGAGAACATGGGCGCACGAGTCATCGGGCCGGAAGAAACGCGAGAAAAACTCAAATTACAAAAACGGCAGTAAAGCGGAAACTATTTTAATCAGAGTGATATACCCGTTGTCACAAGCCTCGATTCGCATTGGAAATCCCTAATTTAGCGGAATACTAATCTCATTGCTTTCATTTACAATGGGCTCTTTCCCCTAAGAAGCAGCAAATTGGTATAACTTCAAAATCCCGCGATTATGGACGAATCAACCCGGATTCCTTGGGGAATAAGTTCCGTGATTCTTGCAGTAGCCTCCCCGTATTTCGGCATAATATACTCACTAAACCTTGCTGTCTTACTTGTGATATAATGCCGGTGCGTCCAATGACAACAACACGAACTGTTGAAATTGAATCTCTCAAAGAGATTGTGGAGACAAGGATGGAAGCTATGAAAGCAAATGTTGAATCCGCCGTTGATAGGCTTCTTGCAGCTAGCGAAAGACTTCGTGCGGATAATGAGAAGCACCGTGCGGACAACGAAAGAGTCATAGGAGATATTCGAACGACCATAGAGAGAAACGCTAAATTTCTTGTAGTGCAGATGGTAGTTCTGTTTGGTGTTGCTGTTGGTGTTGCGGGCCTGCTAATCAAAGTCGAACAATGATTTCATAAACTTTGTCTGTTTTCTCGTTGCTGCTATCTATCCTACTAGCAAGATAACCTGCTGTGGATAGAAAGCCCACAACAAGAGTGACGATAATGGAAATTGCATCCGTGTGTTCTTTCATCTTACCTAAAATCGGTCTATCTCCCGTTCGCTCTGTCCCACAGACATCTATCAAGTCAGCCAGGTTCATTCCACCCGATTTGCACCTTAAATATGGAGTATTTTGAAAAATTTTACAAACCCTTCTGCTTTTCCCGCCTGCCAGATAACCCCTGTAATTCATCGAACCATCGAATCCATTAGCCGAACGTTGCCGAATTCTTGCCCCGTATCCATTCAATAGGTTTTTATGAGGGGGTTTGGGCAATTCTTCTATCGGAACGTGCTGAATTTTGAGATATGGGGGCTACGGGAAGGGATTTGGTAACTGCTTTGACGCTGTCGTTTTTCAGGAGTTCTACATTGATAGTGCTTTTCCTGAATTTCGGCTTCTATTCTAAATCCGTGGATCCGGTTGTGTCTGGAATCGCCAGACGCCAACAGCAAAAAGAGAAATAGCAAACAGAAAAACAAGGAACAAACCCATTGCGGGTAACAGCCCGAACATATCCGCAAGTGCGCCGCTCGTAATGACCGGAAAAGAAAAACCCACATAAGCATAGACAAAGAGGCCCGCCGTTGCGCGGGCGCGATCTTCGGGAGCACGCAAGGAAAACTCCGATAATCCGCAAAGGTAGGTAAAACCGTAGCTCGCCGAACTGGTAATGCAGGTTCCCGCGAGTATGAGAAGGATGGACTGACTCCAGAAACCGCCGACAAGTGCCAGGAAGCCGGTAGGAACCAACGCATAGCCAACGAGAAGTGCTGCTTGACCCTTCATGCGGCGAGCGACGGGCTGGCACAGGAAGCCGATGAAAATCGAAAGAAAGATGACCACGCCGGTATAAGCGGCAAACCCTTGCGCCTCCAACTGAAGCGGAACAACCGCAATGGTCATGCCGGTTGTCGACCAAGCCAAAGCCAAGCCGATTCCATAAGGCCATGTACGTGGCGGGAAAACCGGAAGGCGCAACAAAGAAACCCGTTTGGGAACATCAACCCGGGGAAGAAACAGAACAAAGATGGACAATGTCGATGCAAGGATGAACAGTGCAATGAAACTAGCCGGCGCAATCGTGGCTCCTTGCAAATTCAAAGAGATGCCCGTGGCAAGCGCACCGCCGCCGAATCCGAGGGAAGTTGCCGATGTTACGAGAAGCGCGGCTTGTTTGGCTTTTGCTTCTCCGAGAATCTCCGTCATGTATGCCGTTCCCGCGGTGGTGGCAAAGCCGGTTCCCACGCCGAGCATGAAACGTGCAAGCACCAGCGCCTCCCAAACCGGAAAAACGACCAAAAGAAATGTCGCCATGAAACCGAACAGAAGAGCTGCTGCCACCGGAATGCGGCGTCCTATCCGGTCGGAGAGACCCCCCAGCAACATGAGCGTCGGCATCAGTCCTGCGACATAGGCGGCAAAGGCAAGAGTGACGGCGGTCACACCAACGCCGCTACCAACGGCATAGATATTGTACAAGGGAGCCTGAAGATTCACGGCAAACGTTACGATAAACAGCGCTACGGCCAACAGCGATGCAGAGATGAAATTCTTCATGCATGCACCCGCAATGCAGTCGCGTTTTTTTGCAAGCCTGTTGTCAAAAAATCCATACGGGAGAGTTGATACGATTCCCGCAAGTAATACAATTCTTTTATTGTAATAAGGACTTAAATATCATATTCAAGAAGCAATATACGAGGCTGGCGGCAATAGTGGCGACAAAATGCATCTGGCGTAATCATTTCTTTCACTGAAGAATCAAGCGATTTTTCCGGCAAAGCCGAGGCTTTTATTACCCGCGTAAATAGTATTAAATTGGGATGTTGCTCGTTTTTAACGTTAAGTCTAGACTAGTGATGTTGCATCACGAGGGGATACCACATGATCCGCAAAACATTAAAAGAAAAAACCTTGAACTTCCTGCGCAAAAGATCAGGAAGAAGATTCACCTCGCGCGAGATAGCAGCAGCTCTCGTCAAGGAGTATCCGAAGGAATTCGAAAGGAAATTGAAAAAGAGTAATTTGATTAACACGGAAGAACAGTTAATTCAGTCTCTTGGTGGAGAAATTAACACTACTCTAGAACGGATATCAAAAAGCCCGCAGTTGAAAATATCCTCTGTCCCTCGCCCAAAAAAATTTTGCTGGGTAAAAAAAGATTGACGACTAAACGTATTTACTTCTTTTTCGCGACAGTTTTCTTTTTTGCAGTAGATTTTTTTACCGCAGGCTTCTTTGGTGCGGGTTTCTTCGCCGCCGCTTTCTTCTTTGCGGCGGGCGGTTTCGGTTTGCGAACGATGTTGGGAACTTCCGGCGGGTTGGCGCCGTATCCGACCGCCAGGATTTCGTAGAACCGGCTTCCTCCGGGTGTGACAACCTCAACACTGTCGCCGACGCCGCGACGAATGAGCGAGCGCGCAATGGGCGAGTTGATGGAGACGCGACCTTGACGGGCATCCGCTTCGGCTTCGTCAACGATCTTGAAGTCCCGCCGAGTGCCGTCTTCTTCATCCAGCAGACACACCCATGCGCCGAACGCAACCTTGTCGCCGCTAAGCTTGTCGATATCGATGATATCGGCGCGGGAGAGCTTGTCCTCCAACTCCGCGATGTTGCGCTCGTTGAGGCCCTGCGCCTCCTTGGCGGCATGGTACTCGGCGTTTTCGGAGAGATCGCCATGGGACCTGGCCTCCTCAATCGCCTTGATAATCTCGGGGCGCTTAACGGACTTGAGTCGATGGAGTTCCCCCTCAAGGGAGGCGTGTCCTTCGGGTGTCATGGGAATTCTGTCCATAGCTTCTACTTCGGTTTCTACTCTGTCGGTCGGGACGGGCTATTCTAGCATATTTTGGCTGATGCGCTCCTGCTCAAGTTCCTGGAGCGAGACGACATCAAAACGGCCGCCGTTGGCGTCGAGAATCGCCCGAATGGCGTGAACCATTGCTATCGCACCTGCGCGCGTTGTGCAATAGGGGATGGACATTCCGATGGCTGCGCGCCGCAAAGAGAGAGAATCGGCAAGGGATTGGGCGCCTTCCGTCGTGTTGAAAACAAGCTGGACGCGCTTGTCCTTCATGGCGTCCAAGATGTGCGGCCTGCCCTCAAGAACCTTTTTGACGGTCTCGACTTCAATGCCCGCTTCGGAGAGATACCGGGCCGTCCCGCCGGTTGCAATAATGGAGAACCCCATTTGCGTGAGGGTTTTTGCAGGCTGGATGAAAGCCTGCTTGTCGGAGTCTTTCACCGAAATAAAAACGGCTCCCGTTTTGGGAAGATGCAGCCCGCAGGCAATCTGGGATTTTGCAAACGCGGCCTCGAAGTTTCTGTCGATGCCCATGGCTTCTCCCGTGGAACGCATCTCGGGACCGAGCACGGTGTCAACGCCGGGAAAGCGCACGAAGGGGAAAACGGCTTCTTTGACACCGACGTGGGAGAGTTTCGGGGGAACGAGTTTCAGATCAGCGAGTTTTTCGCCGATCATGAGTCGCGTCGCGATCGCGACGATGGGTTTGGATATCATTTTGGCAACGAAGGGGATGCTGCGGGACGCACGCGGATTCACTTCAAGAACGAAGACTTCACCGTTGCGAATGGCATATTGGACGTTCATAAGTCCGATAACTCCCAACTCCAGCGCCAGCGCGCAAGACTGGCGTTCGAGTTCGGCAACGATTTCATCGCTTAAAGAATGCGGCGGCATGACGCAGGCGCTGTCGCCGGAATGAACTCCCGCTTCTTCAATGTGCTCCATGACCCCGGCAACAAAAACATCCTTGCCGTCGCATAAAACATCAACATCGACCTCGATGGCATCGGCAAGGTATCGCTCAAGCAGCACGGGCGAACTTCCGGAGACTTCCGCCGCCGCATCAATGTATCGCTCGAGATGCGAGCGGTCGTGAACGATTTCCATGGCCCGGCCGCCGAGCACATAAGAGGGGCGAATGACGAGGGGGTAGCCTATGGTTTCGGCCGCGGCAAACGCCTCCTGCGCATTGTGGGCGACGGCGTTGTCGGGCTGTCGCAGAGAGAGTTTTCCGAGCAACGCCCGGAATCGCTCGCGGTCTTCAGCGCGGTCGATAGCATCAACGGGAGTTCCGAGAATGGGAACGCCGGCTTCGAGAAGCGCGTGGGCGAGTCGCAGGGGTGTTTGTCCGCCGAATTGCACGATAACTCCGAGCAGTTCGCCGGTGCGACGCTCGACATCAATGATTTCGAGAACATGCTCAAGGCTGAGCGGTTCAAAATAAAGTCGATCGGATGTGTCGTAATCGGTTGAAACGGTTTCGGGATTGCAGTTGATCATGATGCTCTCGACGTCCTTGTCCTTGAGCGCGAAAGCGCCGTGGCAGCAACAATAGTCAAACTCAATGCCCTGGCCGATGCGATTGGGTCCGCTGCCCAGCAAAATCACCTTGCGCTTGGACGATGGCGCCGCTTCACACGCATCCAGTCCTTCGACCGGCTGTTCGTAGCAACTGTAAAGATACGGGGTGAAGGCTTCGAATTCGGCGGCACAGCTATCGATGCGCTTGTAAACAGGACGCACGTCAAGATCATGCCGCCGCTTGCGCACTTCGGACTCTTCCATCAAGCACAAAGAAGCGAGTCGCGCATCGGAAAAACCCGCGATTTTCAGACGGCGCAAACCGTCCGCATCGCCGGGCAGACCATTCAAACGCAAGGATTCTTCCGTCTCAATGATTTCGCCGATACGATCGATAAACCACGGATCATATCCGCATGCGTCGCAAGCTTCCCGCGCCTCGTCCCCCAAACGCAGAGCCTGCGCCAATAAACGAGGCGTCTCGGGAGTGGTTCGCGCAAGAGCGCCGCGCACGGCGTTTTTGATGTCCCCGCCCTCGCCGCCCGGAAGCGCGATTTCGTCAAAGCCGCACAAGTCGCGTTCGAGCGACTGCAGCGCTTTTTGCATGGATGCGGGAAAGTCGCGCCCGATGGCCATAACCTCCCCGACCGATTTCATTGATGTCGTGAGCGCGCTGTCGGCTCCGGGAAATTTCTCGAAGGCAAAACGCGGGATTTTGGTAACGACATAATCGAGCGTCGGCTCGAAACTGGCGGGAGTGAATCGCGTAATGTCATTTTTGAGTTCATCAAGCGTGTATCCGATGGCGAGCTGCGCGGCAACTTTTGCAATAGGAAAACCCGTTGCCTTGGATGCAAGCGCGGAGGAACGTGACACGCGTGGGTTCATTTCGATGACGACCTGGCGCCCGTTTTCAGGACTAACGGCAAACTGCACGTTTGAACCTCCGGTCTCAACGCCGATTTTGCGCAAAACGGCAATGGAGGCGTCGCGCATGACTTGAAACTCCTTGTCGGTGAGGGTAAGTGCGGGTGCAACCGTGATGGAATCGCCGGTGTGAACGCCCATGGGATCAATGTTCTCAATGGAGCAGATGATGATGGCGTTGTCGGTTTTGTCACGCACGACTTCCATTTCATATTCTTTCCATCCGAGCAGATATTCTTCTATCAGAATGAGTCCGACGAAGGAGGCGGCAAGCCCCTGTTCCGTGAGGGAGATGAATTCATCACGGTTGTAGGCAATGCCGCCGCCGAAGCCTCCGAGCGTGAAGGACGGGCGGATAACCGCGGGCAAGCCAATGCGCTCGAGAGCGTCGTGCGCCTCTTCGGAGGAACGCGCGAAAGCCGCCCGGGGGCTCTCGAGCCCGATCTCGCTCATGGCATCGCGGAATTTTTCACGATCTTCGGCGCATTCGATGGCTTTGCGGTCGGCCCCGATGAGTTCGACGCCGAGTTGCTCAAGGACGCCGTCGTTGGCAAGCGCGAGGGTGGTGTTCAAGGCGGTCTGTCCGCCCATGGTTGCCAGCAATGCATCGGGGCGTTCCTTCTCGAGGATGGCCGCAAGAGTTTGAGGTACAATCGGCTCAATGTAGGTTGCATCGGCGAGGTCCGGGTCCGTCATGATGGTTGCGGGGTTTGAGTTCGCCAGAATCACCCGATAGCCTTCGCGTCGAAGAGCCTTGCAGGCTTGGACCCCGGAATAGTCGAACTCGCAGGCCTGCCCGATAACGATGGGCCCCGCGCCTACAACGAGAACGCTCTCTATATCCGTGCGCTTAGGCACGCGCTTTGTTCCCGTTTTTTGTGTCCTGCATGAGGGAATGGAAGCGGGCGAAAAGATAGGCGGAGTCGTGGGGGCCGGGAGAGGCTTCGGGATGATATTGCACTGCGAAGACGGGCTTGTTTCGTGCCCGGAAACCGCAATTGGAGTTATCGAACAGGCTGATGTGGGTTTCTTCGAGAGCTTCGGGAAAGTCGTCGCGCCCGACGCAGAAGCCGTGGTTCATCGAGGTGATTTCAACTTTTCCGCTTTCGAGATGTTTAACCGGATGGTTTGCGCCGTGATGACCTTGCTGCATCTTTTGGGTTGCAGCCCCGAACGCGAGTGCGAGAAGCTGGTGTCCGAGGCATATGCCGAATAAGGGCACGCCGCTTTCGACGAGTTGCTTGATCTCGCCGCCGATGCGCTCGAAAGTTGCATGCGGATCGCCGGGCCCGTTGGAAAGAAAAATGCCGTCGGGCTTGCGTTCGAGAATCTCCTTGGCGGATGTTGTCGCCGGCACGACGTCAATGTGACAATTCTGCGCCTTCAAACAACGCAAAATGTTCCACTTGAGACCAAAGTCGACGGCGACGACGCGGAACGCGGTGTTGTTGGCGGCGCTTTCCTGCCGCCATGGAAGTTTGCTCCACTCGTAAGAATCTTTCGTCGTTGCCTGATGGGCGAGTTCCTGGTTTTCCATCTCGGGACAAGCCTTTGCCTCTTGCAGCAGGGCGTCAATGGCTTTGGCGTCGATGCCGCCGGGGTCGTGGAGGATTGCGGCGTTTGTCATGCCTTTGGTGCGGATGTGCCTCGTGAGGGATCTGGTATCAATGCCGGCGATTCCCGGAATTCCGCGCCTGCAAAGCCATTCGTTCAATCCGGAGATGCTTCGGTAGTTGGAGGGTGCGGTAACATCCGTACGGAGTACGAGGGCTTTGGCCGTTGTCGGGGCGGTGGCATCGGCGCTCTCAATATCTTCGCCGTTGGCGCCGACATTGCCGATATGGGGGAAGGTGAAAGTAATGATTTGTCCTGTATAGGAAGGGTCCGTGAGAATTTCCTGGTATCCGGTCATTGCCGTGTGGAAGCAGATCTCGCCAACGGCCTTGGCGGAGGCACCGATTCCCTCACCGGAAAAAACGATTCCATCGGCTAAAACAAGAACGGCGTTGGGAAGGGGTTTCATAACTTCGAAAATACCAAAATGACAGAGTAAATCCGAGAGATTATACTAGGGAAATCGGCGGCGGAGTCAAGCAACATCTGCACAAATCCAGAAAATTTAACTTGACTTTTGGAAGAAAATTTGCCATCATCCCTTTCGAACCCTTCGGGAGATTCACAATACGCTTGAAGGGTGGTTTGTTATTTTTGTTTATGGAGTCCCAAATGTCAAAAGAGGAAGGGAAACTCACGCCTGAAGAAGTTATGCAGTCTCTCCAAGATCACGAAGAAGGCTGTGAAAAACGGCAAAAAGTCACCAACAAAGGGTTTGACAAGTTGGAAGAACGCTTCGACAGGCTGGAGGGGCGCTTTGACAGGCTGGAGAGACGATTTGACAGATTGGAGAGACGATTTGACAGATTGGAAGATAAAGTGGACAGGATCAATAATTGGCTTTTAGGGTTGGCAGGGATGATTCTTGCTTCCGTGGGTGTAAATATCGCTGCAATGGCATATTTTACCTCCTAATATTCATGGGAATTTTTTTCGATTCGGACGGTAATTCGCACCCATTTGTGCTAAAATGGTGGTCTTCACTCCACTCCATATAACGAACGGACAAAGTAACCCCATGGAACAACAGGCAAGCCTGCGCGATGCTCTTGCTCAGCGTATGAAATCCGCACTTAAAGGGTCGGACAAACGAACTCTCTCAACCACGCGACTCATCCTCGCGGCCATCAAAGACCGCGATATCGAGGCACGGGCAAAAGGCAAGGACGGAATCTCCGAAGACGACATCCTTCGATTGCTCTCGACCATGACAAAACAACGAAAGGAATCCATCGCCTCCTACGAACAAGCCGGCAGAGACGAGATGGTCAAGCAAGAACAGGAAGAAATCGAAATCATCGCATCCTTCATGCCGAAGCAATTGTCCCCGGAAGAATTGGAGGCTTCGGTAAAAGAGCTGATCAAAAGCCTTGAGGTCACCAGCCTGAAAGACATGGGACGCGTGATGAACGAATTGAAGTCGCGCTACCCCGGCCGGATGGACCCCTCCAAAGCCATCGCCCTCGTGCGCAACCTGCTCCAATAGCAGATGCCCGCCGCCTCCTCACGTTTTCCGGCCGCTTTCGTTGAAGAAGTCCGCGCCCGCGCCAACCTCTATGAAATAGCCGGACGCCACGTCCAGTGGGATGCGGGAAAATCCAACCCCTCGAGGCGGGATTGGTGGGCGTGCTGCCCCTTTCACCAGGAAAAAACCCCCAGCTTCCACGTGGACGAAGCCAAAGGCTTCTACTACTGCTTCGGCTGCCAGGCCAAGGGGGACGTCATCTCCTTTGTCATGGAGGTGGAGAAATTGTCCTATCCCGAGGCAATCAAGTCTCTCGCCTCGCGCTTCGGCATTCCCCTTCCCGAGGTAACCCCGGAAGCCATTGAGCAGGAAGAACAAGAGCAGCAACAGCGCGATCAAATTCGAAAGACGCTCGAAGCCGCGCAAGAGTTTTTCGTTCAACAATTACGCAAGCAATCGGGCACGCCCGCGCAAGAACATCTGCTCGGACGGGGCATCAACCAACAATTGTGGGAACTCTTCGGTCTTGGTTTCGCGCCTCCTGCAAACAAATTGACCCCGCATCTTGCCGAAAAGGGATTTTCGCAAAAACACATGATTGATGCGGGACTGGTCGCGCTCGGCGAGAGCGACAAAAAGCCCTACGAACGTTTTCGAAACCGCGTCATCTTTCCCATCCACGATACACGGGGCGGCCTCATTGCTTTCGGCGGGCGTGCGCTTACCGCCGATGCTCCGGCCAAATATCTCAACTCCCCGGAGACGTTGTTGTTTCAAAAACGCAACAATCTCTACAACCTCGCACGTGCGCGCAAGCCGTCCCAGCAAGCCCAATCCATCATTCTTGTTGAAGGTTACATGGACGTCATTGCCATGACGGCTGCCGGATTCTCCCATACCATCGCGCCGCTTGGAACCGCCCTCGGCGCCGAACAAATCGAACTTCTCTGGCGCCTGACGCCCGAGCCCATCGTCTGCTTCGACGGCGACAGCGCCGGCATCCGCGCCGCCGAACGCACCGCGCAACTTGTTCTCGAACGACTCAAGCCCGGGCATTCCATACGCTTCGCCCTGCTTCCGAAAGAACAAGACCCCGAAGACATTTTGCGACAATCCGGAACGGAAGCAATGAATCGTCTTTTACAAAACGCCTGCCCGCTTGATGAGTTGCTCTGGCAGCAGGAACTTTCCCGAAGCGACTGGCACACGCCCGAACGGCGCGCCCGGCTCGAGCAGAGCGTTCAACGTCTCATCGCGCGCATCCAAGACCAAAAAGTTCGCGCCTTCTACCAATCCGCCATGCGAACGCGTCTGCGCAACCTGTTTTTTGGCGGCAAGAAAGAAGCGAGCGCAAGTCTTTCCGCACGGCGAAGCGCACTGACAGGAATATCCGAACAAAGCCGTCGGCGCGTACGGCTCCTCCTCTATCTCGGCATACGCTTCCCCGAACTCATCGAACGATACGGCGAAGAATTAAGCGCCCTTGATATCAGCGACCCCGAGGCCGATGCCGTGCGCGATTTTTTGCTCGAGGCGGTATCATCGGAAGGTGCCGTTGAGTCGGAAACACTGCTCTCACGCCTGGAGGAAAAGTCGCTGGGCAGATTGGTCGATGAATTTCAACGCCGCGACTGGTCGTCGCCAATGGTCGCCGAGGGGGTCCACCGCGAAGACTTCACCATTGAGAAAGGCGATGAACTCTGGCGGCACGTCTACGCCCTTGAGCAAAAAGCCCAAACCCGCCGCAAAGATATCCCGGACGCAGCCTCCGAACTTGCCTCGCTCTGCGACAGCGAGGGCAAAAACGGCGGCGAAGAAGCCTCCGAAATAGAGCCTCTCAGCCGGCTCAGGAATCTCCATGACGAACTCGCGAGCCCGCGGGGGAGCGAAACCCGCTTTGAATCCGAAAAAATACCGCCGGACTCTTAAAACGGCTTGAAATATCTACAAAAACACCCTACATAAACAAACACAAACATCAGCAAAGGCCAGGCTCCATGACAGAAAACGAAACCGATACAAGCAGCCATCTCTCCAGCAATATTGAGGAGGCATTGCGCCAAAACGGTGCGAGCATATCCGAGAACTTCTACACAATCGTTCAGGCGGCAAAAAAACGCGGCGAGGCCGTGCAAGACGAAATCAACCGAATGATCATCCCTGAAGACCGCTCCAGCGACAACATCGAGATGATCGTCACCGCATTCTCCGAAGCCGGCATCATTGTCGAGCCCGATGGAAACATCGACAACGACGGCGATGGCGGCGATGGCGGCGGCGATGGAAATGAAATCAGCGAGACGGACGACTCCTCCGGAGAGGAAAAAGAGGTTGCGACCGCCGTTGTTGACCATACGGACGATCCCATGCGGATGTATTTGCGCGAAATGGGCGGAGTTTTCCTGCTCTCGCGCGAGGGGGAAATCGCCATCGCCAAGCGCATTGAGTTCGCGCGCTCGGAAATGCTTGCAGGCTTGTGCGAAAGCCCCCTCACCTTCCAAGCCATTATCATCTGGGCGAAAGAGCTTATGGAAGAAAAAACCTTGTTGCGCGACATCATTGACCTTGAGGCCTCCTACGCCGAAGCCTTCGGCGCGAAAAAAATCCCCACCGGCAACCTTGACTCCGATGCCGATGACAGCAAAGACCCCTCGGGACTTTCCTTCAAAAGCATGGAGGACAAACTCAAACCGAAAGTAATCAAGGTTTTCGAAGGCATCGCAAGCGATTACAAAAAATTCCGGCGGCTCCAGGACAAATCCGCCGAACTTCAAGCCCAAAAGCAGGGGCTGTCGACCACGCAGCAAAAACGATACGACGGCTTCAAACAATCGATCATGGACGCGGTCAACGGCCTGCATTTGCATATCAACCGCATCGACAGGCTTACAGGCCAGCTCCACGTCATCAACGGAAAACTCATCAGCTGGGAAGGTCGGCTGCTTCGACTTGCCGAAGCCCAAGGCATTCCCCGCAAAGTCTTTCTGGAGCAATACCACGGCAACGAACTCGACCCGAACTGGCTGCGCCGGGTGCATCGACTATCCGCGAAAGGCTGGAAGGAATTCGCCAGCACGGAGCGCGATTCCATCAAGCAGATACGCGGTGAAATCAGCGCGCTGATAACCGAGACCGGACTCGACATCGGGAGTTTCCGCCGCCTCGTCCGGCGCGTGCAGCGGGGCGAGCGCGAAGCGCGCATCGCCAAAAAAGAAATGGTCGAGGCGAACCTGCGCCTTGTCATCTCGATCGCAAAGAAATACACGAACCGGGGGCTGCAATTGATGGATTTGGTCCAGGAAGGAAACATCGGCCTTATGAAAGCGGTCGACAAATTCGAATATCGCAGGGGTTACAAATTTTCGACTTACGCAACATGGTGGATCCGCCAGGCCATCACCCGCGCAATCGCGGACCAGGCGAGAACCATCCGCATTCCCGTCCACATGATCGAGACCATCAACAAACTCAACAGGGTGGCACGCCAGATGCTCCACGACATCGGACGCGAACCCACGCCCGAAGAGTTTGCGGAAAAACTCGATATGCCGAAAGAGAAAGTCCGCAAGGTTCTCAAAATCGCCAAAGAGCCCATTTCGCTCGAAACCCCCGTCGGCGACGAAGACGACAGCTATCTCGGAGACTTCATCGAAGACAAGAACGCCGTGCTGCCGCTGGATGCGGCGATACAATCCAATCTGCGCGAGACGACCACGCTGGTGCTGTCCTCCCTGACGGCTCGTGAAGAGCGTGTATTGCGGATGCGCTTCGGCATAGGCATGAGCAGCGACCATACCCTTGAAGAAGTCGGGCAGCAGTTTTATGTCACCCGCGAACGCATCCGGCAAATTGAGGCAAAAGCGCTGCGCAAACTCAAACACCCCTCGCGCTCGAAAAAATTGCGCAGCTTTCTCGACCACTAATGAGGATTGCAGTCGCCATAACGCTTCTTGCAATCGGCGCAACTTTGCCGATGGCGTCCGCGCAAGAAAGCAACGTTCAATCGTTGATCGAACAACGCCATCAGGAGATGAAAGCCAACGGCGGGGCAATGAAACAGCTCGGCGGAGTCTTTCGGGGGGACACCCCTTATGATCGCGATGCCGTCCTCAAAGCCGCGGAGACCCTCTCAAAGCATTCGGGAACGGAATCGGCCGCCCTCTTTCCCGACAACAGCCTCAAACACTCCGGCAGCGAGGCGCGGATTGAGATTGCCGGCAATCGAGACAGGTTCAATGAAATCTTCTCCGACTTGAATTCAAGCAGCAAGGAACTCATCGATCTTGCGCGCGGAAACGGCAGTGACACGGAGATGCGCGCGGCGTTTTCGAAAGTCGCGAAGACTTGTTCCGCCTGCCACACAGACTTTCGGGTCAAAAACTAAACCACAAACATTATGAAACGCCGGCTTCTCCTTTTGGCGTTTGCGGGAGTGCTGGCTGCCATCGGCATCGGCGTCTATCTGTTTTCCGAGCCGCGCACGCTTCCGCGCAAAGGCGTCAATCTTGCGGGAGATCCGCAACGGGGCGCTTATGTGTTGCGGCTTGCCGGGTGCGTCGCCTGCCATACCAACGGGAAGGAAAACGGCGCGTTTCTCGCCGGGGGCGCACCCATCAAAACCGGTTTTGGAACCTTTCACGCCCCGAACATCACGCCGCATCCGGAAGAAGGCATCGGCGGATGGAGTCAGGCGGACTTCTTTGCGGCTTTAACCGAAGGAACATCGCCCTCGGGCACGCATTATTATCCCGCCTTTCCGTATGATTTCTACGCGCGTATGAAGGACCAGGACATCGCCGACCTGTGGGCGGCTCTCCGACAAGTTAGATCCGCCCCGAGTACAACAGGAAAGACCGAGCTTGTCTTTCCGTTTTCACAGCGCGCTCTGTTGAAACCCTGGCGCAGATTTTTCTTTCATTCCCGGAGAACGCCGTCTCCCGATGAACGCGGCGCCTACCTTGTCGAGGGGCCGGGACATTGTGGCGCGTGCCATACGCCGCGCAACTTTCTCGGCGCACTTAAGCACGACAAGGCTCTTACCGGCGCACATGTGAACGGTGAACGGGTTCCTCCCATCACCGCCGAAGCGCTGCAACAAAATGGCTGGAGCGTTGAGGATATCGTTTTTGCACTCGAAACCGGCATTACACCCGAAGGTGACGTTTTTGGCGGAAGTATGGGAGAAGTCGTTGATGCGGCAACTTCGCATCTCACACGCAACGACCTTGAGGCCATCGCAACTCATCTACTCGTGCCGGACACGCCAAAATTCGAATAAAAAGCCCATTTGCTGTATTTGCAGACAAGTTGAGAGAGCGTTGCCGGAATACGTTTGCAACCAAATCGCTTGCGAAGGATGTCTAGCAAATTTACGGGCAGGGAGCGTAAATTCCCTGCACTTCCCGGTTGTATAGTAAATTTACGGACAGGAGGCGTAAATTCCCTAAATCCGCGGGTAGCGGGCGTAAATTCCCTATGCTTCCCGGTTGTATAGTAAATTTACGGGCAGGAGGCGTAAATTTACTATACTTTCCAGTCGTGGGGATTGCCAAAACCCGAAAACCTCCCGTATTCCGCCCTTTTTTGATGGGTTTCGCAGCTGGGCAGCCATCGAGTATCGCAGGGTTTTGCCTGATTCGTTCCGGATCCTGTTATTCGTTGTATTTTTAGGGCATTGACCAATCACGAATTTGTGATAATCTGCAAATACCCAATGAATCCAATCGAATCGCTGTAAGGAGTAGAAACATGAAACCATTGATAACGACTTTCGCATTTGCCTTGATGGTTTTTGCATTTAATGCGAATCCTGCTTTTGCCAATGAAGAGAAACAACCACTTTGTCAAGTAGGAAAATGGTACGAACCCAGAGTGCCTTGTGATCAAGTTGTGGAAATTGACGAAATTCAAGACCAAGCCGACAATGAAAATACTATTGCCGATTCAGGTGAGGAAGGTTCTACATCCGCAGCAGGTGCAACTGAACAATAATCTGTAAATAAATCGAAACACTTAGAAGATAGTGCAGCGCTATTTACCTGCAATATAAAAGGAGAAACACAATGATGAACATGATACGAATGATGACAATAGCCCTTCCAATGACCCTTCTACTCGCATGTGGAGG
>JAPOUU010000071.1 GCA_026708505.1 Hyphomicrobiales bacterium | reverse complement strand
TCCCGCGTCCACGCACCTTCGGGGTTGCGTGTAATCACCGGGTCCGGTCCTCCCGCCGAAAGAATATTCACCGTTCTCCAATAATCCGCAACCTTTAACAGCCCGTCGGTTCCATCGGTGAGTTTTGCGACTTCGCGCATCATGTAGCGTTGTCCTTTCCGGGTGATGTCGGAATCTTCCGGTGCAAGCGCGAGAATGATTTCGACCGTTTCCTCCTGGTTTTCTTCCGCGTATCTCCACCCGCGCATGGAAGCGCGCAGAAACCTCTGCAGGCGGTCAACGGACTCCTCGTCTCCGAGGTTTTCTTCCAGCACATAAAGACCGTCCTCGAGAATCGAAACGCCCTGGTCCTGGTAGCGGAACACGGTGAGATCCTCGTCTTCGAGTCCGATTTGCGCGAATTCATAAAATCCATAAGCGAGCATGGAGACGCAATCCGCGGAGTTGCTCTCGATGAGATCAACGGCGCCCAATTGCTCAATGACTTCAATGCCGTCCTTCCCGCCGTTAATGTCGAAGCCGAGACGGTTCATCCAGCTCAGGAAGGGATACTCGTTGCCGGCGAACCATACGCCCATTTTTTTGCCGGCAAAGTGCACGACGGACGTAACATTCCTGTCGCGCAGGCATACCAGCATCATGGAGGAGTTGGCGAACGGCTGCGCGATGTTGACGAGCGGAATGCCGGTTTCGCGTGCGGCCAGCGCCGAGGGCATCCAGTCAATGATGATGTCGGCTTCGCCGTTGGCAAGCACTTCGGGCGTGGCGATTCCGGGCCCGCCCGCGTTTATGGTGACATCAAGGTTTTCTTCCTCGTAGAATCCTTTCTCGAGTGCAACGAGGTATCCGGCGAACTGGGCCTGGATTTTCCATTTAAGTTGGAGGGTTAGCTTGTCGGGCTCTTCGCAGCAGCCCGCGGTGAACAGCAAGGCTCCCAAAACAAAAACGAGTGTGGCACGCATCGAAACTTTCCCCTGATGCCCGTTGAAGGTTATGCGGTTGCGCGCGTCTGCTCCAAAGGCGTTCGCGCCGCCCTGAGTTGATAAACCGGCACCCGTCCGTCCCCTGTCGGCTGGTAGCACACGGAAATCTCCGTCAAAGCTTTGTTAAACTGCTCCAACCCGACCCGCTCGTCAAGTTCGAAAGCGTCAAAACCGCAGCGTTCCATGAAGGCGAGCTGGTCGCGCAGAATGTTTCCGGTTGCCCGCAGTTCGCCCTTGAAGCCGTAGCGCTCGCGCAGCAGCCGGGCCTGGGAATAGGCCCGACCGTCCTTGAACACCGGGAACCGCAGGGCTACGAGTTCGAGTTGCGCGCACTTTTCACCGAGCCCCTCAAGATCCCCGTCGCCTTCGATCCAGACGCCGACGGGCTCGGCGCGCCCGGAGAGCGCGTCGTGTTCTTCGAGCCACCGGTTCGCGCTTACCAGCACGGCGCCGGTCGCGGGCACGGGAGCATCATCTTCAATGCGCTCGAAATTGTCTTCGACAAACTCAAAACGGTTGTTAATGTTGCGCAGTATCATAGAGTGTCTCCTTGAAGGGTTGTAAGCCGATGCGTCTGTATGTGTCGAGGAATTCCTCGCCGTCGACGCGTTGGTCGAGATAGGTATCGACGATGGTTCCGATGGCATCGACAATCTCGTTTCTCGCAAAAGCCGGGCCGACGATTTTGCCGATGGAACCGTTGTTGTCGGACGAGCCTCCCAGGCCGACCTGGTAATATTCGACGCCTTTTTTGTCGACGCCGAGGATGCCGATGTGTCCGACGTGATGGTGTCCGCAGGCGTTGATGCAGCCGGAGATGTTGATGTGAAGCCGGCCGATTCGGCGCTGCAAATCCGCGTCTTCGAAGCGCTGCGAGATCTCCTGCGCGATGGGAATGGAGCGCGTGTTTGCGAGGTTGCAGTAGTCAAGGCCGGGGCAGGCAATCTGGTCGGTGATCAGCGAGATGTTCGCGCTTGCGAGCCCGCGCTCATCGAGTGCTTTCCAAAGCGCGTGCAAATCCTTGCGGCGCACGTCGGTGAAGGTAAGGTTTTGTTTGTGGGTGACCCGCAGCTCGGAGAAGCTGAACTTGTCCGCAAGGTCGGCAACGGCATCCATGTCGTCCGCGCTCATGTCGCCGGGAATGCCGCCGATTGGCTTGGTGGAGATGTTGACGATTCGATAGCCGGGAACTTTGTGATCCGCGGTGTTGACGTCCAGCCAGCGGGCAAAGGCTTCGTCCGCGAGCCGCGCCTCTTCCGTCTCGGGGGCGAATTCGCCGAGCGATTCGTAATTTTTCGGCGCGAAATAAGCAAGAATGCGATCGACCTCTTTCTGCGGCACCTTCAGCGAATCGCTTTGTTTTTGAATGGCGGCGAATTCGACCTCGACCTGTTTGGCCATGTCTTCGGCGCCGATTTGATGAACGAGTATTTTGATGCGCGACTTGTAGAGGTTGTCGCGCCGGCCGAAGCGGTTGTAGACGCGCAGAATCGCTTCCATGTACGCAAGCAGGTCGGCCTTGGGCAGAAATTCCCGAATGCACTCGGCAATCATCGGGGTGCGTCCCTGTCCGCCGCCCACATAAACGCGAAAGCCGACTTCGTCGTTGTCGCCGCGCGCCATTCCGATTCCGATGTCATGGAAGAGGATTGCGGCGCGGTCTTCTTTTGCGCCGTTGATGGCAATTTTGAATTTGCGCGGCAGGAAGGAAAACTCCGGATGGAGGCTGGACCATTGCCGCAATATCTCCGCCCAGGGGCGCGGGTCCTCGAGCTCGTCCGCGGAGACTCCCGCGTAGGGGTCCGTGGTGATGTTCCGGATGCAGTTTCCGGAGGTTTGCAGGGCGTGCATCTCCACATCGGCGAGATCCTTGAGAATGTCGGGAACGTCGGCGAGGCGGGGCCAGTTGTATTGAACGTTCTGGCGCGTCGTGAAGTGGGCGTAGCCCTTGTCGTATTTGCGCGCGATGTGGGCGAGTTGGCGCAACTGCTTCGAGGAAAGCGTTCCGTAGGGAACGGCAACGCGCAGCATGTAGGCGTGGAGCTGGAGGTAGAGCCCGTTCATCAAACGGAGCGGCTTGAACTCGTCTTCGGAAAGTTCGCCGGAAAGCCGGCGGGCCACCTGCCCCCTGAATTGCTCGACCCGCTCGGTGACAATCTTGTGGTCGAATTCGTCGTACCTATACACGGGGACGCTCCGCTTGCTTGCCGAGATCAAGGCGCACGGTCGGGCCTTTCATCCGGATGTTTTCGCGCACGCTGACCGGTGCGGCGCCGTCCCCGAGTTCGCGCACTTCAAAAAGATAGGGGCCGATGATCTCGAGGGCTTCGACGGACGGCATCGCTTTTTGAAGCAGGGCTTCCCCGTCGTCCTTGTTGTGGACGACGGCCGCATCCCCGAAGTGTTCCGACCAGCTTCCTCCGGCGGTGAAATAAACGACTTCGCCGTCCAAGAGTCGGTTTGCCGTTACGGCGAGGGTCTGGGCTGTCTGGTTGTGATGCTGTGCCATTGGATTCGGGTGATTCGGGAGGTTGGGGGCGGGACTCTGTTCGTAGAGCGAATTTGTGTTATTTCGGCTGATAAGTCAATTATTTTTTGTGAAATTATTTAAACAGCATTTTCGTTGTGTGGAATAGCGAATCGGGGGGGGGGGGGGGGTGATTCGGGCGGTTTGAAACCGCCTTTTGCGGTCCCGGGACCGATTCGCAATGCTGTCGGTGATGTCTTGCCGCCCTGCCGCCCTGCCGATTCGCGGCTTCTAGCGCTCGGTCAGCTTGAACTCGATTCGCCGATTCTTTCGTAGTGATTCGCTATCCAGCCCGTCGACCAGGGGGCGGAACTCTCCAAACCCGGCCGCGAGCAGTCTTTTTTCATCAACGCCGCGCTCGGCCAGCGCCTCGACCACCGCAATCGCGCGCGCCGTCGACAAATACCAATTGGACGGAAACAAGGCGGTTGCTATCGGCAGCACGTCCGTATGGCCGTCAATGCGCAAAACCCAATCGATGTCCTCGGGAATCAATTCGCCGATCTCCAGAACGACATCCGCGAGTTTGTTGATTTCTTCCTCGCCCCGGACGTTCAACTCCGCCGAGCCGAGATCAAAAAGAACCTCTGCCGGCAGAACAAATCGATCCCCCACGACGACAAGTTCGTCGCGGTTGCCCAGCGCCTTCGATAGCGTGTCAAAAAACTTCGAGCGAACCCTCGATAACTCCTGAACCCTTCGAGCCAGCGCGGCATTCAACCGCGAACCCAGATTTGCTATCTCGACGCGTTGCTGTCTTTCCTTCTCTTCGGATTCCTCCAGCGCCGCCTGGAGTGCGCGCAATTGTGTCTGGAGCACGTCCAGTTGCCGGTTTAAAAAGACGACCTCTTCTTGCAATTGGGCGCGGACGCCGTCCTCTTGCGGTTCGGCCAGCTGCGCTTCCTGCGCCGCCTGCAACGACGTCTCCAATTCCTGCAATTGCAAACGAAGGTTTTCGTTGTTGCGCTCTTCCAGGGCAAGCAGTTCTCCCAGTTCGGCAATGCGCGACTGCAATCGAAGCAACGCCTCATCGCGTCCGCTCACCGCCTGTCCCAAATAAAATTGTCCGAGAATAAAAACCGACAATAAAAATATCACCACCAGCAACAGGGTTGCCATCGCATCGACAAACCCCGGCCAGTAGTTTGAATCTTCAAACGGGCGGCGTCCTCGATGTGCCAGGAGACTCATCGATGGTCCCTACTTCTTTTTTGTGTCGGTTTTATTTGTGTCGGGCTTGCCGGGAACTTCGCCGGATGGCGGGAAGGCTTTTTGCAATATCGAGACAATCGCTTCGAGATTGCGTCCCGCCAAAGCACGCTCGCCTTCGGAAACCATCAGCAAGCGACGGATGTCTTCCAGCACATGGGTCTCGTCCGCCAGCGCGCCCGATGGTTTGCCCGCCGCGGCCGCGTCGCTTGCGTGCCGCGTTTCCATGTGGGTCAGGTCGGAAACAAACTCTTCCAGTTCGTTGTAAAACCGTCCCTGCGCCTGTCCCGCCTGGAGGTCCAAAAATCCCAGGACGAGCGACCCTGCAAGTCCGAACAACGAAGATGAAAAGGCCGTTCCCATTCCGGCAAGGGGAGCCTCAAGCCCGGCGCGCAATTCCTCGAACGCGCCGACCGGATCCCCCGCTCCTCCGCCCAGCGAGCGCACCGTGTCGCCGATCGCCGTTATCGTTTCAAGCAGCCCCCAAAAGGTTCCAAGCAGCCCCAGGAAAATCAACAAGCCGATCAGGTAGCGTGAAACGCTTCGAGCGTCGTTCATGCGCGTCGCTATCGAGTCCAGCAAAAACCGCGAAGATGTCGGCGAAAGCGACGAGGTGCTGCCTCCCGACTTTTCCAGGAGCGCGGCCAAAGGCGCAAGCAGGTTCGGCCGGCGCGGCATCTTGACGATAACCTGCTCGTCGTCGTCACCGATATCGATGAGTCTCTGGGCGGTGTGTCTCGACCAGGCTATCTCGCGATTCAAACGAAGGATTTGATGGAGGGTGTGAAAGATTCCCAGCAGCAGCGTAAACAAGATCAACACGTTCAAAAACGGGTTTTGAAAAAAGAACGTGATAATCTGCTCGCTCAAAACCGCCAGCGGAAATCCCAATACCGCCAGAAACAGGATGCACCGCACCACATACGCGCGCGGCGGCGTAAATGCAGGTAAAATTGAATCCATGCTCTTTTGCGTATTCTTCATCTGCTTTGTGCGCGATGGCCGTCAGCAGGTGACGGACATGCGGCTGTCAATATACGACCCTACCGCCTTTGCCATCGGATCCAAATGATTCTCAAACAAATGGTTTGCACCGCGAAAGGTGCGTTGCTGTATGTCGATCCCGTTGCGCGTGCGCAACCGGTCAACCAACTTGCCGACCTCCTTGGGAGGTGCGAGTTTGTCCGCGCTGCCGTTCAGGACCAATCCCGACGAGGGACACGGAACCAGGAAATTGAAGTCGTACAGATTGGCAGGCGGGGCTATCGAGACAAACCCCTCAATCTCGGGACGGCGCATCAGCAACTGCATCCCGATCCACGCGCCAAACGAAAATCCGGCTATCCAGGATTGTTCATGCTCGGGATTTTGAACCCGCAGCCAGTCCAGCGCGCTTGCCGCATCCGCCAACTCGCCATGTCCGGAATCAAATTCCCCCTGGGATCTCCCGGCTCCGCGGAAATTAAACCGCAAAACCGAAAATCCGCGCTCGGCAAAGGCGTCAAACACCCGTTTCGGCAGCGGGTGGTTCATGCTTCCGCCGAGCTGCGTGTGCGAATGCAGCACCAGCGCAAGATTTGCATGTTTGCGTTCTGAATGGCAATAGTACCCCTCAAGGCGCCCTGCGGGGCCGTTGAATATCACACCCGACATTCACTCTTCTCCAAGCTACAACTCGTAAAAAACCCCTCCGCCCCGAAGGCGGGAGTATAGCGGATTTCTGTTTAAAAAGGAAGTTTTAACGCGAATCGGGGGGTTTTTGCCCCTTAACGAAGGCCGGGGGCGCCATCAAACCGGAGGTGAATCTGCCCCGTTTGCGCTTCCGGCAATCTGCGAGCCGGGTCGGGTCGCCGTTAATGCAACAAGAATCAATTCCAAAACTCCTCCATTTGCGCTTTCGATTGGCGTAACTAGCCGTAAAATCTGGGAAAACCATTGACTTTTTCGAAAATCAATGCTACGCGTGACAGTGGATGGCGGGAGTTTAAAACGGAGGTGTGATAATGGAAGGCGGGAAAGGATTCGGCAGGACCGACGACAAGGTTGAGAAAAGCGGTGAAAGCGGCGGCTTTTGGTCCATCGTAAGTATCTGTGTTCTAGCGCTGATGATGTGGTTTGGCGCTGAGGACGACAATGATGTCGATACCCTCGATGATTTCTAATAACTAACAATTGATTGTGGCCGTTTGTGCCCGTCCGTTAGTTATCATTGAACAGCCAACCGCTCCCATCTCTAACAGAATAATCCTTCCCAAATCCCGGACGAGGAGTGTTTCTTACCCAGGTACCAGTATGAAGAAAGAGTTGATTGCAATGCTTACAGACGATTTTGAGTCTCATGCCCAGGAAACCGAAAACGGGGTTGAATATTGGCTTGCCCGTGATCTTCAGCACCTTCTGGGTTATGACCAATGGCGAAATTTTGCTCTGGTTGTATCCAAAGCCAAAACGGCCTGTAAAACGAGTGACCATAAGGTTCTAGACCATTTTGCTGACGTCAGCAAAATGGTCGATATTGGCTCTGGAAATGGACGAAAAATTGATGATGCGAGGTGATATAATCGCCTTTGAATTACGGTGGAATTTATGTGAAAATGGAACCATGAAAAATAAAAAGAAGAAAATTTCGTGCCTTCAAGGAGCTAAGGTCCTTAGCGAATTGTCCGATGGCAATTTAACGAATCTGCAACTGCAGAAAATTCTGTACTTTGCCAATATGCTCTACATTGGTGTGCAGGACGGTGAGGATAAAGAATTTGAAGCTTTAATCGAAAATAGATTTGTGGCCTGGCCGTTTGGTCCTGCCGTCGAAAAACTTCACAATTATGTAAAGCAATTTGGAAATGGCAACGTTCCGGTAGATACCTTTAGTGACATCGCTTCAATAATGGATGAGAGGAAAGAAGCGATAAACGGGTATGAGGATGAAGTTGCCATTCTCAAAATTGCTTATGATAAATGGGGCAAGTTTTCCGCAAGAGAGTTGGTGGAAATTAGCCACTGGCCAAAAGGGGCGTGGAATGCAACAAAGCAGGCAGGCGCAGAAGAAATAGACAATGATTTGATACGGAACGAGTATTATGCCCGATACAACGAGGGGGGATAAAAAAGGGACTCTGCCATCAGAGTCAGCGTTATCGAAATTACAAACTGAAAAACCGGGTTATACGGCAAAGTTTCCGTTGCCGGCGGGAAAGAAGGTTAGAGAAGGAAGGGGGAATACATTATTTCCTTTTGTGACGGACGTTTTCTGGCCATGGTTTAACGAGCGGAACACTTTCATCCAAAGTATTATTGGTCTTCTTGTTGTTGCGATAGGGATTTTTTTACAATCCTCAATATCAATTTTCACTACCAATTTTTGGAATTTGTTTGGCTCGCCCGATTGAGTGTGTAGGAGATTGTGTTGAAAAGTTTCCCGACCGTAGCAAGGACGGCCTGACATTTAACGCCATCGTTACCTCTTTTCATGCAATTGCCCCCCGAATCATTGCTATAATAGACAATCTCTCCTCCCCTGGTTGCTAACGTTTTAGATGACGATGAAACCCATGATGCACACCTATCTCGACCACAACGCCTCGACGCCCGTCTGGGAGGAAGCGCTTAATGCCATGCGCGAGGCGCTGGGGGTTGATGCAAACCCGTCCTCGCCGCATGCGCCCGGACGGCGCGCCCGCGCAATCATCGATACCGCGCGCGAGCAAACCGGCGGACTGTTGCGGGTTTCTCCCTTGGCCGTCGTTTTTACTTCCGGTGGCGCGGAAGCCAACGGGCTCGCGCTTGCGCAAGCGGTTCCGCTGGGCGCGAAGCGGCTCCTCGTTTCCGCCGGCGAGCATCCTTGCGTTCTCCAGCATGCGGCCGCGCACTCGTTGCCGACCCGGATTGTCCAACTCGATAAGAACGGGTGCATGGACCTGGACGATTTGGACGCCGCGCTTTGCGAATCGGATGATATCGCCTTTCTCGCTTGCATGGCGGCCAATAATGAAACCGGAGCCATCCAGCCCATCGAGCAGGCCGCCGAGCGGATGCACGGTGCGGGCGGCTTCATCCACTGCGATGCCGTTCAAACCATAGGGCGAATCCCCTTTTATCCCGCCGACTACAATCTCGATTTTTGTGCGCTGTCCGCCCATAAAATGGGAGGTCCTGCGGGCGTTGGCGCGCTTGCGTGCCTGCGCGAGACCCTCGAAATGCCGCCGCCGTTTCAAGGCGTCATCCTCGGAGGAGGGCAGGAAAGGGGATGGCGTTCGGGAACGGAAAACATCGCGGGTATCGCGGGACTCGGCGCTGCGGCAAGCCTTGCGCCCGCGCGTTTTGAAACTTTCAACAAGTTGGGGCAACTTCGTGGTAAACTGGAGGACGAGTTGGTTTCATCCGGTAACGTCACCATATTTTCCAAAGGCGCAAACAGAATGCCAAACACTTCTTGCTTCGCAATGAACGACACGACCCAGGCGGCAAAAGCCGAAAGCAGCATCATCGCTCTCGATCTGATGGGGATTGCGGTTAGTTCCGGCTCTGCCTGTTCCAGCGGAAAACTCGCCCCTTCCCACGTCCTGACCGCTATGGGCGTTGGATCGCATCTTGCGCAAAATGCGCTTCGGATCTCGCTGGGGTGGCAGACAACCCGTGCCGACATCGAGCGCTTCCTCGAATCCTGGCAGGAACTGGCCTCGCGCATTAAAACCAAAGAAAACCAAAAAACACTTGAGCCATGTCTCCATTAGCACAGCAAACAGTTGATGCCGTTGAGCGTCTCCGGGACGAGCGCAAGAAATACGATTTCTTCACGGACATCGAATCCGACAAGGCGCCCAAAGGTCTCAACGAAGACATCATCCGCTTCATCTCGGCGAAAAAACAGGAGCCCGAATGGTTGCTGGAATGGCGTCTGCGCGCCTATCAGCGCTGGCTTAAGATGAGCCATCCCGACTGGGCGCGCGTTGCCCATCCGCCCATCGATTACCAGGACCTCTATTATTACGCAGCGCCGAAGACCAATGTCGACCGTCCCAAGAGCCTTGACGAGGTCGATCCGGAATTATTGCGCACCTACGAAAAACTCGGCATTCCCCTCGCCGAGCAGGAAATACTCGCAGGCGTTGCCGTTGACGCCGTCTTCGACTCCGTGTCCGTTGCAACGACCTTCAAGGAAAAACTCCGGGAAGTCGGAGTCATCTTCTCTTCGTTCTCCGAAGCCGTTCAGGAACATCCCGAGCTCGTGCGCCGTTATCTCGGCTCCGTCGTTCCCTATTCGGATAATTTTTTCGCAACCCTCAACTCCGCGGTTTTCACCGACGGCTCTTTTGTTTACATCCCCGAAGGCGTGCGGTGTCCGATGGAACTCTCCACCTACTTCCGCATCAACGAAGCCAACACCGGCCAGTTCGAGCGCACGCTCATCATTGCCGAAAAGGATTCTTACGTCAGCTATCTCGAAGGATGCACCGCGCCGCAGCGGGATGAAAACCAGCTCCATGCGGCGGTGGTCGAGCTTGTCGCCCTTGACGACGCCGAGATTAAATACTCCACCGTTCAAAACTGGTATCCGGGCGATGCCGAGGGCAAGGGCGGCATTTATAATTTTGTCACCAAGCGCGGCGATTGCAGGGGCGACCGCTCAAAAATATCGTGGACGCAGGTCGAGACCGGTTCCGCCATCACCTGGAAATACCCGAGCTGCATCCTGCGCGGCGACAACTCCGTCGGCGAGTTCTACTCCATCGCCATCGCAAACAACCATCAGCAAATCGATTCCGGAACAAAGATGCTCCACCTCGGCAAGAACACGTCCAGCCGGGTCATCTCGAAGGGAATATCCGCCGGCAAGTCCTCCAACTGTTATCGCGGACTTGTTTCCATCCATCCCAAGGCCGAATCCGCGCGCAACTTTACGCAATGCGATTCGCTTCTCATCGGCGACTCGACAAGCGCGCACACGACCCCCTACATCGAAAGCAAAAACCCGACCGCGCTTCTCGAGCACGAAGCAACGACTTCGAAGGTGAGCGAAGAGCAACTGTTTTACTGCCGCCAGCGCGGCATCGGCGAAGAAGAAGCCGTCGCTCTCATCGTCAACGGATTCTGCCGGGAGGTTCTGCAAAAACTGCCGATGGAATTCGCCGTTGAAGCCCAGCAACTCGTTGGAATCTCGCTGGAAGGAAGCATCGGGTGAGCAGCGCTCCGCTCCTTCAAATCCAGAATCTCCACGCCGAAGTCGATGGCAAGGCCATCCTGCGCGGCGTTGACCTCGTTCTTGAGCGCGGACAGGTTCACGCCATCATGGGCCCGAACGGATCGGGCAAATCCACCCTCGCATACATTCTCGCGGGCAAAGACGGATACGACATCACGGACGGACGCATCCTTTTTGAGGGCAGCGATCTTGCCGAAATGGATGTTGAGACGCGCGCGCGTGCCGGACTCTTCCTCGGATTTCAATATCCCGTTGCCATTGACGGGGTCGCCACCATCAGTTTCCTCAAGGAGGCCGTCAACGCCCGCCGCGCCGCTGCCGGAAAGGACAAACTGGACGCCGTTGCATTCCTCAAGCAGGTAAGAGCCTTCGCCGCGCAACTCTCTTTTGACGAGAGCATGCTCAAGCGATACATCAATCTCGGATTTTCGGGCGGTGAAAAAAAGCGTGCGGAGATTTTGCAGATGTTGCTGCTCGAACCCACGCTTGCCGTTCTGGATGAAACCGATTCCGGTCTTGATGTCGATGCGCTCAAGACCGTTGCAACCGGAATTGAAAGCCTGCGCTCGCCCGAGCGCGCCATGCTTCTCATCACCCATTATCAACGGTTGTTGCAGCATGTGCGTCCCGATTATGTCCACATCATGGCGGATGGAAACATTCTCCATTCCGGCGGACCCGAACTTGCGCAAAAAGTCGAAGACGGCGGATACGCCGAATTCCAGCAATCCGCCCGGACCGCACAGACCGCACAAGCATGAGCGCGCAAGTTTCGAATCTGCCGCAAGGCGCACATCAGGCGGTGACGTCTTTAATGGAGGCGGCCAAACGCATCGAAGCGGGTGCGTCAACCGGCGAGGAAACCGCCCTGCGGAGAAAGGCGCGCGAGCAATTCGCCGCTCTCGGCCTGCCCACGCGGCGTTTGGAAGCATGGCGGTATACCGACCTCGCCGGTGCGTTGCAAGGCCCCCTGCCTCCGCTTTCATCCTCGGGAGACATACAATTAAACGAACCCTTCAAAGGGGCTCTCGGATCCCTGGACGAGGCTCTCGAGAATGCACGCGCACAGGCCGGAGGCGAATTGTCCGCAAGCATTGTTTTTGTTGATGGAAGATTCAGCGCGCAACATTCCAGGCTGGACAAACTTCCCAAAACCGTTCGACTTCGGGCCGGATACGTGCCGCTCGCAAACGAAGACGTGGGTGACGGGGACAACGACATGCTCGGAAGTTTGAATCTGTCACTGGCGAGCGACGGATTTGAAATCATTGTCGATCCGAACGCCGGAGCGGAAGCTTTCATCCATCTTTTCTTTGCTTCCACGCATAAAGAGTCCTGCTCCATGCACTCAAGGGCAAACGTGCGTCTCGGCAAGGGTGCGAACCTGAAGCTTTTCGAAACGCATGCCGGCATAGGAGATGTTCCTTGTTTGCAGACCCATATAACCGATGTCACCCTTGATGAATCCGCGAAACTCGAACATGCCTGCGTCGAAGACAACGGAACGCAGCATATCTCTCTCGCACGGCTGAAAGCGCGGCTAAAACAGGAAGCGCAACTTTCCTGCGCGGCGCTGGGCGTGGGCGGGAAACTCGTGCGGCGCGAATACAATGTCCTTTTCGAAGGCGGCGGAGCAACGGCGAAACTCAGCGCGCTTTCGCTTGCCAACGCCGGTGAAACACGTGATATTAACGCGAAGCTTCATCACAAGGTTCCGGATTGCATCTCCGATACGCTCGTCAAAAGCGTTCTCACGGATGATGCGCGCGGAGTTTTCCAGGGACTCGTGCGCGTCGAACCCGGTGCAACGCAAAGCAACGGACAACAAACCTCCAAGGCGCTTCTCCTCGGGCGCGGCGCATCCATGAACGCCAAGCCCGAACTTGAAATCTTCAACGATGATGTCGAATGCGCCCACGGATCCGCTGTCGGCGAACTCGACCAGGAGGCGCTCTTCTATTTGCGTGCGCGCGGAATCTCCGAAGGCAACGCGCGCCAACTCCTCATCAATGCTTTTCTCAACGATGTTTTCGAACGCATCGAAGACGACGCGCTCCAACTTGCCGTTGAATCACGTGCGCTCAACTGGCTGGAAGACGCTTCCGTCCGGGCCCGGGAAGCATGAACACGTCCGCGCAAGTTGATATCCGCCTCGGCGGACAAGAACAGCATCGAGACGCGATTGCCCGGCTGTACCTGTATGCGCTCCACGAAAAAATCGCGCCCTTTCTCGGCACCGGCGAAAAGGCCGAGCGGCTCCTGAGCGAAAGCCTCAATCTCGACCGCGTTCTCGTTGCGCTGCAGGGCGGGCGGCTCCTCGGAGTCGCGGGCTTCGAACAAAACGGACGGGGCGTGTTCTCTCCGAAATTAGCCTCCATGTATCGCATCTTCGGATGGAGCGGCTGCGTCCGGCTGCTCGCGATGGCAATGCTCGACCGATCCAAATCCTCCGATACGCTCTTGATGGACGGGCTTGCCGTCGTCAACGAGGCACGGGGGAAAGGCATCGGAACGCTTCTGCTTGCCGCCGTCGAGGACCACGCACGAAGACTCGGAAAGCAGGGCGTGCGTCTTGATGTCATCGACACCAACCCCCTTGCGCGCCGGCTTTATGAACGGCGGGGCTACCGTTCCGTCCAAACCCGCGCCGTCGGCCTGTTTAGATTTCTTTTTTCTTTTGCCGCCGCTACCGAAATGCGCAAAGACCTCGCCGCGTAACTTCAAGGAGGCACATCATGCGCCTGCGCGACTTCACAACCCTTTCTTTCGATTGCTACGGAACGCTCATCGATTGGGAGAGCGGCATTCTCGAAAATCTTCGACCGCTCACATCGCGCATCGAGCGCACGCTTTCAGGGGACGATATTCTCGAAGCGCACGCCCGGTACGAGTCGCGCCACCAGGCGCAAACGCCCGAGCGACTCTATCGGGAATTGCTAAGGGACGTTTACGCGGATCTCGCAAAAGAATGGGGCGTTGATGCCGGCGAAGACGAGTGTCGCGAATACGGACTTTCGGTTCGAAACTGGCCGGCCTTCCCCGACTCCGCCGAAGCGCTCGCCTATCTCAAGAAGCATTACAAACTCGTCATCCTCTCCAATGTCGACAGGCAGAGCTTTCAGGCGAGCAACGAAAAACTCGGCGTTGAATTTGACGTGATTGTCACTGCCGAAGATGCCGGTGCGTATAAGCCGTCCCCGAAAAACTTCCACCACATGCTTGATGTCCTGCAGAAAGCCGGCATCGGCAAAAGCGACATCCTCCATACCGCCGAGAGCATGTTCCATGATCACGAGCCCGCCAACGATATCGGGCTTGTATCGTGTCATATCTATCGCCGGCATGCCCGCGAGGGTTTCGGCGCGACCATGAAGCCGCGCACGCGGCCTTCCTGCGCTTTTCGCTTTAATTCCATGCTCGATATGGCGACAGCGCACGAAAACGAGCCCTTTTAGCGCGTTTTTAACATTTATGCTAGAATGTCTTGGAGGACACAGCATGGAAGCATCAACACAAGAATTCTCTCCCGTCCGCGCGTCCGTTCCGGATGCGTCCTCGCGGGATATTGCGCTCGCACGCGACGATTTCCCCATCTTCGCAAGCGCCCGTCCGCACGGGCACCGGCTCGTCTATCTCGATAGCGCGGCCTCGGCGCAAAAGCCCCAAGCCGTCCTCGATTCGCTCGCGAACACCTACGAGAATGCCTATGCCAATGTCCACCGGGGCATGCACCATCTCTCCAATCTTGCAACCGCGGCGTATGAAGATTCCCGCAAAACGCTTTGCGGATTCCTCAACGCGCGACACATCGATGAAATCATCTTCACCGGCGGAAGCACGGATTCTCTCAATCTCGTTGCTTCGAGTTTTGCCGAACCGATGCTGCAGGAAGGAGATGAAATCGCGCTTACCGTATTCGAGCATCACTCGAACATCGTTCCGTGGCATTTCTTGCGCGAGCGCAAGGGCGTCCAGTTGCGCTGGATCGAATGCAATAAAGACGGGAGTTTCGACATCAACTCCCTCGAAAAAGCGCTTACTCCGCGCGTCAAACTGCTCGCCGTTACGCATATGTCCAATGCGACCGGCGTAATCCTTCCGATCAAGGACATTATTAAACGTGCACACGAACGCGGCATCATCACCGTTGTTGACGGATCGCAAGCGGCCGTACACATGCCGGTTGATGTCCGGGATATCGATTGCGACTTTTACGCGGTTACCGGACACAAACTCTACGCGCCCTCGGGCATAGGCGCACTCTATGCCAAACGCGAACACCTCCAAGCCATGCGCCCCTATCGCGGCGGCGGTGAAATGATTCGCGAGGTTGCGCGCGACAACATCACCTACGCCGATTCGCCCCACCGCTTCGAAGCCGGCACTCCTCCCATCGCCCAGGCCATTGCATTCGGCTCCGCTCTCGAATACATCCAAAGCTGGAACTGGCGTCAAATACAGGCGCACGAAGCCGCCTTGCGGCAGCACGCCATCGAACAGCTCGGCAAAATCAACGGCGTGAATCTTGTCGGCGTCACCGATGCGGGCGGCTCCATTGTCTCTTTCACCGTCGACAATGGACACGCGCACGACATCGCGACCATTATCGACCAATACGGCGTCGCCGTTCGAGCGGGGCACCATTGCGCCCAGCCGTTGATGGAGCACTTCGGCGTGAGCGCAACGGCACGGGCTTCTTTCGCAATCTACAATACGCACGAGGATGTCGAAACCCTCGCAAGCGCGCTCAAGCGCGCCATTAAACTTCTTGATTGAGGCAAAGAACGATGGACGATTCCGCTTCCCTGCAACTCGAACTCGATGACAATCCGGACGGCAATGTCGATGCGACAGGGCCTGCAATCGAGGAAAAAACACCCGTCCCGGCAGTGCGCTCCGATACGGACGCTATGCGTGACGCCCTGGTTGCCGCGCTGAAATCGGTTTACGACCCGGAGATTCCCGTTGATATTTACGAATTAGGACTTATCTATAAGGTTGAACAATTGGACGATGGAAGTGTTGATATTGACATGACTCTCACCGCGCCCGGTTGTCCCGTTGCCGAGCACATGCCTGTATGGGTGCGCGATGCCGTTTCCGGAGTTGAAGGCGTCGGCGAGGTGCGCGTCAATATGGTTTTTGAACCGCCGTGGGATCCTTCGAGAATGTCGGATGAGGCACGGCTCATGTTGGATATGTTTTGATGGCCGCTCTAAACGAAAGACCTCCTGTTTTGACCTTGACGGACGCCGCCGCCGAGCGCATACGCGCGTTGCTCGAACGCAGCGAGACTCCCGCTGCGGGGCTTCGGCTTGGCGTGGCGAACGCGGGATGTGCGGGGATGTCTTACAAAATCGATTATGCCGAAGGCGCGCAGTCCGGGGATGAAACCATTGAGGAGAAGGGCGTTAAGATTTTTATTGATGCCGGTGCCGTGATGTTTTTGCTCGGGGCGCGGATGGATTACCGGGAGGGAGAGATTTCGTCGGGGTTCGTGTTCGAGAATCCCAACCAGGTTGACGCTTGCGGATGCGGAGAGTCGGTCGTGTTGCGTCCGGCCGAAGTGTAAAGGGAAAATTC
>JAPOUU010000067.1 GCA_026708505.1 Hyphomicrobiales bacterium | reverse complement strand
TTGCCGTTTGAATCCGGCGTCTGGTGCACCGGTCGTCAGCAGACCGACCTCGAATCTGTGCAAACCAACCCAAAGGGGAGAAGCCCCGGCATCATCCAAAGGATTTTGTCGGGGCTTTTTCCAGGGATCGGGATATGGGGCAAGCGGTTGAAAAGATGCTCTCAATCGCAAGCCTCCAACTTCCTTCATTCTTGAACTTGTTTCTGTTTTTGCGCGATTGTGTTTTTAGAAACAATGGAAGCGACAATCATTCCGATTGTGATGATTGCAATGAGTATGGTCGAAAGCGCGTTGATTTCTGGAGAAACCCCTAACCGCACGGAACTGAAGATTTTGATGGGCAGCGTCGTTGCGGCGGGGCCCGATGTGAAGGACGCGATGACGAGATCATCCAGCGAGAGCGTAAAAGCGAGAAGCCATCCGGCAATGACTGCGGGCGCGATAACGGGGAGAGTGACGCTTTTGAACGCGTCAAAGGGAGTGCAACCAAGATCGCGCGCCGACTCTTCGAGAGAGCGGTCAAAGGTTGCCAGCCTTGACGACACCACGATGGATACATAACACATGGAGAAGGTCGTGTGGGCGAGCACAATGGTGAACACGCCGCGGTCGAGTCCGATGGAGATGAACAGAAGCAGCAAAGACAGGCCCGTGATGACTTCGGGCATGACGAGGGGCGCGTAAATCATGCCGGAGAAAAGCGTGCGCCCGAAGAATCGACCGCCCCGTATCATCACGAAGGCCGCCATGGTGCCGAGCACAGTCGCCACAGTTGAAGAGAGCAGTCCGACTTTGAGGCTTGTCCATGCGGCATGCAAAAAGGCTTCGTCCTGGATGAGCGAGACATACCATTTGGTTGAAAAACCCGCCCATACGGTGACAAGCCGCGAAGCGTTGAAACTATAAAAGATGAGCAACGCCATCGGGATGTAGAGAAACGCGAAACCGAAGGTAAGCGAGGTCATATTAAAGAAAGAAAGCCGCTTCATGTTTCCGCCTCCCGTTGTTTTTGTTCGTTGCGCTGGAACAAAATAATGGGGACGATGAGTATCAACAACAACACAATCGCAACGGCGGAAGCGACCGGCCAGTCCCGGTTGGAAAAGAATTCCTCCCACAAAACCTTTCCTATCATGAGCGTTTGCGAACCGCCAAGCAACGACGGTATGACGAACTCGCCAAGCGCGGGAATGAAAACAAGAAAGCAGCCGGCAATAACTCCGGGTTTCGACAACGGCACGGTGACGAGCCAAAAACTTTGCGTGTGATTGCATCCCAAGTCTTCCGCGGCTTCGAGAAGCGCGGGATTGAGTTTCTCGAGGGTTGCGTAGATGGGAAGCACCATAAACGGAAGGTATGTGTAAACGATTCCGATGTAGACGGCGAAGTTCGTATTGAGCATTTTGAGCGGGTCATCAATGACTCCGACCCAGAGAAAAAGCTGGTTCAGCAATCCCTCTTGATTGAGGATTCCCATCCATGAATAGATCCGGATGAGAAAACTCGTCCAAAACGGCAGGATAATCATGAGCATCAGCATCGGGCGCCAGCGCTCCGGCGCGTTTGCCATTCCCAGCGCTATGGGAAACCCCACCAGCAGGGTCAACACCGTTGAGAAGAACGCGATTTGCAGACTCGAAAGGTATGCTTTCCAATAAAGGGAGTCTTGCGTAAGAAAAACGAAGTTCTCGAAGTCGAGCTGGCGAAGAAAGGCGACGAGTCCGCTCCATCCCTCGCTCCAGGAAAAAGTCGGCTCGTAGGGCGGGATCGCGAGCGCAATGTTGGAGAGGGCGATTTTGAGAACGATGACGAAGGGAATGAAGAAGAGCAGCAACAGCCACGCATAGGGAACAGCGATGAGGAATCGTCGTTGCAGGTTCATGTTATCGCGTTAAGACGACGCCGGCGGTTTCGTTCCACGAAAGCCAGACTTCTTCTTCCCAGGTGTATTTTCGTTTGGAGATTCTCTGCGAGTTTGTTTCCTGCGCTTTAAGGATTTGCCCGTTTGAGAGGCGCACGTGGTATGTGGACGTGTTGCCAAGGTATGCGATGTCGTGGATGGCTCCCTGCAGCGCGTTGGCGTCTTGTGCAGGCTGCGTTGACGAGATGGCAATTTTTTCGGGACGAACCGCAAGTGCGCACTCGGTGTTATTGAGCGATTCACCGGATGTGCCGATGAGTTTGGGCTGTCCGTCCGCCCAGGTAATTTCGACTTTGCCGTCCGCGCGAGTGTGCCCCCGCCCCCTCAGAATATTTACATCGCCGATGAAGTCCGCGACATATACGCTGTTTGGAGTTTCGTAGATACGATCGGGGCTATCGACTTGCACGAGCCTTCCATGGTCCATGACGGCGATGCGTGTTGCAACGGTCATGGCTTCTTCCTGGTCGTGAGTGACGATGACGAAGGTCGTGTCGGTTTTTTCCTGGATATCGACAAGTTCAAATTGCGTGTCCTGCCGCAGCTTCTTGTCCAGCGCTGCAAGGGGTTCATCAAGCAAGAGGAGCTTCGGCGCGCGTGCCAGCGCCCTTGCCAGCGCCACGCGCTGCTGCTGTCCGCCGGAGATTTGATGCGGCCTGCGTGCGGCGAAATTTTCCAACTGCACGAGTTTGAGCATCTCCTCCACCCGTGCGGCGATGTCCGCCTTTGCCATTGTCGTGCGCTTGAGTCCGAAAGCGATGTTTTCGGCAACGGTAAGATGCGGAAACAACGCATAGGACTGGAACATCATGTTAACGGCGCGTTTGTGAGGCGGCACATTCGCGATGTCGATGCCGTCCAGCAGGATGCTGCCCGTAGTCGGCTTCTCGAAGCCGGCGAGCATGCGCATAAGCGTCGTCTTACCGCAGCCGGAAGGTCCCAGCAATGCAAAGAATTCCCCCTTGTAGATGGAGAGATCAAGCGCTTCGATGGCGGTAAAGGCACCGAAGCGCTTGCTCACATCCCGGAAAGTGATGAGCGGTTTTGCGTTTGCGTCTTCCCAAGGTGCGAGGGCGTTACCGCTCGCCGTTTGGGTCTCCATCACTTCCGCCGCATCAGGCGTGTTATGTTCCCGATTTCACCCGCGTCCACATGCGCGTGATAAAGCGCTGCGGCTTCGGACCGTAGGGCGTCGTGGTGTAAAGCGACTTCAATGTCTCTTCATCGGGATAGATTGCAGGATCTCCAATGACGTCCTCCAGCAAAAATTTCTGCGAAGACAGATTGCCGTTGGCGTAATAGACATAGTTGGAAGCGGCGGCCATGTTTTCCGGCACCATGATAAAGTTGAGGAACTCGTGTGCACCTTCGGGGTTGGGCGCATCAACGGGAATGGCCATTTGATCGAACCACATGAGCGCGCCCTCTTTGGGAGCGTTGTAGGCGATTTCAACGCCGTTATCCGCTTCATACGCACGGTCGCGCGCCTGCAGCACATCCCCGGACCAACCGAAGGCAACGCAAATTTCGCCGTTGGCGAGCGCGTTGATGTATTCGCTTGAGTGGAACTTTGCGATGTAGGGACGCACGGCGGACAACACGTCCTCGGCCTTGGCGAGGACATCAACATCATGGCTGGTGGGATCTTCGCCGAGATAGGCGAGTGCGGCGGGGATCATTTCGCTCGGCGCGTCCAGGAAATATACGCCGCAGGATTGCAGCTTCTCCATATTGCCCGGATCAAAGACCAGATCAAGAGAATCTATCGGCGCATTGTCACCCAGCAATTCGGCAACTTCATTGACGTTTGCACCGATGCCGGTTGTTCCCCACATGTAATTGATGGAGTAGACGTTTCCTTTATCGTATTGATCGGTGCGGTCTTTGATGAGGTCCCAAAGATGTCCGCTGTTGGAAAGCTTGCTTTGGTCGAGAGGCTGGAATGCGCCGGCTGCGATCTGCCGTTGCAAGAAACTGCCGCTCGGCACAACGACATCATAACCCGAACCGCCGGCAAGCATTTTGGTTTCGAGCACTTCGTTGGAATCAAAGACATCGTAGACGAGGTCAATGCCGGTTTCTTCTTCGAATTTGCTAAGTAGTTCTTCGTCGATATAATCCGACCAGTTATAGACGCGCACTTGCTGTGCGTTGGCGTTTGCGGTGACGAATGCGCCGACGACGAGCGCGGCAAGTCCGAGGGAAAGAATGCGTTTCATTATTAGGTTCCTCACAGGTTATTTTTGGAAGGTACAGCATAACAGAAGCGCAAGTGATTCGCACCTGTAAAACCGTGGAATTTTCTTGCTGTAACGGGGATTTGTTCGTAAATTGGATGCCTTCATGAACGCTTACGCCCTACCCTCCCGTTATTATATCGATGCCGATGTTTTCACGCGCGCACGGGAAAGGGTTTTCTTTTCCAACTGGCAGTATGCCTGCCATGAGAGCCAGATTGAGGCGCACGGCTCCTACCACGCCTTCTCGCTTTTTGAGCAGGATATCCTGTTGGTGCGGGACAACGACGGAACCCTGCGCGGGTTTTACAATGTATGCCAGCACCGCGGACACACACTGGTCGAAAACGGCGAAGGACAGGTCAAGTTGCTGACCTGCCCCTACCATAAATGGACATACGAACTGAACGGAGGCCTGCGCGCGGCGCCGGGAGGATCAAAAAACAAAAATTTCGTTAGAGAAGAAATTTGTTTGACGCAGGTGCGCGTCGAAACTTTTCTGGGGTTTGTCTTTGTCAATTTGGACGATTCCGCCGCGTCCATGAATGAACTCTATCCCGATGTCGCCGATGCGGTCACAAAACTCTGTCCCGACATTAAGGCGCAACGCTTCGCTTTTGATCATCACACCGTTGAGGAGTGCAACTGGCTCGTGGCTGTTGCCAACTACAATGAGTGTTACCATTGCAAGAATGCGCACCAGGCTTTTTCAAAAGGAGTGGTTGATCCGGAGAGTTACGACATTCAGCAATTTTCAAGCGGACGGGTTCTACGTCACAGCGCCCGTGCGGCCAAACAGGAAGAGGCATGGTATGAAAGCGGCGCCGGAGAAGACGAAAAAGCTTATGGAAGCTTTTACTTGTATCCGGGCTTTAGTCTGCAGATATATCCGGGCGGATTGGCAAATGCGTACCATTGGCGCCCGTTGAATGTTGAGACAACCCGGGTCTATCGAAGCTGGTTCAGCCCGGACGGGAAGGTTGATGCGCGCTTGCAAGAAGTTATCGACCTTGATCGCGACACCACCTTCGCCGAAGACCTCGCATTGGTGAAATCAACACAACGGGGACTGCACTCAAGGGGCTACCGCCCGAGCGCCTTGATGATTTCACCGGAAGGGGCCGGTATCGACTCGGAGCATTCAATTGCCCTATTACATGGATGGGTCGAGAAGGATTTGGCATGAGCAAAGAAACCTCAAAACAAACGATGCGCGCGATGGTGCTGACGGGACACGGCGGGCCGGAAAAACTGGTTTACCGCACCGACTATCCGAAACCGAAGGCGGAAGCCGACGAGGTGCTGGTTCGGGTTCGTGCAAGCGGCCTGAACAACACGGATATCAATACGCGAACGGCCTGGTATTCAAAGTCGGTGCGCGGGGGAACAAGCGATGCGCTTGATGCGGATACTTCGAACACCGCCGGCGACTGGGGAGGTTCGGGGTTGAGTTTCCCGCGCATCCAGGGAGGCGACGTTTGCGGTGTTGTAGAGTCGGTCGGCGCGAATGCGGATAATGCGTTGATCGGCCGACGCGTGCTGCTCGACCCGTGTCTGCGCGACTTGAACGACCCTGACGACTTCGACAAAGCCGGCTATCTCGGCAGCGAGCAGGACGGAGGCTTTGGGGAATATGTCGTGCTGCATCACGCCTATGTTCATCCGATTGAAAGCGGCTTGTCGGATGCGGAATTGGCGACTTTCCCGATTGCGTATATCACCGCCGAGAATATGCTGGAGCGCGCACAGGTCACCGCCGATGATGTCGTGCTGATAACGGGGGCGTCCGGCGGGGTCGGCTCGGCGCTAATTCAACTGGCAAAGCGTCGCGGCGCCCGTGTTGTAGCGCAATGTTCAACGAGCAAGCATGATGCGATTGCACCGCTGGGAGCGGATGCATTGCTCGGACGTGACGTCGATGACCTCGCCGCCGCACTCCAATCGGCCATCGGACGCTCAACGGTCACCGTTGTTGCGGACGTTGTCGGCGGCGCGGCATGGCAGCAACTCATTGATGTTCTCGCCCGTCGCGGACGCTATACCTGCGCGGGGGCGATTGCGGGCGCGATTGTCGAGTTTGACCTGCGCGTCTTTTATCTCAACGATTTGACTTTCACGGGCGCGACAATTTCGCCCGCGGGGATGTTCGCGCGATTGGTGAAATATATTGAACGCGGTGAAGTGCGCCCGTTGCTGGCCGCGACCTACCCGCTGGAACAACTCCGCGAAGCCCAGGAAGCGTTTGTCTCGAAAAAGCATGTCGGCAACATTGTCGTGACGGTATCAAGCGATGAGTGACGATTCTCTTTCACAAACGGCGCAAAAACACCTCTCCGGCAACGGTATCGGCTGGAGCGCCCCGGCAAAAGCCGATCGCTTCATTTTCTCGCACGGCAAGGGTTCGCGCCTTTGGGATGCCGAGGGGCGCGAATACATCGACTATGCCTGCGGCGCCGGAGCGCTGATATTGGGCCACTCGCACCCGTCGCTGGTGAAAGCAATGCAGGAACAGGCCGAGCGCGGGATGCACATGTTCGGCGTTGTGAGCGATGTTGCGGTGCGGCTGGCAGAGCGTTTGGTTCGCGACATTCCCTGCGCCGATAAGATTGTTTACGCGACGACAGGCTCCGAGGCGACGGCATACTCAATGCGGCTGGCACGAGCGTTCACGGGACGCGAGAAGGTGATGAAGTTTGAAGGCGGCTATCACGGCAACCATGACTATGCGATGGTCTCCACTTTCCCGGACGTGATGGGCAACTACCCGCAGGGCTCTGCGGACACCCACGGCACGCCGACGGGAGCGCGCGACAGCATGTTGATTGCACCGTATAACGACTTGGATGCCGCAACACGCATTGCCGAGGAACATGCCGGGGATCTTGCGGGCATTATCGTTGAGCCCGTTCAACGCATCATTCGCGGGGAGAAAGAATTTCTGCAAGGCCTGCGAGACCTGTGCTCGCGTTTGGGCGTGGTGCTGATCTTTGATGAAGTCGTCACCGGCTTTCGTGTCGCCTACGGGGGCGCGCAGGCGCAGCTGGGAATTATCCCCGATATTGCCGCGTTCGGCAAAGTAATCGGCGCAGGCGGCGCATTGTCGGTTGTTGCGGGGCGCGGAGAGATAATGGATTTGCTGGACAACGCACGCAAGGGAGACGGCGACTCGTATGCGTATTTTAACGGAACGCTGCATGGCAATCCCGTTGGCGCGGCGATGACAATGGCCTTGCTGGACGAGCTGTCCGCGGACGGGGTTTACGAGCGTTTGAATGCCGCAACGGATTCTTTTTGCCGGGAAGCGAATGAAGTTTTGCGCCGTCATGGCATAAAGGCGACGGCCGCCAATGTCGGTTCGTTATGGCAGTTTTTATTTATAGAGAAAGAGCCGCGAAATTACCGTGACATCGCCGCGGGCGACTGTGCCTCGATGCGGGCATTGGACGGAGAATTGTTGCGTCGCGGACAGTACATCCTGCCGGGAACCCGCAGATTCGTGTCTTGTGTTCATACGGATGCGGATTTTGATGAAACCTTGCGCGCATTGGACGATAGTTGTCGCGCATTATTTTAGGGAAATGCCGATTGGGCGGTAAAAACGGGGCGGATCATCTACTCGCCAAATCGCTTGTAAATACACCTTTTATCGCATATTTCCAAATCATCGGAATTGGGTTTACCCCAATCTTGATCCTGTGTTATACTACCGGCATGCAACAAGAGAGCATAGATTATCAACGGTGTATGTAGGAGGCTTGCCATGAGCAGGTGGCAAATAATCGGAGCGACCGCAGGAGCAATCGTAGCTGTATTTTCGATAATGGCAACTATTATCGGAGCGACTTGGATATTATCTGAAAAAATTAACGAAGTTCGTGTTGAACTTCACATAGAAATTGCAGAAGTCCGTGAAGAGATTGGAAAAGTTCGTGAAGACATGGCCAAAGGGGAGGGAAAAATCCGTGAAGACATTAGCAATCTTCGCGGAGATGTTGTGAATATCGGCACCAAACTGGAAGAATTTAAGGAATCACATAGGAGGGAGCATGACATTTTCTACAATGCTTCTGCCAAGAACGACGAGGAGAATTCCTCTTCGGCAAATTAGCCGCTGTTGTTCCGCTTTAGCATAATCCTCGTTGTTTTAATAATCCCTGCCGGAAATAGCGCTATCGCAACCATCCTGTAAAACGACATTCAGCGGTTATGTTCCCTGCCCGCCGGGGAGATCGTTACCATTGATCCTAAAGATTTACTGCGACAGAAAATAAAGTTTTTAACTTTCATTTTTCTCCCTCTATCCACGCGGAGCCGTAATCGTTTTGCGGGTTGCGGTACATGCTGTGCGCGTGACCTATTTTACCGTCCGCATCAACATCGTCCTGCGGAGAATATTCCAACACTGTTGACGGTGCGGTTACGCGGAAATAAGAAAATCCCGGGTTGCCTGTTGTTTCTCCCCACCATCCAAAATAGGTGTCATTCAACTCGGCGGCCACCGTTGCCATTTTTGCCGCATTATCATCGCTGTTGATAAAGCTTAAACGGGCGCCGATTATCTCAAGAAGCAACTGTTTTTGCGCCTCCGTCAAATCGCTTCCTTTAATTCCTTCAGGCGCAATTACCGCCCCATACTCGCCCGGGCCAAACAAAAGGCTGATAGGTTCCGTGCCGCGTACGGCAATTTCTTTCTGTTGGGCGGTTAGGCTGTCCATAAGGGCTTGCGCGGCATTGATTTCTTCTTCGACAATAAAAATATCTTCGCCGCCGTAACGTATATGCAGCGGCTGGCCGCCGGTAAGCATGGGGGAAAATGTAACGTCTGCGCCGTATACCGTAACGTTGATGGCAAGATGATGGCCGCCAAATTGAAACATCCAGGGCAGGGACGCCGAAGGCTTCCCGAGAAAGGCAACATAAAAATATTCGGAGTGATATTTAAGGAAATCGCTTTGAGGGATTGTATCTTCCGCAGCCAATTGATAGTTAATGTTTTCAACGCCTTTTTTGCTCATAATTTCGCCAAGCACCGCATCTAAAAGGGCGCGTTGTTCCCGGGAAAGCTGACCGATTTTCAAACCGCCTCGAGGAATTATGCCCTCCGGCAAGTTCGACCAATTGGACCGTTGCGCGTTGTCGTCAAACGCATACATGGCCGCTTGCTTTTGCCGGTCATCCAGCGAATTTAGAAAAGCCTCCGACGCCGCTACAATCTCCCTGGTTTTCTCGTCTGCCCCGCGCGGTTCATACAAACCCTTGAGGGAGATTTCCACGGGCGATGTATCCATGCCAAAAAACACCCCTGCTAAAAGACGGGGGTGTTGCAACAACCCGACGATAACTACCGCCAGAACAGCCACCACCGCAAGGAGGCATTTAAATATAAGTTTTGTTTTACCGGATTCTTTCATTTGCATATTCCTCGCTTTTTTGGCTTTCTTCTCGAAGTTAAAACCGCCGGGTCACCCCGATATTACCTAGATGGTTGTCATAACTGAAGAAATCGATGTTGGAATTATTCTCCTCGTAACGATATTCGGCATAAGGCGCAAAGCCGCCAAGGCTGAACTCCCTGTGTAGAACACGGATGCGTCCGAAGCGGTAGAGGTCTTTGCGAATTTTCCGAAACAGGGGATGTCGGTCGCGGCGGCGTTGTTGCTGCGTGCCGATGTCCGCGGCAACGACAAACCCGCCGGCAAACGCGTGGGTTAGACCGCCTCCGATGCCGAGAAGACGGCTGGTCTCGAGGTCGTCGCGGGCAAAGGTCAAGGAAAGGGTTCCATTAAAGCGAAATTGCGTGCTTGCGGAAAACCCGTGCGTAACCTCCGGCGTGAGCGAAACGCTCCATCCGTTCGCGTTGTTGTTGGTGTCGTAGTTGAGGTCGGTGAGCTCGGCGTTGATATCGAGTCGGTTGCGCCGATGGAATATCCGCTGGAACGAAGCCCACAGGCCCCGTCGAAACAAATACTCGTCCCCGCCGAACCAGCGTCGTTGCACCCGGATGCCCCCGCCAATGGATCCGCCGTCGAAAAGGCGCAAGACTCCGACATCGGATCCGAGGATGTCATCGTTCCACTCTTCGTTTTCGTAATGGCGTACACGCGAGGAGATCGCAACCCTTCCGCGCCAATCGCCCCGGAGAGTCGGCTGCCATGCAAGGCCGCCGGCCACTTCGGCGCCTATGCCGGAGCGTTCGCGTGCATCCACTCGAAACGGCAGTCCGAAAATGCGGATAACCTCGACGTCCGAGGCCTGTCCGACATTTGTCTGCGGAAGGAAGGCGAAGGAAAAATCCGCCGACCATTTCTTTCGCGCCTGGATGTGGTTGAGGAACGTGTTGACGCTGTTTTGGACCCCGAGGGGCAAAGCCTCGGCCCCCAAGACCTGGGAAAAATGATACTGCGCCTTTTCATCGTCCTGGATGAGGAAATACGCACGGGCGAGCTCAAGGCGCACGCGCAGCAGATGGGGATATCGGGAGAGAATGGCCTCAAGACGTTCAATGGCTTTACGCGGGCTGCCCTGCTCAATCTCTTCAAGAGCCAGGAGAAAGTTTTCCTCGATAATTTGTTCGGGAGTTTTGGAGGAAGGCGCGGTTTGCGCCGCAAGGCTTGTGGCCGTGAAAAGCGCGGCCACGAGCGCCAATGCGAAAACGAAACGGGACATGTTAAAAATTTTGAGAATTTCCACTTCTGCTGTCTCCCTCGTTATTTCCCCATTCCGATCTCTTCCAGGATCTCGTTTGTGTGCTCCCCCAGCCTCGGAGCAACCCGCATCGGCGCAACACCCGTTCCTGAAAACAATATCGGCAGTCGCAGCAAATCCAGCTTCCCGCCTGAAACATTCCCGTCTTGAACCCCGACCCGCATGCCCCGATGCCGCACTTGCGCGTTATCGAAGACCTCCGCCAAATCGGAAATCGGCCCCGCCGGAATCCTCTCCTTCAACGCCTCCAGCAATGCCTCCCTTGACCACTTCGAAATCTTCCCGTTCAGTATGTCGAGCAACTCTTTGCGGTTTAGAACCCTGGACGGATTGGTGGCGAAGCGTTCGTCGCCTGCCAACTCCGGCACGCCGAGTATCTCGCACAGACACTCGAACTGCGGGTCGTTCGCAACCGCGATCACAACATAACCGTCCTTCGTCTCAAAAGATTGATACGGAACGATGTTGGGATGCTCGTTGCCGGAACGCTTCGGCGGAATCCCCGTAACCAGGTAATTCATCGCCTGGTTCGCCAATACCGCGATCATGCAATCCAGCAAGGACATATCGATGCGCTCGCCCTTGCCGGTGCGCTCACGTTGCGCCAATGCGGTTTGCACCCCTATCACTCCGTACAAACCGGTGAAGATATCCGCAAAGGCAACACCGACTTTGCACGGGGAGCCGTCCGATTCGCCGGTGATGTCCATCACGCCGCCCATCGCCTGAATTAACAAATCATAACCGGGATGGTCGGCGTAGGGCCCGTCCTGCCCAAAGCCGGTTATCGAACAATAAATCAAACGCGGATTTTTCTCTCGAACGCTTTCATAGTCGAGACCGTATTTGCGCAAGGCTCCGGGGCGGAAATTTTCTATCAATACATCGGCGCGCTCGACAAGCCGATGCGCCGCTTCCTTGTCCCGGTCTTTTCGAAAGTCCAGTATTACGGAGCGCTTCGAATGATTGCATGAGTGAAAATACGCCGCATCAAGGTTTTTGCCGTTTGCGTCTTTGAGAAAAGGCGGCCCGAAACGACGCGTATCATCGCCCGTCGGACTCTCGACCTTGATGACATCGGCGCCGAGGTCCGCAAGTATCTGCCCCAGCCAGGGGCCTGCAAGCACGCGTGCAAGTTCAACGACGCGCAATCCTTTCAGTGGCGGTTCGTTCATTGCGTCTTAAAAGAATGCCTGCAATCCGGTCTGTGCGCGTCCCAGTATCAGCGCGTGAACATCATGCGTGCCTTCGTAAGTGTTAACCACTTCAAGGTTAACCATGTGGCGCATGACATGAAATTCGTCGGCGATGCCGTTGCCTCCGTGAATGTCCCGGGACATCCGGGCAATTTCGAGAGATTTGCCGCAGTTATTGCGTTTAATGAGAGAGATGGCCTGCGGGGACGCCTGGTTGTTTTCTAACAAGCGCCCGACGCGCAAACACGCTTGAAGCCCCAATGCGATTTCAGTTTGCATGTCGACGAGTTTCTTCTGTATCAATTGTGTCTGCGCGAGGGGGCGCCCGAACTGTTTGCGCTCGAGCGCATAGTTGCGCGCGGCGTGCCAGCAAAATGTCGCGGCGCCCAACACGCCCCAGGAAAGTCCGTAACGCGCCTGCGTCAGACAGGAAAGCGGCGCCTTGATGCCGATGGCATCGGGCAGAAGATTCTCTTCGGGAACGAAAACATCTTCCATGACAATTTGCCCCGTCGGCGATGCCCGAAGTCCGAGTTTGTTTTTTATCGGAGGCGTTGCAACTCCCTCCATGTCGCGCGTTAGAATAAAGCCGCGAATGTCGCCCTCATGCGCCTCGGACTTCGCCCAGACAACGGATACATCGGCAACCGGTGCGTTTGATATCCAGGTCTTCACTCCCGACAAGCGATAGCCGCCTTCGGCTTTGCTCGCACGCGTTTCCATTGCCCCCGGATCGGATCCGGCGTTGGGCTCCGTCAAGCCGAACGCGCCGATATATTCGCCGCTCACAAGTTTCGGCAGAAATTCTTCCCTCTGCCCTTCGCTGCCGAAAGTTTGAATGGGGAATATCACCAGCGCCGATTGCACCGAAAGGCAGGAACGATACGCCGAGTCGATGCGCTCGACTTCATAATCGAGCAATCCCTGCGCAACGTGCCCGGCATTGCTGCCGCCGTATTTTTCCGGTGTTGTTATTCCGAAAAAGCCAAGCTCGCCCATCTCGCGCATGATATCGCGGTCGAAGCGCTCTTCCCTGGCCGCATCGATAATACGCGGGGCAAGCTTTTCGTCCGCATAACCGCGCGCCGTATCTCCAATCAATAGCTCGTCTTCGCTCAGCTGCTCGCGCAACCGGAAAGGATCTTCCCAAGAAAACATCAGCGCATCCTTCTTCATCGTTATTATTGCGGAAGCATAGCACCCTTGCGGGTTTTACGCAAAATCTACGAGCCCTCTATTTCTCGGGCGCGTTCCTTTTCATGTCGTATCAAGTCCAACAAAAATATTGCCAGCGCCAGCCAGATCCCGCTGAATATCAACAGGTGCAAGCCGCCGAACAATTCGCCGTAAACCAGGACCGCCAGCAACAACTGCATCGTCGGATTGATGTATTGCGTAAACCCGACAACCGTCAAAGACCGCCTGCGAATTCCATAGGCAAACAGCAACAAAGGTATCGCCGTCGAGGGACCTCCCAGCGCCAGCAGCGCCCATTCGCGCAAACCTATATCCACAGGCGGCAGCCCCGTCATCTCCGGCGCGCTCGAACGCAGCAACAGCCACCCCAGCGCAATCGGCAGCAACAATATCGTCTCAATAAACAAACCATCAAGATGGTCGACTGCAATCATCTTGCGAAACAGCCCGTAGAACGCAAAACTCACCGCTAAAGTCACGGATATCCAGGGAATAATCCCCAATAACCACAGCATCGCTCCGACGGATATCGTCGCCAGCAACAGCGATACCATTTGCGCCATGCGCAAGCGCTCCGACAACACCACAACGCCCAACAGCACACTTATCAACGGATTGATGTAGTAACCCAGCGACGACTGCACGACACGGTCGGTCTCTATGCTCCACACAAACACGAGCCAGTTAATCGAAATCAACAATGAAGTCACCGCCAAACCGCCAAGAAGCTTCGGAGTCGTCAAGGCGACATAGCAACTATGCCATCTGTTCGTAAAAATTATTATCGGCAAGAGGAATACGAACGACCAAACCGCACGATGCGCAACAATATCCAGCGAGGGAACATTGCCCAACAACTTGAACAACACGACACCAAGCGACCATATTGAATAGGCGAGAATTAGCGCCACCAGCCCGCGAAACGCCTGGCTTTGATGGTACGCAAGCGAGTCGTTCATTACGATTTTGGACTCGGCGCTCCGTCCCTGAGCAGCTTGTAAAAAATACTATCAACCAGCGCCTGAAACGACGCATCAACTATGTTCGGTGAAACCCCGACCGTAAACCAGCGTTCCCCGTTGCCGTCGCGACTCTCCACCACGACACGCGTGACGGCTTCCGTGCCCGTCGTCAAAATCCGAACCTTGAAGTCCACAAGGCTCAAATCGCTCATATAGGGCGAATAACGCCCGAGATCTTTGCGCAACGCCAAATCAAGGGCGTTCACGGGGCCGTTGCCCTCGGCAACCGAAAGCAGGCGTTCGCCCTCCACCGTGACTTTGACCGTCGCCTCGGCAAAAGTGAGAAGCGCGCCCGTATGCGAGGGGCGCCGTTCGACCAAAACGCGAAACGCGTCAACGGTGAAATATTCCGGGACATCCCCTATCAAACGACGCGCCAACATCTCAAAGGACGCCCCGGCGCCGTCATAACTATACCCTTCGGCCTCGCGCTCCTTTACCGCCGCAAGGATGCGGGGAAGCCTCGGGTCGTCGTCCTCAAGGAGAATTCCGGCACTCTTCAATCGCAACAATACGTTCGAGCGCCCGGCTTGCCCCGAAACCAAAATATCGCGGCGGTTGCCTACCGACTCCGGAGCAATATGTTCATACGTGCGCGGGTCCTTGCGCACGGCGGAAACATGAATCCCCCCCTTGTGCGCAAACGCCGAAGCTCCGACATAAGGCGCGTTGCGAGACGGCGCCTGGTTCAAAATCTCGTCCAAACGACGCGACACCGAGGTTATCGTGCCAAGCCCCTCCGCCGTGATGCCGGTCTCAAACTTTTCGGCGAACTCCTCCTTAAGCAACAAGGTCGGTAAAATCGCGGTGAGATCGGCATTGCCGCAACGCTCGCCCAAACCGTTCAAGGTGCCCTGCAACTGCCTCGCACCCGCCCGTATCGCCGCAAGCGAATTCGCAATCGCGTTGCCCGTGTCATTGTGTGCGTGAATCCCCAAATGCGTTCCCGGAACGCGCTCGCCGACCTTTGCAACAATCTCCTCTATCTCGTGGGGCAGCGTTCCGCCGTTGGTATCGCACAACACAACCCAGCGCGCGCCGGCGCCATACGCCGCCTCAATGCACGACAACGCATATTCCGCATCGCCTTTGTATCCGTCAAAAAAATGCTCCGCATCAAACAAGGCCTCCCGGCCGCTTTTTTGAATCGCATCCATTGAAGAAGCGATGCATTCGATGTTTTCCTCTCCGCTCACGCCCAGCGCAACGCGAACATGAAAATCCCAACTCTTTCCCACGAGGCAAACGGCATCGGCATGCGCCCGTAAAGTCTCCTGCAACCCCGGATCATTCCCGATACTCCTGTCGGCGCGGCGCGTCATCCCGAACGCGGTAAAACGCGCATTTGAAAACTTCTGCTCCGCCGAGAAAAACTCGGTGTCCACCGGATTGGCTCCCGGATAACCGCCTTCAATGTAATCAAGACCCAACTCATCAAGCATGGCGGCGATGCGGCGCTTCTCCTCCAAAGAAAAGTCAACCCCGCGAGTCTGCGCCCCGTCGCGCAGAGTCGTATCAAATAAATATAAACGTTCCCGCTTTTTCGTGTTCTTGCTCATGCTCTCTTACCCGATAACCGCGCCGACGCCTTGGAGCGCCCGAGCAGCAATAATAGCACTTGTAACTCGGGTCCGTGAGATTTTCCTGTGAGCGCGAGGCGCAACGGTAAAAATAATTTTCGCCCCGACCGACCGGTCACGCGTTTTATTTCGGCAGTCCACTCGTCATAGGTGCCTTTGCCCCAAGGCTCCGGCGGCAGGCTGTCCTGCGCGGCCGCAAGCAACGCGCCGTCTTCCGCCGCGTCGATTGCCGGATCGAGAGGTTCGGCGACGCATTGCCACCACTCAAGAACATCGTCAAAGCGGGTGAGATTTCCCCGAATGCCGTTCCAGAAATTTTCATCGCCCCCAACGCCAAGCGCCTTGAGACGCGGTTGCGCATCGGCAAAATCCATCTCATGCAACAGTTTTGAGTTCAGAGCCTCAAGAGTGGCCGTATCGAAGCGCACAGGCGCCTTTGAGAAATTCGAGAGTGAAAAATTCTCCGTCAACTCTTCCATCGAATACATCAGTTTCGGGTTCTCCGAACTTCCCAACCGCGCAAGCAGACTCGTCAACGCCGCAGGCTCGATACCGCCCGAACGCAATTGCGACAGTGACAATCCTTCTAAACGCTTCGACAATTTTGAACCGTCCTCGTCCAGAAGCAACGAGTGGTGCGCGAATGCAGGCGCGTCACCTTCAAGCGCCTCTATCAGGCAAAGCTGCACGGCCGTGTTCGTTAAATGATCTGCCCCGCGAACAACATGCGTAATGTTCATCGCGATGTCGTCAACAACGCTCGGCAGCATGTAAAGATAGTGACCATCCTCCCGGCGCAACACAGGATCCGACAAGGA
>JAPOUU010000073.1 GCA_026708505.1 Hyphomicrobiales bacterium | reverse complement strand
ATTTGCAGAGGAAGTCATGCTCGGTGCGCGTGGCATCCTCGGGCGACCACTCCACATCGTCGACGAGATTGCGCGCACGGGAAACCGAAAACTTCACCGCTTCGAAAACTTCGTCGGCTTCCATCTGCAGCTTGTGCTTTCGATGCACCGGACTTGTGGAAATAAAAGTGTGAATGCGCGCTTGTCTTGCATCGCGCAAAGCTTCACCGGCACGATCAATGTCTTTCGCTCCGGCACGTGCGAGTGAACATACCCGTGCGTTCCGAACCCGTTTCGAAATTTCCCGAACCGCCTCGAAGTCACCATTGGACGCGATCGCAAATCCGGCTTCGATAATATCGACGCCCATCTCATCGAGAACGCCGGCGACCTGAATCTTGTCTTCCAGTGTCATCGATGCGCCCGGCGACTGTTCTCCGTCGCGCAACGTCGTATCGAAAATCAAAACGCGTTCGGGACTTTCGTGTGTTTGTGTATTTGTAGAATTCATCTTCTTATCCTTTCGCTCTGTTCCGCATGTTTTGCGGTTGCTGTTTCTGTTATCTCCGTTTTTGTGTCGCACTCACCATCCCCTGAAGACGATTCCCAAGGAATCCTTGTTGCCCTCAGGGGCGGGTTAGGAGTAGCGAAAGGACAAGGGTGCGCGCGCCAAACGGCATGGTTGAGGACAGCTTCTTGGACGTGAAAGTGTTGTACATGTTTCTTTCCGGTTTGTCTTCGCCTTCGGCGTGCTTCGAGAGAGACTTCATTTACAAAATGCAAAATCGGTCATAACGAGGCATATATACCCCAAAAATTTGCCTTTTGGCAAGAAGTTTTTATCAAAAATCGCCAAAAAATATGGAGATTGAGCATGGGGATTGGCGGAAATCCCGCGGAACCATCCCGCCGCCGCCCGCGCATATCAACCCAAGGATGCGGGGCTCGTTCGGTAAAACCCCGCAAAATCGTGGGAAAATCGCGGAAAATCCCCGATCAATCCGGGCGGCCCTGCTCCCGCAGACCCCGCTCCGCGGCAGGATTGCCCTTCCCTCCGCGCCTCCTCCGCGCACCTCCGCCGCCCCGTGAAAAATCCGAAAAAAGGGGCCGGAACGGCGCAATTCTCCCCCGTCAGGAGGCGAGGGTCTCCACGCGGGCCGCGCAGAATTTGAACTCCGGAATCTTGCCGAAGGGGTCCAGAGCGGGGTTCGTCAGCAAATTCGCGGCAGACTCAACATAGGCAAACGGAACAAACAGCATCCCTTCCAGGATGGCGGGGTCAGACCGGACGGCAAGTTCGATCGTCCCGCGCCTCGTCGCAACACGGATGCGGTCGCCCGCGGCAATCCCGAGACGCTCGAGATCGCGCGGCGACATCGACACCGACGCACCCGGCTCAATCGCATCGAGTTGTTCGGCGCGTCTCGTCATTGCGCCCGTGTGCCAGTGCTCAAGCTGCCGCCCGGTCGACAGCACCATCGGATACTCCTCGTCGGGAAGTTCATCCGGAGGCACGATGCTCGCGGGAACGAAACGGCCGCGGCCGTCTTCCGTGGGAAACCTGTCCGAAAAAATAATATCCTCGCCGGCAAGCGTGTCGCCTTTGCACGGATAGGTCACCGAACTTTCTTTTTGCAAACGCTCCCATGTGATGTTGTCGAGGGAGTCCATCGCCTGTTTCATCTCCGCAAACACATCGGCGGGAGAGTCATAGTTCCACTCGAGTCCCATGCGTCGCGCGAGTTCTTGCGTAATCCACCAATCCGCGCGCGCATCCCCGGGAGCGTCCAGCGCTTTGCGTCCGAGTTGAACCTGCCGGTTTGTGTTGGTGACCGTGCCGTCCTTTTCGGGCCACGCCGATGCGGGCAGGATCACATCCGCAAACAGAGCCGTCTCGGTCGGAAAGATGTCCTGAACAACGAGATGCTCGAGCGATGCAAGCGCGCCGCGGGCGTGCGTGAGGTCGGGATCCGACATCGCGGGATTCTCCCCGAGGATGTACATGCCGCGAACGTCTCCATCGTGGATGGCATGAACCACCTCGACGACCGTCAGGCCAGGGTCGCCGTCCAAGGGCTTGCCCCAGAGCTGTTCAAGGCGCGTCTTGGCGACGGCGTCGTCCAGCTTGCGGTAATCCGGAAAAACCATCGGAATAAGCCCCGCATCCGAAGCGCCCTGCACGTTGTTCTGTCCGCGGAGCGGATGCAGTCCCGTGCCCGGGCGGCCCGTGTGCCCCGTCATCAACGCCAAAGAAATCAAACAGCGGGCGTTGTCCGTGCCGTGAACATGCTGCGAGACTCCCATGCCCCAAAAAATAATGGAAGCATCCGCACGCGCATACTCGCGCGCAACCGTGCGGATCAAACTGGGAGGGATGCCGCAAATCTGCGCCATCGTCTCCGGATCGCATCCGTGCAGGTGTTTTTGCAACGCATCAAAGCCGTCCGTATGGGCCTGGATGTATTGCGAGTCGTACAACTTCTCCTCGACAATCACATGCATGATGGCGTTGAGCAGCGCGACATCCGTGCCCGGGCGGAACTGCAGCATGTGGGTCGCATGGCGCGCGAGCGCCTGTCCGCGCGGGTCCATCACAATCAACTTCGCGCCGCGCTTGGCCGCCTGCTTGAAATACGTCGCCGCAACCGGATGGTTCTCCGTCGGATTCGCGCCGATGACAATGATGACATCGCTGTCGGCAACGGCGGTAAACGGAGCCGTAACCGCGCCCGTGCCTATCGTCTCCATCAGGGCCGCAACGGACGAGGCGTGGCACAGCCGCGTGCAATGGTCAACGTTGTTCGAGCCAAAACCGGTGCGCACAAGTTTTTGAAACAAAAACGCTTCTTCGTTCGAGCATTTCGCGGACCCGAAGCCCGCAAGCGATTTGCCGCCGTGCTTGTCGCGCAGATTTTTAAGGCCGTTCGCGGCGACTTCGAGCGCTTCGTCCCACGAGGCTTCGCGAAAATGCTCCGTCAGAAGCGTGCGATCGAGATTCTCAAGCAGCGCTTTCTTCGGCGGGGCGTCCTCGCGGCGAATCAACGGCTTAAGCAGCCGGTCCTTATGGGCGATGTAATCGAAGCCGAAGCGTCCCTTCACGCACAGGCGGTTCTGGTTGGCGGGGCCTTCGCGGCCGTCCACCCATGCGATTTTCTCGTCCTTAATCTGGTAGGTGATCTGGCAGCCGACGCCGCAATAGGGGCAAACGCTGTCGACCCGGCGTTCGCTTTGGCGCGCCCCCTTGCCGGCTTCGTCCATCAAGGACGAGGGCATGAGCGCGCCGGTCGGACACGCCTGTACGCATTCGCCGCAGGCGACACAAGTGCTTTCGCCCATCGGGTCGTCAAAGTCGAAAACGATCTTCTCTTCATGACCCCGATACGCCATGCCGATAACGTCGTTGACTTGAACCTCGCGGCAGGCGCGAACGCAAAGATTGCAATGAATGCACGCATCCAGCTGGACCGACATCGCTCTATGGGAAAGATCCGCGCTCGGCTGCTCGTCGTTTCCCCGGGCGGGAAAGCGACTCGATGTCACGCCCATTTCCCCGGCCTGGCGCCAAAAGCGACTCTCCCTGTCATGGGCTTGTTCCTGCGGCGGCTGGTCGGCAAGCAACAGTTCCATCACCATCGCACGCGCGGATACGGCACGCTTGCTTGCGGTGGAAACCTCCATGCCCGGCTCGGGCTTTCGAATGCACGATGCCGCAAGAACACGTTCTTTTCCGATCTCCACCATGCAGGCGCGGCAATTGCCGTCCGCGCGATACCCCGGCTCGGGCAGCCAGCACAAATGCGGGATGTCGATGTCGCAGCGCCGCGCAACCTGCCAAATGGTCTCGCCCGGAAAAGCCTCCACCTCCTTGCCGTCCAGGAAGAACTTGACGGTCTCTTCCGTTTTACCGTTTGCTTTACCTTTCGAACTCATGAGATTTCCTCCTGAAAATATCTCTGCACCGAACGGATGGGATTGGGAGCCGCCTGTCCCAGTCCGCAGATAGAGGCGTCCTGCATGGCGGCGGAAAGTTCATCGAGAAGATTCTGGTCCCATTTGGAATCCCGCATCAACTCGAGGGCTTTCTCGCATCCGAGTCGACATGGCGTGCACTGGCCGCAACTTTCCTTTTTGAAAAAGTCGATAAGATTGCGCGCAACCGCGGGGATACCGTCTTTGTCCGAAAGAATGACCACAGCATGCGAACCGACAAAACAACCATACTCGTCCAAGGTGCCGAAGTCGAGAGGCAAATCGCCAAGCTCCGCCGGCAAAATCCCGCCCGACGCCCCGCCGGGAAGATAGGCCTTGAAGCTATGGCCCTGCTGCATTCCGCCGCAGATTTCGACGAGTTTGTTGGCGGTGATTCCCGCGGCGGCAACCCTTACGCCCGGATTCTGCACGCGTCCGGAAACGGAATAGCTGCGCAAACCCGGATGCCCCGGAAGGCCCTGGTCAATGAACCATTGCGCGCCCTTCTCGAGAATCGAGCAAATCCATGTCACGGTCTCGACATTGTGAATCAGGCTCGGGCGCCCGAACAAGCCGGCCTGCGCGGCAAAAGGAGGCCGGTGACGGGGGAGGCCGCGCTTGCCCTCAATGGACTCAAGCATCGCGGATTCCTCGCCGCAGATGTACGCGCCCGCGCCGCGACGCAAGTGAACGTATCCCTCGGGGCAAAGCTTGTTCTCCTCAAGCACGCGGATTTCCTTCCGCAGCACATGATAGGCATCGGGATATTCATCTCGGAGATAGATGTAAACCGCATCCGCCTCAACCGCCCATGCCGCTATCAGCATCCCCTCGAGAAACCGGTGCGGCATCGAACGCAAATAAAATCTATCCTTGAAAGTTCCCGGCTCCCCCTCGTCCGCGTTGATGACAAGATAACGCGGCTTGGGATGCTCCCGGACGAGAGACCATTTTCGACCGGTGGGAAAGCCCGCGCCCCCCAAACCGCGCAAGCCCGCCTTCGTGAGTATCTCGATGACCTCTTCAACGGTTCGCTTTCCGGAACGGCAATCTTCAAACTGCGCGTATCCTTTCTGCGCGCGGTAGTCCTGCAGGCGCGGGTAGCGGGGGACGTCGCTGTCGGTGAGACCGGCTTCGACTTGCCCGACCACCGAACCGACCGATGCGTTGCCGACCTGGCGGCGGCCTATCATCACCGCGGGGGCCGCGTCGCACAAACCCATGCAGGGCGCACGGACGACCCGAACCTGTTCCGCATCCAAAGCGGTGCCGAGCTCCCTCGCGAGCCTGCCCGCCCCCTTGATGGCGCACGTGAGGCTTTCGCACACGCGCACGGTCACCGGAGGCGGAGGCGTCTCGTCTTCTTTGACAACGTCAAAGTGATGATAAAAAGTCGCAACCTCGTAAGCCTCGGTTTGCGAGATTTTCAATTCCGACGCCAGCGCCGCAAGATGCTCCGCCGAAATATGCTTGTACTTGTCTTGAATGAGATGGAGATACTCAATCAAAAATTCCTTGTCCCGTTCACGGGCGCCGAGGAGTTCTGCGACATCCTCGCATGCTTGGGTTGAGGTTTGGCGCCCTTTGGGGAAAGGACGGGGTTTGCGGGGAAGTTTTCCGTTGGGAGAATCAGTCATCGAAGTATCTCTTTCTTTGGTTTAATTAGCTAGGGAAACAAAACTCACGAAACTAACCAAATCAACAAAATGCCCACCTCGGCGGGCACCTCTTTCCCTAACCTTTCGCCGGCACACCCTCCCCGCACCCGGCTTCCTTGCTTGCATTCGGTCACGCAAGAAGGCTAGCATAGACCAACAAGACGACAGAAGGAAGCAATTAATTGAACGCATCCGACGACGATATTGAGGACGAACTGCTGGATACAGGCGGATTGCTCTGCCCGCTGCCGGTGCTCAAGGCGCGCAAAAGGCTTGCGAGCGCCCCTCCGGGCACCGTGCTGCTCGTGCGCGCGACCGATCCTGCCTCCGTCATTGACTTCCCCCATTTCTGCGAACAAAGCGGCCACCAACTGCTGGAACAATCCAAGCACGGCGAGGTCTTCGAATTCCGCATCCGCCGGAAATAAAGCCGCAAGCCAAATCGGTGGTGCCCCCGGCCTGAGTCGAACAGGCACGTCCTTGCGGACAACGGATTTTGAGTCCGTCGCGTCTACCAGTTCCGCCACGGGGGCAACGGCACCATCATAACCCGTCCGGCGCTATGGGGCAAAACAACAATATCCCCTATACTAGCACCATGATGGAAAAACTTCGAACCTGGACACTTTCTCTCGCCGAGCGCCCGGGCGCCCGGCGCGTGCTGGCCCTGGTTTCGTTCGCCGAGAGCTCCTTCTTTCCCATACCGCCCGATTTGCTGCTGTTCCCCATGACGCTCCAAACGCCCCGCGACGCATGGAGGCTCGCGACCATTTGCACCATAGCCTCGGTGCTCGGAGGCGTCGCCGGATATGTGCTGGGATACGCTTTCTTCGAGAGCGTTGGAATTCACATCATCAACTTCTACGGACTCAACGAGCAGTTCGACAAATTCGAAACCCTCTATAACAGCTGGGGCATCGTCATCATCCTTATCGCCGGTTTCACGCCGATACCTTACAAGGTTTTCACCATCGCAAGCGGCATCGCGGCAATCAACCTTCCCCTGTTCGCCGCCGCAAGCCTGGTTGCCCGGGGCGCGCGATACTTTCTTGTCTGCTGGCTGACAAAGCGATTCGGAGCACCCATAAAACCCTTCCTCGAAAAACAGCTCGGATGGCTCGGGCTTGTTGGAATCCTGATGGTGGTGGCGTTCTTCCTGCTCTTGCGTCCCCTCTTTAATTTCGCCGCATCATGACCATGACCACGCGCCTCACCATTGCAATGCTTGCGCTCGCGACCGCGGTCATCCTCGGTGCGCTGGCCTTCGAGCATATCGGCGGACTCGCCCCCTGCCCTCTCTGCCTGCAGCAGCGCATTCCCTATTGGAGCGGATTGCCCCTGGGAGTGCTTGCCCTTGCCGCTTTCCATTGGAAGCGTCCGCGCGTCGGCGCATTCTTCATGTCGCTCGTCTGCGCGGGATTTGCCCTGGGAAGCGTGCTGGCCGTTTATCATGCGGGCATTGAATGGCAATGGTGGCAAGGTCCCGCGACTTGCTCCGGCGCGGCGCCTCCCGCAAGCATTGACGAATTATTGAAAGGACTCGAAGCACCGCCGCCGCCTCGATGCGATGAAGCCTCTTGGCGGTTGATGGGACTCTCATTGAGCGGATATAATGCGATTGTCTCGGCATGCTTGTCGGGATTGGGAGCGATAATTGTTGTGAAAGCGTGGCAGGAGAGATAAATGTCGGTGAATGAGAAACGTTCCGAGCCTTTCGCCGTGAACCACAAGCAGCGCATCGATAGCATCTTGCGCGTCGACCATGCCGGCGAATATGCCGCGACAAAAATCTATGAAGGCCAATTGGCGGTGTTTTCGAAACTCTCGCACAAACAGGAGTTCTGCGAAAAACTGCGGGAGATGGAGGCGGAAGAGCACCGCCATCTCGGAGTCTTTAACGAATTGCTGGTGGAAAGGGAAGCGCGCCCGTCGCTGCTCTCTCCCCTGTGGGGAGCCGCCGGCTTTGCGCTCGGCGTCGGAACGGCGCTCATGGGCGAACGCGCCGCAATGGCCTGCACCGCCGCGGTCGAAGAGGTGATCGGCACGCACTATCAAAAGCAGGAGGAGACGCTCGCACGGATGGAAGGAGAGGAATCGTTGCGCAAGACCGTTGATGAATTCCGCCAGGACGAACTGGAGCACCGCGCAACGGCGCTGGACGCGGATGCGGAATCGGCGCCCGGGTATGTTCCCCTGACACGGGTGATCCAGGGAGGATGCCGCCTGGCAATCAAGATTGCCGAAAAAATCTAACGGGCTTCTTTTTACACTTCCACAACCAAGCCGCTGTTAAAGTACTTGTTTTCATTATGGTATCCGCGAGGATTGCAAACCATGCGGGTATTCCCAATCTTGTAGTCATGGGACGAATGCGTGTGCCCGAACACCCATAAATCGGCTCCCGAACCGGCAACCAAATCATCCAAATTGCTCGCAAAAAACGGGTTCAGATAATCATGAGGGGGCCTGTAATCGGGAAAGCAGGCCGTCTCGGACGGCAGGTGGTGCGTTACCACGATCGTCTTGCCGTCAAAATCTTCGGCAAGCGTCTTTTTCAGATATGCCACCGATTCCTTATGTCTTTGGATTGTATGCTCCGGCGTAAGCGGCACGCCGGCATCCCAAACGGGCCTGCGATAATCGTTCATCACATGTTTTGCTTTCATCTTCATTTCATCAAGATTGTTATGAAGTTCCAAATCCGTCCATAACGTAGCTCCGATAACCCGGATTTTTTCTTCAAGATGAAGAGTATCGCAATCCAGAGCATAAACGGGTTGGCCGGTTAAGCTATCGGCATGTTTTCGCAAAATCTCGTTGCCGCGCACAAAAGGCATCCCGTCGTAGTATTCGTGATTGCCCGGAACATAAACGACTTTGGTCTTGCCGAATGTCTTCGCGGCCCAATCAAGCCCGCATGAAGTCGTATGGATGTCTCCGGCGAGGATTACAAGATCAATGTCCTCCGGAGGCTTGTAATCGGGCATTCCGCTGATTTCCAAATGAAGGTCCGACAAAACGTGTATTCTCATCTTCCTAAATCCTTGTTGCACTGAACATTTCAACCAATTCACCAAAGTGTCTTGATTGCCCATTATAGCATTCCGGGAGCGCGAGCGAAATTTGCGGCGCACCTCCCTTGACCGGGCAAACCTCTGGCAACAATCGCAGGGACTTGCTATCTTGTGTCCATGACTCGGAGTAGCAAAACCATCCCTCAAGGAACACGTCGGCTTCGAAAAATTTTGGTAGCCAACCGCGGCGAGATCGCCATACGGGTGCTGCGCGCCGCAAACGAACTGGGCAAGCGCACCGCAACCATCTACGCCGAGGAGGACAAACTCTCCCTGCATCGCTTCAAAGCGGACGAAGCCTATCGAATCGGCGAAGGACTGGGGCCGGTCAAGGCATACCTCGATATCGATGGCATCCTGGATATCTGCCATCGAATCGGCGCGGACGGAATCCACCCCGGCTACGGTTTCCTCTCCGAAAATCCCGATTTCGCACAAGCTTGCCGCGAGCGCAAAATCACCTTCATCGGACCCGATGCCGATGTCATGCGCACGCTGGGCGACAAGGTCGCGGCAAGGTCTCTGGCCCGGGCGGCCGGCGTCCCGGTGCTGCCGGCAAGCGATGAACTTCCCGAAGACATCGACAAAATCGCCGCCATCGCCAAGGACATCGGCTATCCGGTGATGTTGAAGGCAAGCTGGGGCGGCGGCGGCCGGGGCATGCGCGTCATCGCCGATGCAAGCGAACTGGAACAACATGTCCTCTCCGGCCGGCGCGAAGCAAAAGCCGCCTTCGGCAACGACTCCCTCTATATGGAAAAACTCATCTCCCGCGCGCATCACGTCGAAGTGCAAATACTCGGCGACCATCACGGCAACCTTGTGCATCTTTTTGAACGTGACTGCTCCATACAAAGACGCAATCAAAAAATTGTCGAATGCGCGCCCGCTTCCTATCTGCAAGAGCAACAACGTGAACACATCTGCGGCCTCGCGCTCAAGCTTATGAATCACGTTGGTTATCAAGGCGCCGGCACCGTTGAATTCCTTCAGGATATCGACGAAAACGCGTTCTACTTCATTGAGGTCAACCCGCGCATTCAAGTCGAGCACACCGTCACCGAAGAGATCACCGGCATTGATCTCGTCAAGGCGCAAATACGCATCGCCGAAGGCGCGCGCATCGGCAACACCGACGAAAGCGGCGTGCCCGAACAAGGCGACATCGACATCAACGGACACGCGATGCAATGCCGCATCACGGCCGAAGATCCCCTCGATAACTTTATCCCCGACTACGGCCGCATCACCGCTTATCGCGGCGCAACCGGCTTCGGCATTCGCCTGGACGGCGGAACGGCCTACTCCGGAGCGCTGATAACGCGCTACTACGACTCCCTGCTCGAAAAAGTCACCGCATGGGCGCCAAACCGCGATGAAACCATCGCGCGCATGACCCGGGCGCTGCGGGAGTTTCGCATCCGGGGCGTCGCAACCAATCTAACGTTCCTCGAGAATCTGATCACGCGCCCCGAATTCGCCAACGGCGAATACACCACGCGCTTCGTGGACGGACACCCGGACCTGTTCTCCTTTCACGCCAGACGCGACCGTGCATCCCGCCTGTTGAAATACATCGCCGAAGTCACCATCAACGAGCACGCGGACGTTGTCGGGCGTCCGCGTCCGAATCCGAATGCACCCGCGATGGCAACGCGCTCGCGCATGGACGAGGCGATACGAAAGTCCCGGAACGCCCCCGCGTTCGAGGGCGCAAAGGCGATATTGGACAGGGATGGCGCGAAAGCCGTGGCGGACTGGATGCTGTCGCAGGAGCGCGCCCTGATAACGGATACGACCATGCGCGATGCGCATCAATCGCTGCTGGCAACGCGAATGCGCAGTTTCGACATGGAACGCATCGCCGATGCCTATGATGCGCTGCTGCCGGAACTCTTCAGCATCGAATGCTGGGGCGGCGCAACCTTTGATGTGGCGTTGCGATTCCTGAAGGAATGTCCGTGGGAGCGGCTTCAACTGCTGCGCCAAAAGATGCCGAACCATCTGCTGCAAATGCTGCTGCGCGCCGCCAACGGCGTCGGCTACACCAACTATCCCGACAACGTTGTTCGCGCGTTCACGCTGCAAGCGGCGCAAAGCGGCATTGACCTGTTCCGTGTTTTTGACTCGCTCAACTGGGTTGAGAACATGCGCGTCGCGATGGACGCGGTGCAGGAAAGCGGAAAAATTTGCGAGGCGGCGATTTGTTACACCGGCGACATGCTCGATAGCGAACGCAGCAAGTATAATCTCGACTTCTACGTCAAAATGGCCCGGGAGCTCTCGGATGCCGGGGCGCACATCATCGGCATCAAGGACATGGCGGGATTGTTGAAGCCCGCGGCGGCATCCGTGCTGGTGCGCGCGTTAAAACAAGAAACCGGCCTGCCGATACATTTCCACACGCATGACACCAGCGGGATTGCGGCGTCAACGGTGATGGCGGCGCTGGATGCGGGAGCCGACGCCGTTGACGGCGCAATGGATTCTTTTTCGGGAACGACTTCCCAGCCCAATCTCGGTTCGATGGTCGAGGCTCTGCGGCACACCCCGCGCGACAGCGCCCTCAACCCCGACCACATCCGCGGCATCTCCGAATATTGGGAACAGACGCGCGGCTTTTACGCGGCGTTCGAGTCGGACATGCGCGCGGGTGCATCCGAAGTCTACCTCCACGAAATGCCCGGCGGACAATTCACCAATCTCAAAGAACAGGCCCGCGCACTGGGGCTGGCGGAGCGCTGGCACGAGATCGCGCGCGCATACGCCGAGGTCAATCTCATGTTCGGCGACATCGTCAAAGTCACCCCGTCGTCGAAGGTCGTCGGAGACATGGCGCTGGCGATGATCTCGGCGGGATGGTCGCGCGAGGATGTCGAAGACCCCGACAAGGAGATTTTCTTTCCCGATTCGGTCGTCGGATTTTTCCGCGGCGATTTGGGCCAGCCGCCGGGAGGTTTTCCCGAAGCGCTGCAGAAGAAAATACTCCAGGGCAAGGAACCGTTGCGGGAGCGCCCGGGCGCGAGTCTTCCGGCAACGGACTTAGAGGCCGTTCAAGCCGAAGCGGAGAAGAAAGTCGCGCGTTCCATTACGGACGAAGAGCTGCAGTCCTATTTAATGTATCCGCGTTTGTTCGTGGAGTATGCCGAACATCGCCGCAAGTTCGGCCCCGTATCGATACTGCCGAGCCTGACCTTCTTTTACGGCATGCAGCCCGGAGAGGAGATTTCCATCGACCTGGAAGCCGGCAAGAGTTTGGTGATTCGCTGCCAGGCAATCGGCGAAACCGACGACAATGGAATGAAACGCGTGTTCTTCGAACTCAACGGACAGCCTCGCGTCGCCCGCATTGCGGACAAGTCGGCGCAGGGAAAATCAACATCCCGTCCGCGCGCCGAGAGCAACAATCCCGACCACATCGCCGCGCCGATGCCCGGCATGATCACCTCAATTGCCGTCAGCGCGGGACGCAAAGTTCATCGCGGCGACATTTTGCTTGCCATTGAGGCGATGAAGATGGAGACCGTCCTTCACGCCGAGCGTGACGGTGTCATTGAGCGGTTGCATGTCGCGCCGGGCGAACAGGTTGATGCAAAGGACCTGTTATTGGAGTATTCGCCGCAATAAGGCTTGCTCAACGGGAAAAACGCTTGGCGTTTTTACTGCCGATGCAACTAACCGCGCCGGCGCAGCCTTGCGGCGTAAAAGCCGTCCATTCCGCCGAACGCCTCGAGATGGCAGGGAAGCGTGCGCAAATCCCCTTCATGCGAGACGCACTCCTCCAAACCGTCTAAACAATCGGCATCAACGGTTTCGCGCGTGAAGTCCGGATGCTCGCGCAAGAACGCTTCAACGCGCTCTTCGGATTCCTCTTTCTGCAACGAACACACGCTGTAAACCAGCACGCCGCCCGGCTCGACCATTCCGCCGGCCCGTGCAAGAAGCTTTTCCTGCAACGCCGCCAACCGCGCGAGATATTTGCCCCCCGGCTCCCATTCCCTGCCCTTGCGCCGAACGACATCGGGATGGCGCCGCAGCGTTCCCGTTGCGCTGCACGGCGCATCCAGCAAAACAAAATGCGCGGGCGCTTGGGGCTCCCATGCGAGAACGTCCGCCTCAATAATTTCATCCGCCCGCAGTTGAAGACGCTTGAGATTGTCACGCAATACATCCAGTCGCGCAGCGGAGCGGTCCACCGCGACCACCTTCGCGCCGGATGCGCACAATTGCGCGCTCTTGCCCCCGGGCGCCGCGCATAATTCTATGACCCGCTTGCCGGAAACATCCCCCAGCAATCTCACGGGCAAGCTTGCGGCAACATCTTGGACCCACCAAGCCCCCTGCGCATAACCCTCCAATTCGGGAATGTTGCGCGATTCACGCAAACGCACGGCGCCCGCCGGCAACGATATGCCGGCGAATTTTTTGCACCAAAGCTTTCCTTCATCGCGATTGCGGAACTGCAAATCCAGGGGAGGCTCGCTGCAATGAGCCGCCGCAATCTTCCCTGTCCGCTCAATGCCGTAGGCCTGCCGCCAGGACTTTAACAAAGGTGCCGGAACATTGCAGATGGGCGAGTCCAACCCGCCGAGGTGCGACTCCCCCTCGCGAATGCAATTACGCAAAACCGCGTTCACGAGTGAACGCAAAGGCTTCGTCTTGGCGTTTCCGGCAACTTGCTCGACGGCGACGTGCACAACCGCATGGGCGGGTGTTTTTAAAAACAACAGTTGCGCAATGCCGGCACGCAATATGTCTCGCACGTGCGCGGGAGGCTCTTTGCGCAGGTAAATATCGAGCAGTGCATCTATTTCTCCCAACCGCCGCAACGTCGCAAGGGCGATGGCAACGGCGAAAGCGCGGTCGGAAGGCGGGAGTTTCCGGGCGGATGCGTCCGCCTCGCGCAAGGCTTGCTCGAAGGAATGCCCGCGTGCAAGAACACCCTCGAGAAGCCTGCATGCCAGTTGACGCGAAGGCAGGCCGGATGTTTTGGAGTCGCGCCGGTTCAGAGGGAGCGCCGAACTTTGATCATCTCGTCAACGACATTTGGATCCGCGAGCGTGGAGGTGTCCCCAAGCTCCGAGACATCGTCAACGGCAATCTTGCGCAGGATTCGGCGCATGATTTTGCCCGAGCGCGTTTTCGGCAGAGCAGGCGCCCATTGGATTTGATCGGGCACGGCAATGGGACCTATCTCCTTGCGCACCCACTGGCGCAACTCCTCAATCAATTTGTCGTTGGGAGTTTCACCGGCGTTCAAAGTGACATAGGCATAAAGACTCTCGCCTTTGACCTCGTGGGGACAGCCGACGACGGCGGCCTCGGCGACTTTGCCGTGGGCGACCAGCGCGCTCTCGACTTCGGCGGTGCCAATCCGATGCCCCGAAATATTAATGACATCGTCCACGCGTCCGGTAATCCAGTAGTAGCCGTCCTCGTCGCGCCGGCATCCGTCTCCTGTGAAATAACGGCCCGGGTATGTCGAGAAGTACGTCTGCACAAAGCGCTCATGGTCGCCGTAGACGGTTCGCATTTGACCGGGCCACGATGCCGCCAAGCACAAATTCCCCTGCGTCGCGCCCTTGAGGACGTTGCCCTTGTCGTCCAGCAGTTCGGGACGCACGCCGAAGAAGGGAAGCGTTGCCGATCCGGGCTTCAAGCCCGTTGCTCCCGGCAGCGGTGCAATCAGCGTCGCACCGGTCTCCGTCTGCCACCAAGTATCGATAATGGGACAGCGCTCCTCTCCGACGACCTTGTAATACCACAGCCACGCCTCCGGGTTGATGGGCTCCCCGACGGTGCCGAGCAACTGGATGGAGTCGCGCTTGCAGGCTTTGACGGGGTCTTCACCCTCCCGCATGAGGGCGCGCAAGGCCGTTGGAGCGGTGTAGAAGGTGGAAACTTGATGCTTGTCGCAGACCTGCCAGAAGCGCGATGCATCCGGATATGTCGGCACGCCCTCGAACATCATCGTCGTTGCGCCGTTGGAAAGCGGCCCGTAGACGATGTAGGAATGCCCGGTCACCCAGCCGACATCCGCCGTGCACCAGTAGATTTCGCCATCGTGATAGTCGAAGACGTATTTGTAAGTGAGAGTGCTGTAAACCATGTAGCCGCCGGTGGTATGCAGCACGCCTTTGGGCTTGCCGGTCGAGCCTGACGTATAAAGTATGAAGAGCGGATCTTCGGCATTCATGGGCTCGGGGTCGCAATGCGCCTCAACGCCTTGGATGGCTTCGTGATACCAGATGTCACGCTTGGCCTTCATGTTGATGCTGCCGCCGGTCCGGCGCACGACAAGAACGCCGTTGACATCGGGGCATTGCTCAAGGGCGGCATCGGTGTTTTCTTTCAGCGGGATGGTTTTGCCGCCACGTATGCCTTCATCCGCGGTGATGACGGCCGTTGCGCCGCAATCAAGGATGCGTCCGGCAAGCGCGTTGGGCGAAAAGCCTCCAAACACCACCGAATGTATCGCGCCGATGCGTGCGCATGCGAGCATTGCGTATCCGGCCTCGGGAATCATCGGCATGTAGAGAACGACACGATCGCCCCGTTTGACCCCCATGTTCTTCAGCGCGTTTGCCATGCGGCAGACATCTTCGTAGAGCTCCCGGTAGGTTATCTTGCGATCGTTTCCGGGATCGTCCCCTTCCCAGATAATTGCAACCTGATCGCCCCGCGTGTCCAGGTGACGGTCAACGCAATTGACGCAAGCATTGAGGATGCCGTCCTCATACCATCGAATATCGACCGCACCAGGCGCATAAGACGCGTTGCAAACCTTCTCGTACGGCTTGATCCAATCGATGCACTTGCCTTCACGGCGCCAAAAGCCGTCGGGGTCGTCAATGCTCTCCCGATAAAGTGCTTCGTAGCCCTTCTTGTCGATCCAGGCGCGTTGCGCCCATCTGTCCGGAACCGGAAAATAAGAAGTCTTACTATCCATTTTACTTACTCCCTCTGTTGGTTTGGTCACGTGCAATATGCGCGTTCGACCCGATGGTTTCAATAGGAATCTTCGTGAGGCGTTTTCCCGCGCACGGACCGGAAATACACAGCCCGTCTTCAATGCGAAAGCGCGCGCCATGACTCGCACACACGATAGCATCACGCTCTCGCGTAAGAAAACGGTCGGGGAAAATTTCCAGCGGCGTTCCCGCATGGGGGCATTGGTTAACATAGGCGCAGGGACCGGAATTCTCCGTTGCCACCAAAAATAACGAAAAGCGCTTATCGCCGTTTTCGAAGTCAACGCCCTTGGCGCCGGAGGCATCGAGAGCATCGAGAGAACACAAACGCGTTCCCGGTTCGGGAGCGGCATCCATTTCTTGCCAGTTAAGAAGAGAGTCCTGCGGCGGTGTCATTTTGGAATGTCTTTCAACGCGCCCATGGAACAAATGCGCTTCCACTCGCCCGCACGAACCGGTTGAACCGAAAGCCTCGACTGCCGCAACAGGTTCATTTCGGCCAGGGAGGGTTCCTGCTTGATTTGTTCCAATGTGACGGGCCGGGGCATGTTGCAGACGGCGCGAACATCAACGCACTCCCACCGCGCATCCGATGTTGTGGAGTCGGGATGTGCAAGTTTGCAGACTTCAACAATCCCCATGATGCGTTTTTCCTTGACGGAGTGATAGAAAAACCCCAGATCCCCGATACTCATGTCGCGCATATGGTTGCGCGCCTGGTAATTTCGAACGCCGTCCCATTCGGCGCCGGACTTCCCCGCCTTTTGCTGGTCGCCCCAGGACCAAGTGTTTGGTTCGGATTTAAACAGCCAATAAGCCATAATGTTTGATTGTAGCAGATTCGCGAGCGTTGGAATAGACTAGCACAATGACTTCTACAAAGGCAAAACTGGAAATCCATTTCGGTGAGTGTTTGAGAGTGCTTCAAAGCCTTGCGGATGAGAGCTTTGAACTCATCTACATTGACCCGCCCTTCAACACCGGACGGCGGCAATCGCGCAAACGCCTGCAAACCTCGCGCGACAAAAACGGCGATCG
>JAPOUU010000063.1 GCA_026708505.1 Hyphomicrobiales bacterium | reverse complement strand
ACCTGCCGGACGGCTGGGCGTTCGGCTCGCAGACAACGCACACCGTGACCCTTCAGGACGATGATTTGAGCGTCTTCGTTGCGCCCGCCACGCCGAGAACCATGGAAGAGCCCGCAGACGGAGCCGGTGCTTCGACGCGTATGATTACGGTCGGCATAACGCAGCAACCGCCTTCGGATGTCAGCGTGACGCTTTCGGCCATGGGAGCCAGCCCGGGAACCGCCGCCAGCGGCGGCGACTTCACCTTCGCGGATACCACTGTCATGTTTGCCCGGACAGCAAGCGAACTTACGGTGACCCGCAACATTACCATTGCCGACGACAGCACCCCCGAGGGTGACGAGACCATCATCCTGACGCTCACCGACCCGACGGGTTCTTTGGACGGGACCGGTTTTTCGCTCGCCGGCCCGTATACCATCACCATTCCCGCGAACGACAATACCGTTGGTTTTGCATCGAATGCAGTAGCAACATTGAACGAGGATGGAACAGCGAATGTTGAGGTGAGCGTCAATCAAGTCGCGCCCGTGCCGATTACGTTGAACGTTGCCACAAGCGGAACGGCGGACGAGGGAACGGATTACGAGAATCTGCCCGACAGCGTGACGATAGGGGCGAGACAGTCGAGCGGCACGATTACGCTGAGGGGTATTGACGATGGTGACGGCGAAGGACCGGAGAACATCGATCTTGAACTCACGGTGGTCGGAAGTTTGCCGTCCGGCTGGGCGCTCGGCGACTCGGAGCACAGGGTGACTATCCAAGATAACGACTCCGTCGTAGGCTTTGCGACTGATAGTGCTACTGTCAACGAAACTGACAGTAATACCACGTATACCGTCAATGTCGAAATCAGCAACCAGCCGTCTTCGGATGTCATGCTGGATATTGCGTATCTCGCCAGGAGCACGGCAATGAATACTGTTGACGCTACTTTTAATCCGTCAACCGTAACCTTCTCGTCGAGCGATTTCACCCCGAAGCCTATTACAATCACTATCGTAGGGGACACGACGAAGGAGACTGAGACGGAAACTTTCATATTGCTACTTAAGGACGATAGCAACACCCGGAACAACGGCAACAATGCTTTCATCTGGGGAAATCAGGAGTTTACTCTCAACATCAATCCTAGCGATAATGTTATTTCCATTAATTCGAGCATGTCCGACAGCACGGTTAGAGAGGATGCGGCAAGTCCGGCAGAATTGGTCGTGAGTGTTGATGAGCCTTCGCCTACGCCGATTACACTGAATGTTTCGGCAACGAGTCCAAACGGTGCTGGAAACGGCGATTATACCGTCCCCTCCACCTTGGTAATTCCCGCCAATATGTCGACCGGAACGCTCGAAATTACCGCAATTGACGATGAAACGGAGGAAGCTGCTAATTTAGAGATTAACTTGTCGCTCTCCGGGAGTAATTTGCCGACGGGATGGGGTTTAGTCGATAGTGCCGGCGATCCCGCTACTTCGCTCACTCACACGGTGACCATTCTCGATGATGAATCGGCGGTTGTCGGATGGGATGGAAATACGAGCGTCACACACACCGCTCCTTCCACCGGAAGCAATACGGTTACGCTTACGGTGAGGATGTCTAAGCCTCCGAGTAGCCAAATCGATCTTGTAACGACCTTCACCGGCACTGCTACGCTAGGTCTTTCACAGGATTTCTTCAGTCTGGGCGGCAGAAGAGGCACCGGGTGCGAACATATCAGTTTCTCGGCAAATGCGATGGGCAACGATCTTGTCCAAACTTGTAATTTGACAATCTTACCAGCGGCGGCGGGCAAGAATATCATTGCGACACTTTCTGCGAATACTCCTTCTCAATTGACGGCTGATGGCTTTTCAGTTTCCCCGACAGTTTTGACGGTTACTGTCAACTCGCCGTAAAACCTCGTTGACGGGCAAGCTAACGCAACGTTGTTCGTTATGACTAGTGAGTGGAAATGCAGGGTTAGTTGTTTAGATTGTTTGCTGACAAGGAAAGCCGCATCAACGGATGCCCGGTTTTTAGGACCAAATCAAATTGCCGTTTCTCTCTTCATTCATTGAGCCCATGTGCAAAAAAAACGCCCCGGCAAATCACTGAAATGCCGGGGCGCTCTTTGGGTTGGTTCGCAGACGTTGCCATCAGGTCGTACCTACATCCGGAACTCGAGCTTTTTCCGGATAATCCGGGAACTCGGAAAGCATTTCCCCCGCCGCCGGTTTCCCAAAAAGAGCATTACTGCTGGTAGCTGAAGGTACTGCAATCGACCCGATGGCGAGATATCTAAAGATCTGAAATCTCTTGTAAGAAGCCATTCGGCTTTTTTGTATGAAAAGCGCACCTTGCGTGATTATCAGCACATCGAAGCGCTAGGCTTGCTCCTACCCAAATCCTTGTTAAAAATGATACAATCCATAAAAACAACTAGTACGACAAGGTCAAACCATGAGCGTCACCTTAGAGCAAATCCAAAACGCCGCGAGCACCCTCAAGGGCAAAATTGCCCGTACGCCCCTCCTCCACTCTTCGGCTTTGTCCCAAATGCTCAACGCCAACATTCACATCAAACACGAAAACCTTCAGCCGACACATTCCTTCAAAGTCCGCGGCGCTCGCGTCAAAATGGAAACCTTGTCGCCGCAACAACGCTACAACGGCGTTGTCACAATGTCTGCTGGAAATCACGCTCAAGCCGTTGCTTTCCACGGACGCGAAATGGGCGTCACCGTCAATCTTGTCATGCCCGAAAGCACCCCCTCCGTAAAACTCCTCAGCTGCCAGGAAATGGGAGCCGAAGTTACTCTCTCCGGTGAAACCATTGCCGATGCGCAAATCATCGCCGAGGACATTGCGGACAAACAAAATAAAACGCTTGTTCATCCCTACGATGATGACAGCATCATTGCCGGACAAGGAACCGTTGCCCTCGAAATGCTCGAAGATTGCCCTAATCTCGACACCATCATTGTTCCCATCGGCGGCGGCGGCCTCATTGGCGGTGTTGCAACCGCGGTAAAAGCCCTGCGCCCCGATATCCAAATCATCGGCGTCGAAGCCGAATCCTTTCCTTCCATGCATGCCGCAATCAATAACACCAACGCGGTATGCGGCGGCAGAACCATAGGTGAAGGCATCGCCGTTAAAAACGTAACGGCGCGCACCATCGAAATCACCCGCAAACACGTTGACGACATCATTCTCGTGAGTGAGACCAATCTCGAAGACGCAATAGTTGCTTTCCTTGACCAGCACAAAAGCATTGCAGAAGGCGCGGGCGCGGCAGGCCTTGCCGCCGTGCTCGCCCATCCTCAACGCTTCTCCGGACGCAACATTGGTGTCATCCTGTGCGGCGGTAATATTGACCCGCGTGTCCTCAACTCTGTCGTTTCGCGCAAACTCGCGCGCTTGCAGCGAATCATCCGGCTTCACGTCGAAATCATGGACCAGCCCGGCGCGCTCGCGTCCGTGGCAACCATTATTTCGCAAACACGCGGAAACATCCTCGAAGTGCTCCATCACAGGCTTCTCCTTGATCTTCCTGCGAAACAAGCCTCTCTCGATCTCATGATCGAAACGCAGGGGCCCCGTCACGCCGCAAGCATCATCAGTTCTTTGAACGAAGCCGGATTTCCGGCAACGCATATCGATAAAAAACGTCCGCGCGAGTAAATGGAAGATCTCGAAGGCATACATTGGCAGGTTTGGCCGGTTTACATGCTCATTGCTGCCGCAATGTTCTCTTATGCTTGGGAGCGCGTTTCCCTTGAGATTACTTCTATTGCCGTTGTTGTTGCGCTTTTATTGCTCTTCTATATCTTTCCCATGCAACACGTGAACACCATTCACCTCACGCCTGTCGCATTGCTCTCGGGATTTGCAAACCCCGCCCTCATCGCCGTCATGGCTCTGCTCATTATCGGACACGGAGTTTTCCTAACCGATGCCCTTGAGCCCTTCTTGCGGGTGCTGCGAAAATCCGGAAGCAAATTTCCCATTTCGACGCTCTTGGCGCTCTTTTTGTTCATTGCTCTGACAAGCGCGTTCCTCAATAACACGCCTGTCGTCATTATGCTAATCCCGCTCGTTGGTGCGCTGGCAATAAATGCAGGCATTGCGCGTTCAAAAGTCATGATGCCGGTCAGTTTTCTCGCAATTCTCGGCGGCATGACAACCCTCATCGGATCTTCCACAAACCTGCTTGTCGCTGAAAGCGCAAACATCATGCGCGGGTATCAAATATCGTTCTTCGATTTTTTCATTCCCGGACTCTTTCTAACGGTACTTGGCATGATTTATCTGCTCATCTTTGCGCCGCGACTCCTCCCCGACCGCGGCGACAGTGATGAAACCGAATCCAGAATCCCTGAACTTTATACCGCGCAAATCATCATCGATAATTTACATCCGTTGAAGGGCAAACAAGTTTCCGCTGACGGCATCGAAGACATTGAAGACGTGAATGTTTACGGTCTCTATCGAGGCGGAAGCGTTCTCTCGCATCTCGGCGGCGTCACGCTTCAAGAAGGAGATTTGCTTGTTACCGCGGCGCCGCGCGAACGCTTCGCGGCGTTGCTGCGCGAAAATCCGGACATTCTGCTCAATGCAAATACGCGCAACGAAGAATCTGAAGATATTCATGCAAATGAATCTTTTCTTCTCGCCGAGGCCGTCGTTGCCCCTGCGGCTTCTGTTTTCCACTACAGTGTTGGTTCACCGGACTTCGTCCATGAAACCGGATGCCGGGTTCTCGGCGTGCGTCGTCCGCATACCGCTCTCACACGGGGGTTTAAAAACATAGAACTTGCAGTCGGCGATGTTCTCTTGTTGCTGGGGCGGCAAGCCGCAATCCGAGACCTGCGACCCCGTCATGGTATTCTTCCGCTTGAAGGTTCAAGCGAGACCTTGCCCGAAAACTGGCGAGGGCGTAACGCCGCCTGGATTTTACTTGTGACCGTAACACTTGTCGCAACCGGACTGCTTCCCATCGTCATTGCCGCAATGCTCGGCGCAATCCTCATGCTTCTGTTCGGAGTCCTTTCCCTTGATGAAACTGCGCGTGCTCTCGATAGGCGCATTTATCTTCTCATCGGCGCGGCCTTGGCAATGTCCTCCGCGCTCCAACATACGGGCGGCGCCTACATGCTTGCAACCGCGCTTGTGTCGATTACCTCGGCATTGCCCGCATGGGCCGCCCTGTCGCTGTTCTTTCTTCTCATCGCACTGATTACCAACGTGCTGTCCAATAACGCAACCGCTGTGCTTTTTACACCCATTGCCATCGGACTTGCGGAACAGCTTGATGTGAATCCGATGATCTTCATCCATGCAACTATCTTTGCCGCGAACGCGTCTTTCCTCACACCTATCGCCTACCAAACCAACCTCCTCGTCATGGCTCCCGGAAACTATCGCTTTAAGGATTACGCAAAACTCGGCGCGCCGCTTCTCGTTATCATCTGGATAGGGTATTCTTTCTTCGCACCCTACTATTACGCAACATAATCATGGAAAACATCACTCCCGACGCAAATATCTGGTACATGACAGAGCCGCAACTCTGCCCTTACTTGCCGCAAAAACAAGAACGTCGAATCTTTACCCGCATCCCCGACGGACGCGCACGCTATCTCGACAGCGAATTCGCCCACGCCGGATTCCGCCGTTCGCGCGACGTCTTTTATCGTCCGTTCTGCATTGGCTGCGATGCTTGCGTCAGCGTGCGTATCTGCGTAAGCGGTTTCGAGACGAGTCAAAGCGTGCGTCGAATTCTCAAACGGAATGAAGACATTCACACGGCAATCCTCTCGCCGAAAGCAACCCGTGAACAATTCGATCTGCTCCAATCCTACCTCTTTGACCGGCACGCCAAATCCAAAATGGCGGCGATGTCCTTCGAAAACTACGCTGAAATGGTTGAAGACACACATGTCCAAACACAGATTATGGAGTTTCGTCTCGATGACACGCTCCTCGCCGTTTCCCTGGGAGACGTGCTCCAAGACGGGCTCTCCATGACGTACAGTTTCTTCGAGCCCGCCTCTGCAAAACGGTCGCTGGGCAACTTTATGATTCTCAAACATGTTGAACATGCGCGTGCGCTTTCGCTTGATTATGTCTATCTGGGATATTGGGTCGAAGGCTCAAGCAAAATGTCTTACAAGACTCGATTCCGTCCGCTGGAGCGATTTGATCCCGACGGTTGGAAACCAATGAGGTAAAACGCGACATGCGTTAACCCTATCCTAACCGCGCGTTGGCATTATCGCGCTCATGTCCGATCAATGCTCAAGGAGCCCCTTCCTCAATGCCGCGTTCGCGTCCGGGTGCGTCATGCCCGTGCTCGCCCCTGACGCCGCTCTTGCCTCCCCAAGCCGGCGAATCCTGAGACTCCACAATCCTGCCACCGGCGAGAAATTCTCCGCAGCCTGCCGGGTGGAGGGAAAATATCAAGACGGTATCCTTCCGCTCTTCAGGCGTTTCCTGCGCAATTCGTGCGTAAATTCTAAATTTTTCGACAGGTTGCATCTAAAGCGGCACGAGGGTGGATTCACACTTTGTTAACCAAGCGCGGCTAACATTATCGGCATGATTGAAACTGCAGCCATCCCCGCTAATACGGTCTCCCGCCCGTTTGCTGCCAGGCCCGAACAGGCAAGCGGAATGCTGGGAACGACCCGGGTAATCAAAAGTCCGGTCATGAGCCAGCTCGTTGCCGATCTCCAGGAGGAAGTCGGATTCAGCGAGGCCGAGCGCAAAGAAGACGAGGACAGCGAGGAAACGGGCATTCGCGACCGTGCCAAAGAGGCCCGCAGGCAATTGCTCCGCCGCGTTCAGGAGACCTTCTCCAAGCGCGATGATAAAACCCGCCCCCACCAACAGCGCCGTGAACAAAAACTTGGTGAGTTGTTGGCGCAAAGACATCCGCAAAACACAAAAGAATTATTCGAAACCGTAGACGAGGTTGTCAAGGACAAGGGCGAAGCGCTCGCACTGTTACAATCGTTGTTGCAAAAGGACGGCGTTGACGCAGAAACCAAAAACCTCATCGAATCCTCGTTGCCTGAGTTTATCGACACCAACGCCGAAGCCATACAGGCAAGTGTTAATACATTCGCCGTTGCCGACGCCGCCGCTTCACAAACCGGGCTTGACGCCGAAAAACTGCAAGCCTTTTACCAAGAATCCGTCACGTCCTACCAGGGCATTCTGCCGGTGCTCACACGCATCACGGATGACATTGGCGTATCCAACTTCGAAACCGCGCGACACTTCCTCTTCCAGGCCATTGATGCCGAGCTCGCGAGCGAACAGAGTTCCAAACAGCCCGAACATCTGCAATCCATTCTAGCGGAACTCCAGGGCGTCAAAATCTTCAATACCATTCAAACCGATGCCGAGAAACTTCTCGTCCGCCACGAATCCGCGGCAAACACCGCAGGCTTTGAGCGTGATGGTTTCACTGCGCATATCATCCACGCCGCGGCAAATCCTTCCGAACTGCAAGCGCGCATTCTCACACCCATGCGGGCGGCGGCACCCGAAGCGCGTCTGCTCTTTTTTCAGGATCTGCGTGAAACCATGCGCGCCCTGCCTGACTACCTTTACGCAAACGCTAACGAGAAAACCCGCGTCACATTTCCGTTGCAGATGGCCATTGACGATCTTGTCTTCAAGGAGGGTGTCTAGCATGATTGATATCGACGCTTTCTATCGGTTGCTAAACTTCAACGCGCAGCCTAAACCGCCGCACAGCTTCGATCTCGAAAACATCGGTGCGCTCCTTCTCGAAGAAGAAGGTGATAACGCCATCGTGCGATTCGTCTATGATGCTCCGGCAAGCATTACCGTTGATGATCAATACGCAATCCGCCTGTTGCATGAAAGCCTCCAGGCGCCTTATTTTCTTTCCACCTCGCGGGCCGGCCGGCTGTGCGCACACTTTCCGTGTTCGGGAAACGCCGAGGAGTTTGTCGAGATTCTCGAGTGTATCAAACGCATCATCAATTTTCTGCAAACCGGCAATAATTCTGCCCTGGAGGTAAACCTATGAGCAACAACTGGCAACTACGAGTCCTGGAAGGCGAACAAACCGGCGCCAACATTGATCTGCAACCAACGCGCTATCTCATCGGTGCAGACGAGACATGCGATATTGTTCTCACCGGCGAGGGCGTGGAAGACAAGCATCTTGAGGCTTTTTTCGCTGACGGCCGGTTCTCAATTTTGCGCGCTTTTGCCCCCGTATTTGTCGATGGTGAAGCCATCGAACAATTTCCTTCCGACATTGATGCGCAACGCATCGTCACCATAGGGGGCGCGAGCATTGCATTTGATGCGCAGGACTCCGAATGGTTCGATACGGTTGAAGTTGCCGGAATTCGAGACAAAATCAACGAGGCCAAATCCGCATCTCCGGCAAACAAAAATCCGCAAAACGGGCAGGCAAATTTGTCCCCGTCCATGCGCAAGCGCGTGGTCGCAAGTTTTGCATTTCTGGGGATCCTCGTGCTTGCCGGAATCATCATTTGGGATACGCCTCTGCCGTCCTCGCATCCCGCGCCCATCATGCCGGCCGTTGCACAGGGACGCGAGCCCCTGCTCTCCCGATTGAGCGTCGAACTGCATAAAAATCCCGCCTTCGCAAACGTGCGCGCTGACATCAAGCCGGGCAGAACAACGCGATTGGTCGGATATGTTGATAGCGTTGCCGACCTTGACGCATTGCGCGCACTTGCGCTTCACGAACGCGTGCCTCTGCGCGTTGACAGCCTCGAACAGACACGAATGATCCTCTCGCAATTATTGGGAGAGCGCGCGCGGGGAACACATTATCACCTCTCCGGTGAAAAAGACGGAATGCACCTCTCTCTTTTCGGAATCGTTGACACGCCCGCATCTGTCCAAACTTTCGAAGATGAACTCCGCCGGGAAATCCCCGCCATCGCACATATTGAAAGCGATATCGAAAGTCGTAACGACGTCCAAAAACGCATCAATACTTTCCATAATGCAAACCCTGAATACAGCACGGTCAAAAATGATATCCGGGACGGCGCGCTCGTGCTGCGAGGAGCTATTTTGGGAGACTATGCACAAGAGTGGCGCAAAGGCTTGGAAAAAATTCTCGAAACGCTTCCACTCCATCTCGTTGTCCGCGATGAAGTCACGGTTGCACCATTGCTCAAGGCTTCCATCGGCAGCGTTCTCATCGGTACGAATGCGGCCGTGCGGCTTTCTTTTTCCGATGAAAACAGCGGTTTATACCGCATCGGGGCACGGCTTCCCAACGGACTCGAGATCACCAATATTGAAAGACACGTCATTACTCTTTCCGATGGCGTTGACGATTTCGTTCTGCCCCTCACTACCCAAGGACGGAGATCCTGATTATGAACCGCGTAAGCGAATCACCTCCTCCCTTGCCGCAACAATCTCCGGAACCGGCTACGCGCGGCAAAAACGATACCGTGAGCAAAGAAGATGTTCGGCGTTTTCGCGAACTGAGAGGCAAGGCTCGAAAGCGTGAGGACAAACCAAGCGAACACGACGAACAGGAGCATATTCCCCTGCATCGAAAGAAAGACCCGCATGATGCATGCGACCAAAATGACCAGCAATTATTAGCTGATCGAATTTTACAAAATTTTCATAGCGGAGACGGAACGGTTAGCGGCGAAGTTGTTCATGAGAAAAGCCCTCCGGTTGAGAGCGAGGCAATGGAGCAGATTGCGCGGATGTGTCGACAGCTTCTGGTGTCGAAGTCCTCCGAGACACAATCGCCGATGCGCTTTGTTTTAAAAGAGTCGCTGTTGCCCGGGACATCCCTGCTTGCCGAACCCATGGACGGGGGTGGAATGCGATTGCGGTTTATTTCAAAATCTTCGGAGAGTTTGGCGTTGTTGCGAAAGCATCGCGCGGGTATCGCGGCGCGGGCGCGACGAGGTGCATCTAAGGGGATATCGGTTGAGGTAGAGATCGCAGAAGAAGAGGCGCAATACCCATGAACGATTTGCGGAAACGTTTAACACGGGACTCTCGCGAGAGGGTTGAGGGGTGGAATCGAATTTGCGCGTTACTGCATGGCGCGCAAGTGAAGGATTCGTTGCGCTTGCGTTGTGTTGTCGGCAGGGAGGTTCGTGAAACTTATGGAGTGGTTTTGCGTTTGCGCGTTCGTGGAGCCGAGGTAGTGATGGGTTTTTCGCGTATACCGTTTGCGTCGAAAGTTGAGGCGTTTTCGAAGCCGTGGAGTTTGCAGGAATTGTCGAGACCGTTGCGGGTGATGGTCGCGGGAGAGGCATTGCGGGAGATTGTTGGTGAAAGTGATCTGATCGTTGAGGATGTTGATTTTGCAGTTGGCGAGGAGTTGCGGGTAAGGGTTCCGCTGGAGATTTGTTGGGGCGGCGAGATGATGGAAGCGGATGTTTGGACGGGGAATGTTGAAGATGTCGAGACTGTCGCGGATGTGTTCGGAGTTGCAGGCGGCGGGATGGAGTTTCCTCCCGCGTTGTATTTGCGCTTACCGTTGCGGGTGGGAAGCGCGAGCGTGTCGATGGGGGATGTTGAGGAACTGGGGGCGGGGGACATTATTTTGCTGGATGGTTTTGTTCCCGGGTTAGAGGCGGAGTCTCCTTCTGAATCCGGCGGGTAATGTGCCTTGGCAGCCCGGCGAGAACTGCCAAAGAGAATCGCTTTTGAGTTATGAAAGGGAGTTTTATACGAGGGCATGTCTATATTGACTCAAAAGTTCGATTCGCCTGAATTCTCGATAAGGTATTGGAATCGCTAAATTAATTCCTAAATGCCCTCCCTTCCCTGCCTATGGCCTATGCTGTATTGAAGAATCACAAATTTGTGATAATCTCGCAAATACCGAGAGAATCGAATCAGCAACAAGGAATGAAACCAAGGAGTAAAAAGATGAAAACACTGGTAACAACTCTCGCATTTGCCTTGATGGTTTTTGCGTTTAATGCGGGCCCTACGTCTGCGCAAGATTCGAATGATGCCAAAAAAGTCGAGGGTATTCAGGTAATACACGGAAAAATGAAAGAACCTGTAATCCCCGTAGATTTATGCAAAGGAATAATTACAAGCCCGGAGGGTTTAGATGCGTGGAAGGAGAGGTGCCCGAATCTCTTCGGTGAAGCGGACCCGCAAGACCAGGACAACGATAGAGATTTTGCCGATTCCGGTGACGAAGGTTTCACTTCGGAAGTAGAAATGAATTTCGAGAGTTTCGTTATTGGTGATGACACTAGCGACACGATAGGGAGAGAAGAACCAAGCGGGTCAATAACAACAACAAAAGAATAACTTGGTCTTCATACCGGGATTTAACCCCCATCGAGTATTCATTCGATGGGGGTTATTTTTGTTTAACCCTTGCCCGCCGGAAACCCTGAATTCGCCCCGGGCTTCCACCATTGCCGTTTATGAATCCTCCGCCTCTCCGGGGCCTTGGGGTTGTTTGACGATCCGGACGGAGCCATTTGCAGATCAACTCCCTTAGATAACCGGCCCGTACATTGTCCAACCTGCTATCCAATATTTTCAATTGATATAGAATTCTCAATGTTAATTAGGTATTGGTAAGTATGCACCTTTTTCCGGAATTCAGCGTATTGATTGCCTATCTTGGAGCCTGCACATTGCTTCAAATAAGTCCCGGGCCGGATCAGATGCTAGTGATTAGCAACAGCATCGGGCGCGGGATGATTGCGGGAATTCTCACCGTGTTCGGTATTTTCCTGGGCATATTGTTTCAGGCGCCCCTGCTGTCGCTCGGCACCGCCTCGCTGGTAGCGACATACGAGAATGCGTTTGATATTCTGTGCGCCGCAGGGGCAACCTATCTGGCTTATCTCGCTTATAAGAATTTCCGTGTCTTTTTCGGCAATCAAGACAGTACAAATTTGAACCAATCCGCAAAAGCAAGATCCAGCGTTGTCTTTCAAGGATTTTTGACGAATGTCACCAATCCGAAGGTTATATTGTTTCTCTTCGCCTTCATTCCGCAATTTACCGTGCCCGATAAAGGCCACATTGGATTGCAGGTTTTGATTCTTCTAGCAATCCTCAAGATTAATGGCCTTTTCATAAACGGATCTGTTGCGGTTCTGGCCGGCTACGCCAACCATCGGTTTTTGAGTCGCAAGTCATACACGAATTGGAGTTCTTTATTCTCTGCTATCGTGTTTCTCACCATCGCGGTTATTTTTTGGATTCAGATCATAACCCGGTAAACCTCAACGCAAGGAGAGCATAATGATTATCACCGAACAGATGAAATCCATCGCCAAAAATCATCCGGTAGGAATTGTCGGAACGGTCAACGCGGACGGCACACCGAACGTTTCACCTAAAGGCACAATGGTGGTTCTTGATGACGACACCATCATCTTCGGCGAAATCGCATCGCCCGGAACGCTTGCCAATATCTTGGAGCGCCCGGCAATGGAGATCAATTTCGTTGACGTTCTCGCGCGGCGTTGTTTCCGTGCGAAAGGCGAGGCGGAGGCGTTGCCTTCGGGCAACGATTCGTTCAACGCTCTGCGGCCGCATTTCGACCGCTGGGGCGCCCTGGCAGAACGCATTCGGCATGTCATTCGTTTGCGGGTTCTCAAGGCATCGGTCGTTGTTACGCCGGCCTATGCACTCGGTCAGAGCGAAGCCGAACTCAAGGCGCACTGGAAAGCTCATTTTGCAAATCTGGACTGAACAACCCGGTTTCGCCGTTCGTCCGTAGCATCCCGCATCAGACCGAAGGCAATCCTTTCACGCTCATCTCTAACGGGAATTTGCAATCCCTATTCCTCAACACCGATAACCGCACCCAACCGAACCAACCCGCCCAAAACTTCGCCGACGACAGAAACATCCATATCCCCTGCCGCGGCCATAATGCCTTTCCCGTTGTGCAACCTCTCAAAAAAATCAAAAACGCCCTCGCCGAACGAGCCGACTCTTACATCCCCGTCCATCCCGCGAGCCGCGACAATAAAATTTTTCCTTGCCTCAACTTTCATTCCTGCAACCCCCTCACCGCCCCGGGCTTCCCAGACTTCAAACGCGCCCCAGCTTAATTGCTCAATGCACAACGACGGATGAAACACCAATCGCAGACCTGAAATTCTCTCTGCATCTCCGCTCGACAACGCTTCGAGATTCATCCCGCCGCTTTCTGCATCCGCGCCGTGGTATGCCTGCAGCCAGGCACGCTCAATGCGTCCGACATCACCCAGCCACGGCAAGCTTTCCGCCGGTGCAAAACCCGTAATAAAATCGGGAAAATCCTTGCCGAAATCATACAAAGGCGCGTGAACAGGAAAGCCTCCGCCATCCAGATACGTTCGCGCCATTGCCAAGAAAAAATCATCTCCGACCAGGCGTTTCACAACCGGATACGCATCCGACAGCGCAACCGTCAACGAGTGATACACATTATTGCGGTAAACCGAAAAACGCCGCGAAAACTTCGAGTCGTCTCCGACTATCTTCCCGAGCGTGTCTCCGTCGCCATTTTGCAAGGCCGCCGCGAAATGTTTCTGTAAAACATCCAGTTTGCTAATGAGAGGACACCTGCGTCAAAATTCTGTCCGCCTTCGAGGCCTCCTCCAGCATTACCGAAAGGGACGGGACATTCGTATCCCACTCCACCAATACCGGAACACCGGTGCAACGTCCGGCAAACTTCTCAAACAATCCCCAAACCGCATCGCAGACATGAGAACCGTGATCGTCAATGCGCAAAGTTTCCCCGTCCTCGAGATGTTCAACGGCGTGGCCGGCAAGATGAATCTCGCCGACTTGTTCCGCCTTTATTTTGCCGAGGTAGGTTTCCGCGTCAAAGTCGTTGTTGCACGCGGAAACATAAACATTGTTGATATCCAGAAGCAGTCCGCACCCGCTCCGTTCGCACAACTCCGAAAGAAATTCCGGCTCCTCCAAGGTCGAACTTTCAAAGGCGAAGTAACTTGAAGGATTTTCCACAAGGATGCGCCGTCCCAAAGCTTCCTGCGTTTGTTCCACATGGCGAGCGACAACATCAAGACTTTCTTCGTTCAAAGGCAACGGTAAAAGGTCGTTAAAAAACAGCCCGTCTCGACGGCACCATGCCAAATGCTCCGAGACCAGTCCGGGCTCGTATCGATCGATCAGCGTGCGCAGATTGGCGAGATGCTCTTGGTCCAACGCTTCCGCGCCGCCAAGCGACAATCCGACGCCGTGTAATGAAAAAGGAAAGTTTGAGCGCAATCGCTCCAGCCAAACATGCGGCGCCCCGCCTGCGCCCATGTAATTTTCCGCATGAACCTCAAACCATGCGATCGTCCCGACGCTATCGAGAGCGTCACGATAGTGGGAAGGCTTGAGCCCGATCCCGGCGCGTGCCGGAATCGAGCAAGCCTGTTTCACGCCCTTAGGAGGGAATGTTGGAATCGTTGGGCTCCAAAGTGCCGTTGCCGTTGGGGGTTTCCATGGCGGTGCAGGTTCCCGTGGGCACAAGAACCCACGCATTGGTCTGGTAGTCAATGGTTGAGGTTCCCGCGCAGCTGGTTCCCGGACCTGCGGCACATTGGTTCTCTCCGGCTTTGGAAACGCCGTAGCACTTCTCCATGGATTGTGCATTGGCGGTTGTAGCCGGCGCAAGCGCGAAGGCCGCACCAAGAGCTCCGGCAATGGCAATTGCTGAAGCGCCGTATTTGAGAGAAGTGTTCTTGTTGGACATAGCTGTCTCCTTGTGGTTCGTAGTGAATGAAAACGCGCTCACGAGAGCGGCGATTGGAACCATTCTAGCACAAGCGGGAGGTGTTTTGGTATAGTGTTTTTGCGGAGGGCGCAAAATCACGAGTTTTTGACCGTTTTAAAGCACCTGATTCTCACGTGATTCTCGAGATTCTTGATTCTTGCCTTAAGGGTATGTTTTCTGGCATTATCAAGGGGCTTGGGAGGGGGCTTTCGGGGGGCGCAGGAGTGCGCGCGTTCACGGATTGACGCGGACGACTCATCATCTTTATCAGGGAAAGGCTTCAACATGCTCGAGCGCAATAAAAGACAGGCACGCCCCGATTTATACGACCCGGCCTTCGAGCACGATGCCTGCGGTCTCGGCTTCATTGCCGATATTCAAAACCGCAAGAGCCACGAGATTATCGAACAGGGCTTGGAGATTCTCTCCAATCTCGTCCATCGAGGTGCGGTGGGCGCCGACCCGAAGGCCAGCGATGGTGCCGGAATTCTCGTCCAAATCCCCGACGCCTTCCTGCGTCAGGAGGTGGGCGCACAGGGCCTCAAGCTTCCGCCGCAAGGAGAGTACGGTGTCGGCGTCTTGTTTCTGCCGCCCGATGAGGCGTCCCGCAAAGCCATTGAGAACGATCTTGCGAGTATCGCCGAAGAGGAAGGTCTTGCGCTTCTCGGCTGGCGTGATGTTCCCACTGACAACCGAAACCTTGGCGAGAGCGTGCGCAGCAATGAACCGGTTCATCGACAATGTTTTCTCGCCGCGACAGGCGGCATTGACCAAGACGCGCTCGAGCGCAAACTTTTTGTTCTGAGAAAGCGTTTGCGCAATCTTGTCGTTGAGCGCAACGACCTGCATGCTAACGAATTCTTCTATGTCGTGTCGATGTCGTCGCGCACCATGGTCTACAAGGGGATGCTCATGGCGGACAAAATCGCCGAGTATTATCCCGACATCGCCGACAAAAACTTTTCTTCCGCAATCGCGCTCGTCCATCAGCGTTTCTCCACCAACACTTTTCCGGCATGGTCTTTGGCGCATCCTTATCGAATGATCTGCCACAACGGAGAAATCAACACTCTTCGCGGAAACGTCAACTGGATGGCCGCGCGCGGCGCATCCATGCATTCACAGATCCTCGGAGAAGACCTCGAAAAAATCTTCCCCATCATTCCCGAAGGACGTTCCGACTCCGCATGCTTCGATAACGCTTTGGAACTGATGGTGTGCGCGGGCTACTCGCTTCCGCATGCGATGATGTTGTTGATACCGGAAGCGTGGCGCTCGAATCCGTTGATGGATGCCGAACGCCGGGCCTTCTATCAATATCATGCCGCCATGATGGAGCCGTGGGATGGTCCTGCCGCCGTCGCCTTCACCGACGGACGCGTCATCGGCGCGACTCTCGATCGCAACGGCTTGCGTCCGGCGCGTTATGTCGTCACCGAGGACGGACAGGTGGTGTTGTCGTCGGAAGCGGGAGTGTTACCGCTTGATGAGTCGCGCATCACGCATAAATGGCGACTACAACCGGGGAAAATGCTCCTGATCGATTTGGAGGCTAAGCGTATCATCGGCGACGAGGAAGCCAAGCGTGCGTTAACTTCAGCGCATCCGTGGCAGGAGCGTTTGAGTGATGTTCAGATTGCGCTGGCAGACGTTTCCATTGCAACCATTGAAGAAGAGCCGCGCTCGAATGCATCGCTTTTGGACTTGCAGCAGGCGTTTGGTTACACAAAAGAAGATTTAAAGTTTTTGCTCTCTCCCATGGCAGAGACCGGGCAAGAGGGTGTCGGCTCCATGGGGAACGACACGCCATTGTCGAGTCTCTCCAATCATTCGAAGCTTCTCTACACATACTTCAAGCAGAACTTTGCCCAGGTCACCAATCCTCCGATTGATCCCATCCGTGAAGAGTTGGTGATGTCGCTGACTTCGTTTTTGGGCGCGCGCCCCAACCTGCTCGATCCCCACGGCGAGAGCCAGGAGCGCCGCTTGATGTTAAAACAGCCGATTTTGGATTCTTCCGAAATGCAAAAAATTCGGGCGGTTGGGCGGTTTTCCGACAGCGGCTTGCGTGTTGTGACCCTCGATATCAGTTACGCCGTCGAACGTGGCGTTGAAGCGATGTCCGATATGATTGCGCGTCTGTGCGAGCGCGCGGAGAAATCCGTGCGTCAAGGCAGCAACATCATCATCCTCTCGGATAGACTCACATGTGCTTCGCGCATTGCAATGCCGGCGCTGCTGGCAACATCGGCGGTGCATCACCACCTCATTCGAAAAGGCTTGCGCACTTCGGTCGGGATAGTGGTCGAAACCGGTGAAGCCCGGGAGGTTCATCACTTCTGTTGTTTGGCGGGTTACGGTGCCGAGGCGGTTCATCCCTATCTGGCGTTCGAGACCGTTGAAACTTTGTGCACCGAGTCGCCGACAGGACTGCTTCCGGAAAAAGCAAAAAAACGTCTAATCAAGGCGCTCAATAAAGGAATTTTGAAGGTGATGTCGAAAATGGGAATCTCGACCTACCAATCCTATTGCGGCGCGCAGATATTCGATGCGGTCGGCTTGAGCACGGAGTTCATTAAAGATTATTTCACCGGCACCCACTCCGCCGTCGAGGGTTTGGGACTCGATACAATTTCCCGCGAGACTTTCATCCGCCATCGCCAGGCATTCGGGAATGTGCAAATCCTGCGCCAGGATCTGGATGTCGGCGGCGAGTACGCCTTCCGTGCGCGCGGCGAGGCGCATGTATGGAGTCCGGATGTCGTGCGCGACCTCCAGCATGCCACCCGGGGCGGTAACGAGGACGACTACCAGCGCTTCGCAGAGCGCATCAACCAGCAAAGTGAGTCCTTGATGACGCTGCGCGGATTGTTTCGCATCAAAGACGCCGGCGAGATGGGCGTTGATGCCGTTTCGATCGATGAGGTCGAGCCGGCGAGTGAAATCGTCCAGCGTTTTGCCACCGGCGCGATGTCGTTTGGATCGATCAGCCGCGAGGCCCATACGACGCTTGCGATTGCCATGAACCGCATCGGCGGAAAATCCAACACCGGAGAAGGCGGCGAGGAGGCGGACCGGTTCCGGCCCCTGGATAACGGCGATTCGATGCGCTCTGCCATCAAGCAGGTTGCCTCGGGGCGTTTCGGCGTGACGGCGGAGTATCTCGTCAATGCCGACATGATTCAGATTAAGATGGCGCAGGGCGCCAAGCCCGGTGAAGGCGGACAGCTTCCCGGCCATAAAGTTGATGCAACGATTGCGCGCGTGCGTTTCTCGACTCCCGGCGTTGGACTCATCTCGCCGCCGCCGCATCACGATATTTATTCCATCGAAGATTTGGCGCAGTTGATTTTTGACCTGAAGAACGTTGCGCCCCATGCGGCCATCTCGGTGAAACTTGTCTCCGAGCTTGGTGTCGGCACGGTTGCGGCCGGCGTGTGCAAGGCGCGTGCCGACCATGTAACCATTTCCGGCTTCGAAGGCGGCACCGGTGCAAGCCCGTTGACGTCAATCAAGCACGCAGGCTCGCCATGGGAGATTGGTCTTGCCGAAACCCATCAGACGCTTGTGCGCAATCGTCTGCGCGGACGCATTGCAGTGCAAGTCGACGGAGGGCTTCGAACCGGACGCGATGTCGTTGTCGGCGCGCTCCTGGGAGCCGACGAGTTCGGCTTCTCCACTGCGCCCCTGATATCCGCAGGATGCATCATGATGCGCAAATGCCACCTCAACACCTGTCCTGTCGGCATCGCAACCCAGGATCCGCAACTGCGCAAGAAGTTCACCGGCAAGCCCGAGCATGTCATTCGCTATTTCTTTTATGTCGCCGAAGAGATTCGGGCACTGATGGCATCAATGGGCATCCGCCGCTTTGATGACATGGTCGGACGCTCCGAATATCTTGACCAGGCGCGCGCCATCGACCATTGGAAAGCCCGGGGTCTCGATTTCTCGCGTCTGCTTGCCCGGGCCGAAGCCATCGACATGGACGGCAAGCCCACGCCCATCTTTCACAGCCAGACGCAAAAACATCCCATTGACGACATTCTCGACCGCACTCTAATCAAAGACTCGAGCGCGGCGTTGAAGAAAGGCAAGAACGTCACCATCGAAGCGGTCGCGCGCAACACCGACCGTTCCATCGGCGCTATGCTTTCGGGAGAGATTGCCAAGCGTTACGGCCATGCGGGTTTGCCGGACAACACCATCACCGTCAAACTCAAAGGAACGGCGGGACAAAGCTTTGGAGCCTTCGCCGCCCAGGGACTCACGCTCAAACTTGAAGGCGCCGCGAATGATTACGTTGGCAAGGGACTGTCCGGCGGCAAGGTGATTGTCGTACCGTCTCCGCAGGCGCGCCTCAACGATGCCGACGCCATTGCCGTGGGCAACACTTCACTTTACGGGGCCATCCAGGGCGAATGTTATGTCCGGGGCGTCGCGGGCGAGCGGTTCGGTGTTCGCAACTCCGGAGCCATAGCCGTGATAGAGGGCGCCGGTGATCATTGCTGTGAATATATGACCGGCGGAATCGTGGTCGTGCTGGGCGTGACGGGACGCAATTTTGCCGCGGGAATGTCCGGCGGCATCGCCTATGTTCTTGACGAGCAGGGTGATTTTGACAGCCGTTGCAATCTCGCGATGGTCGAGCTTGAGCCCATCATGGAGGAAGATGTCTCTTTGGAGGAAACCCAGCACCAGGGCGGAGATCTTGAAGGACACGGGCTTGTGGACGTGTTCGAGGATTTGTCCCGGGGCGATGCGGAGCGGCTGCACTTTCTCGTGCAGCAGCATTTCGATGCAACTTCCTCTCCAAAGGCAAAAGAGATTCTCGATGCGTGGGAATCCTATCTGCCGCGCTTTCGCAAGATCATGCCGGTGGAATATCGCCGCGCACTGCAGGAGCGTTCGAAAGGCGCGCAACGCATTGTGATGGGAGCGTAACCATGGGCAAGATTACCGGTTTTATGGAGATCGACAGGCAGGAACGCAAATATCTGCCCGCCTCCGATCGTATCCGAAATTTTCGCGAGTTCACGATTCCGCTGGGCGAAGAAGCGTTGCGGATGCAAGCGGCCCGCTGCATGGATTGCGGGATACCCTATTGTCACAGCGGCTGTCCGGTGAACAATCAGATTCCCGACTGGAACGATTTGGTCTATCGGGAAGACTGGCAGGCGGCGGCAAGAGACCTGCACCTGACCAACAACTTTCCCGAGTTCACCGGGCGCATTTGCCCGGCTCCGTGCGAGGCGGCCTGCACGCTCAACATTGAAGACCAGCCCGTGACCATAAAGACCATCGAGTGTGCAATTGCAGACAAGGCTTGGAAGGAAGGTTGGATTGTTCCCGAGCCCGCCGAGACAAGCAGCGGGAAAAGCGTTGCGGTCGTAGGCTCCGGTCCGGCGGGGCTGGCGTGCGCGCAACAGTTGGCGCGTGTGGGTCACAAGGTTCACGTGTTCGAAAAGAACGCCACGCCGGGAGGCTTGCTTCGTTACGGCATTCCGGATTTCAAAATGGAGAAGAGTTACCTCGATCGTCGTATCGAGCAGATGCGCGCCGAGGGCGTTGAATTTCATTGCAACGCGCATGTCGGTGAAGGCATTGATGTCGAAGAGTTGAGACGCAAGCATGATGCTTTGGTGTTGGCGGGGGGATGCGAGCATCCGCGTGATTTGGATGTTGCCGGACGGGATGCCCGGGGCGTCCATTTTGCGATGGAGTTTTTAACGCAGCAAAATCGCCGTCTCGCCGGCGAGGCGGTGTCGGGCGAGGAGATTTCGGCGGCGGGCAAGGATGTTGTCGTAATCGGCGGAGGGGACACAGGTTCGGATTGCATCGGCACTTCGTTTCGCCAGGGCGCGTTGTCGGTTCACCAGTTGGAGATATTGCCGACGCCACCCGATCGGGAAAACAAGATGATGACATGGCCGGATTGGCCGATGAAGTTGCGCACGTCGTCGAGTCAGGCAGAAGGGGCAGAGCGCAGCTTTGCGGTTGCAACTCGTGCATTTGATGTTGTCGGTGGAGAGGTGAAGGGGCTGAAGTGTGTTCGACTGGATGAAAATTTGAAGGAGATTGAGAAGTCGGATTTTTGGATACGAGGGGATTTGGTTTTGCTGGCGATGGGGTTTGTGCATCCCGTATTTGCCGGGATGTTGGAGGGTCTGGGCGTTAAGTTGGACAACCGCGGCAATGTTGCGGCAAGCGGTTACGCGACTTCGCTGGACGGGGTGTTCGCGGCCGGGGATATGCGGCGGGGTCAATCGCTGGTGGTCTGGGCGATTCGCGAAGGCCGCGATGTTGCGCGTGCGGTGGATGTTTGGCTGCGCGGAGAGAGCGACTTGCCGAAATAATCCGCGAAGGACGCCGGGAAGGTTTTATTCTTCCCGCAACACCGTGCCGGCACGTTTCCCCAGCAATCCCCACGCTCCGATTAAAGCCAAAGACGTTGCCACCGCCACCGCGGCCGGAACAACCCACAACACCCCTCCCGTAAATATCCAATCCAAACCAACCACCTGTTTTGTAATCACCCAGCTTGCAATGCTTCCGCACATTGCCCCGAACACTCCTGCGCCAATCGCTAGAACCAAATATTCCAACGCATACATCCACACGACTTTTCCGCGCGTTGCTCCTAATACTTTCCACAGCACCGATTCCCTTCGACGTCTCCGATGATCCGCCGCCATCACTCCGCCCAGTACCAGCATCCCCGCAAAAACCGCCAACACACTGCTCGAACGTATCGCCAAACCGATATTATCCGCCAACCGATTAACTTGTTCGGCAACCTCGCGAATCCAAATCGCCGTCACCCCCGGATACTCCCGTCCCACCAAACCCTGCAAATCCGCTTCGGCTTGAATATCCTTCTCCATCGCCACCGTGAACAAAAAAGAATGAGGCGCTCCCCGCAAAGCATTCGGAGTGAGTATCAATGCAAAATGAATCCCAATATCGCGCCACTCGAAATTCCTTGTATTTGCGATGGTCGCGGTTACCTCGCGGCCCAACACATTGACCGTCATGGTATCGCCGACGCCGACGCCAAGCCCGTGTGCAATGTCGCTGGCAAGCGATAACAGGGGCGGGCCGTCGTAATCGCGCGGCCACCATTCGCCCGAGGCCACGGTTGAATCCCCGGGCAGATCTCGTTCGTAGGAGAGCCCTCTGTCTCCCCGCAGCACCCACTCGGTGTCGGGCGTGGGGTCTATCTCGGATGCCGGAACGCCGTTTACACGCACGATGGTTCCGCGCAGCATCGGCGCGCTTGAGACTTCGAGCACGCCGTTGGCTTGTGAAAGACTTTCGGTGAAATTGTCCGCCTCGTTGGATCGAACGTTGAGAAAGAAAAACGCGACCGCTTCATCAACGAGATGTTTTTGTATGCGCGAAGACAAAGCCGCATCGGTCATGGCGACGGTGATGAGCAGTGTGAGTCCCATGCCAAGCGCGAGAATGATGTTTGGCGCGAAAGATCCGGGACGTGAGATGTTTCGCAGGGCGATTCGCCATGATTCGCTTCCCCAGGAGCTCAAGCGTTGCGCCAGCCACATCACGCTTTTCGAGAGCACCAGGAACACGAGCATTGATCCTATGATGATTGCAAGAAACCAGTTTGCGAATTCTTCATCATCGGTGACGGCGAACAGCAATGATGCGAGCGCGATAAACACGAGCGCGGTTAACACAATGTATCGTGTTCGCGGACGTTTGCGCACGGGCGCGACTTCCTTGCGGAAGAGTGCGACGGCGCGGATTTCTCTTGCGGTTGCAAGCGGATAGATGGCGAAACCGATGGCGACGAGAAACCCGTAGGCGGCGGCGATGGCAAGCGGTTTGATTTGGATTTGGAAATCGAGAGGAAGGGTGAGAACCGCGGCGAGGGGTGTTTGCAGCGGCAGCGGCGCGAGCGCGCCGAGTGTGACGCCGATGCCGACGCCCAGCGTCGCAAGTGCGAGTATTTGCAGCATGTAGGTTTGAAACAGCAACGCACCGGACGCTCCGAGGCATTTGAGCGTTGCCAGCGTTGCTCGTTTTGCATCAAGGTATCCGCGCACGGCGTTTGCAACTCCGATGCCTCCCACAATGAGCGCCATGAGACCGACGAGCACTAGGAATTGCGTAAGAATGCGCACGAAGCGTTGGAGTTCGGGGGCGCTGTTTGAACAGTCCCGGATTCGCCAGCCGCTGTGCGGGAGGTCGTTATTAATCTCTTCGATGAGGGCCTGTATCCGTGTCGGGTTGCAGAAGCCTTCGGGGAGTTTGATTTTGTAGTGATGCGCAAAGACGCTTCCCGGCTGCATGAGTTGCGTTTGTTCCATTGCGTCCGCGGAGAGGAAAACGCGCGGACCGAGAGCGAAGCCTTCGGATAGCTTGTCGGGTTCAAAGAGCACGGTTGCGCGGATTTCGGCTTCCATTTCGCCGATTAAAAGAACATCTCCTATTTGTGCGTTGAGTTGTTCGAGCAGTAAGGGCTCAACAACGGTGCCGCGGAGTTTGGTGGCCGGGTCCTGTTCGAAGGCTTTTTGTAATGTGATCGAGGGTTGGAGTATGAGGTTTCCATAGAGGGGGTATTTGTCATCGACAGCTTTGAGGCGGGAGAGGAATTTGTCGGCTTGGTTTCCCACCATGGCTTGCATGGAGATGGTTGCCGATGTTTGCGCGTTTGTGTTTGCCGCGAGTTGTTTGAGATATGCGGATTCAGTTGCATTAGTCGGACGGTGCCGCAGACGGAGGGTGATGTCCGCACCGAGGATGTTTCTGCCTTGCGCCGTCAGGGCGTTCTGGATGTTTTGCGCGGTTGATGTTATCGCGGCGATGGTTGCGGTTCCGAGAATGATGGCGATGAGGAAAATTTTGAATCCTCTGATTCCCGTTCGGAGTTCCCGTTTTGCGATGCGGATGGGGAGGGGAATGGCCATGCCGGAGTTATACCATAAACCATTAACGTTCTCCGATTTTAGAACCGGAGACGTGCTATAAAACATTCATGACCTCAACCTATCCAACTTCCTATTACGCCGATACAGTCGGGATTCTTGCTCAACAGGCTTCTCTGAAAGGAGAGGTCAGCGTGGATGTCGCCATTGTCGGGTCGGGGTATACGGGCCTCTCCGCCGCGCTCCATCTCCTTGAGCGCGGTTACAGCGTCGCCGTTCTTGAGGCGCACCGCATCGCTTGGGGGGCCTCCGGGCGAAACGGCGGACAGCTGGGAAGCACGCAGCGGGAAGACCAGGAGAGCCTTGAAGCCCGTCTCGGCAAGGACCACGCGCGTCGAATGTGGGATCTGGCCCGCGAGGCGAATCGTCTGGTTCGGGAACTCATCAACCGGCACGATATCGAGTGCGACTTGCGTGACGGTGCCGCGCATTTGGCGTGGAAAAAAAGTCACGCAAGAAGCCTGCGCAACGAGGTCGACTTTATGGAGCGAAACTACCCTGATGCCGGGTTGCGTTACCTCGAACTTGAGGAGGTTCGCGATTTGGTTGCAAGCGAGCGCTACCACGGAGGCGTGTTCGATCCGTTTGGCGCACATTTGCATCCCCTGGCTTATGCACTCGGGTTGGCCCGTGCGGTTTTGAACAAAGGGGGTCGTGTTTACGAAGGCACGAGAGTTTTGTCGCGCGAGGGAACAAAACTTCGAACGCAAGAAGGGAAGGTAAACGCTTCCGTCGTGTTGCTTGCGTGCAATGGATACCTCGACAAGATTGAGCCGCGCATCGCCCCGAAAATCATGCCTCTACATAATTTTATTGTTGCAACCGAGCCCCTTGGCGAACGCGCGCGGCAATTGATCCAAAAAGACTACGCCGTCTCGGATTCGAAATTCGTTATTGATTATTATCGCCGCACTCGAGATGGCCGTCTGCTGTTCGGCGGCGGGGAAACCTACTCGACGAATTTCCCGGAAGACATCGCCGGTTTTGTCCGAAAACCGATGTTAAGGGTCTTTCCGCAACTTGCAGACACCCGCATTGATTATGCTTGGGGGGGAACGCTTGCCATCACAATGCCGCGCATCCCCCATTTCGGGCGAATCGATGAAAATGTCTTCTTCGCGCAGGGGTATTCCGGCTCGGGGATTCACATGGCGACCCTTGCCGGCAAACTTCTCGCCGAGGCCGCAGCCGGTCAATCCGAGCGTTTCGATGTGCTTGCCTCGATTCGCATCCCCGATTTCCCCGGGGGAACGCTCCTTCGCTATCCCATGCTTGTATTCGGGATGCTTTACTACTCGCTACGGGATAAGATATAATCGAATCTCTGCCACCCTTTCTTTGTTAGGAGGCGAATCGTCATGAAATCTTCCCGCCCTGCCCCGTTCGGCATAGTGATTCGCGCAAGCGTCGTGCTTGTGTCGCTAGCTTTGCTGTCCTTGGTGGTATTGATGCCGTCGTTCGTATTGGCGCAGTCCAAGGCGCCGACGCTGAAATATCATCTTCCCGAGGATCCGCACGACCAGCCGCTGCTGCGCCGCTCCATCGTCATTGAAGACGCGGAACTGCGCAGCATCGAGCTGAAGGTCGATGATTACGAGCAGCAAAAGGCCCGAAAAAAGCGACGCCAAAGAATTTTCTTCGAAGATATCGAAAGTTTGGACGAAAGTCCCTTCGTTAAATAATCTTCGTTAGAATTCCTCGTCCATGGAATCGTCTTCAGGCAGGACGAGTTTGATTTCGCTTGCCGAAAGACCTTTTGGTCCACGCCAAAAACGTACCAAGACTTCATCGCCGCTCTCAAGGCCTTGTATATTATATCGTTGCAACGTTTCCGTATGAACGAAAATATCGAGCATGTCTTCACCCATGCTCACAAAGCCGTAGCCGCGTTGAGGATCGAACCACTTCACAACTGCACGTTCGAACGCATTGCCTTGTTGCAACTGTTCGGGAGATGCGAACGGGAAGTCGCCGTTCTCGTCAATGCTCAAGAGATGCGTGACTTGTACCCCTTTGGGACGCCTGGCCACACGGCAAGTGATGCGTGCGCCTCGGGCGATGTTCTCGCGTCCGACCTGCTTCAAGCATAACGCATGCAAGAGAGCGTCTTCATCCGAGTCCTCAAGGGTGACAAAACCATAGCCGCGAGTCGGGTTGAACCATTTCAAAATTCCCTTCGCGACATATTTGTCATCATCTAAGCGTTCCGCACCGTTACCGTTCAACGAACCGTTACATGCATCTCCCTCGCCATCCTCTCTTTCACCACTGGCATTTCCTAGCATCAGCGAGAGACTCGCACGACGGTCGGAAGCCGTTTCATTAACATCAAAGCTGTCGCTCTTAGTATTATTTTCGAGCGCAAGCGCAGACTCTCTGGATATCACCATAGATATTCTCCCCGGTAGTCAGGACAAATTGAAGAATCCACGCACTCGAACGCGCAACTTGTACAACTGACAACGACATTTCTCCGCCCGTCGCTCAACGAACAAACGAAGAAAAACATGACTAACGAAAACTTCCCGCCCATAACTTATCCCTCCTCCTTATGAAGGTCGATGTAACTACGAACGACACGCTCCGGCGGGGTGACCTATTTCATAAAACAATCGCAAGCATCAATCAAGAACTTTTTTTCAATCTAAGGGGGAATGGTGGGATAAACCTAGCCAATTGCTTCTTAAAACCCAATTTATTATGCTGAATCCTATGAAATTCCCTACTATTCGAGCGATGGTCCGCGTTATTGCCCTTGTAGCCGTGCTGTTTGGGCTGTGGCTGGCGCTCTCCGGCAAGACCGATAATGTCCTTCTCCTGACCCTGGGGGCTGTTTCCTCGGCGGGAATCGCCGCCCTCGCCTGGCGGATGGGGGTGCTGGACAGCGAATCACTTCCGCTCCGTATATTGCGCCCGGACGGCATCTGGCGCTATTGGGGCTGGCTCATTCTCGAGACCTGCAAGGCCAATATCGCCGTTGCGCGAATCATTCTCTCGCGCGACTGCGACACGCGGCAGCGGCTTTTTTGGATACCTTCGGGGCAGGTCTCCGACCTCGCGCGGGCAATCTACGCGAACTCCATAACCCTTACGCCCGGAACCGTCAGCGTCGATATGGACGACGACAAGATTCTCATCCACGCCCTCAGTTTTGAAATGTGTGATTCTCTCGAAGAAATGGCGCAAAAAATCCGCAAATTCGATATTTCCACATCAAAAGAAAACCAAGAGTCCGAGCCGTTATGCTAACGATTGCATCCCTCTTGCTGCTGCTCGCCGCCATCCCGACGCTTGCACGATTGCTGCGCGGTCCGACGCTTTACGACAGAACCCTTGCAATGAACGTCTTCGGCACCATGACGACGCTCCTTATCGCCCTTGCGGCTTTTATCGTTGAGCGCGCGGATCTTCTCGACATTGCGCTTCTCTATGCGTTGGTGAATTTCATCGGCACCATCGCCATTTTAAAATTTTTCCGATATCGAACGCTCGGAAAAATTCCACCCTCTCCGCCGAAAGACGAATCATGAGCGTGCTTGATATCATCGGCGGGGCGTTCTTATTGACCGGTTGCGGCTTCCTGCTCGTGGGCTCCATCGGGCTGTTGCGTTTGCACGGCTTCTTCGCACGGCTCCACGCCGCAAGCATCATTGACACCCTGGGCGCGGGTTTCCTTCTCATCGGGCTGATGTGCTACGGTGGGTTCTCGCTCGCAACGGCAAAACTCGCTCTCATCCTTATTTTTCTCTTGCTCACGACCCCTACCGCAGCCCACGCCCTTGCCGGAGCCGCCCATATCATGGGGATCCGCCCGCAGGGTGTAACCGAAGAATCCGGTCACGAAAAATTGAACCATCAGCAGGGCATCGAATCGGAAGATCGCTCCTCGAATCGACCGCAAGGATAGGAGACGCAAAAATTAACCCGCTCGTCGATATCATGCTCTTCGCCTTCCTCATTGCGACAGCGCTGGGAATCGCGTATCTGCGGCACCTTTTCGCCGTGGTGATGCTGGCGGGAATGTTCTCGTTGCTCTCGGCGCTGCTGTTGCTCTCCATGGATGCCGCGGATGTCGCTTTTACCGAAGCGGCCGTGGGCGCAGGCATTGCAACCATCCTCATGCTCAGTGCAATGGCGCTTACCGAACGGCAGGAAAAACCTTCCAATCGTTCCATGCTCGAACGGTTGCCTGCATTGGCCGTTGCGGGTGCGTTCGGGGCGCTCCTCATCTACGCAATGCTGGACGCGCCACCTTTCGGAGACCCTTTTGCTCCCGCCCAAACCCACGTCGCCCCCTACTACATCGAACAGACCGCCCGCGAAATTGATGTTCCAAATCTTGTGACCGCAATCCTCGCAAGTTATAGGGGCTTCGATACCCTCGGCGAGGTTGTTGTCATCTTCACCGCCGGAATCGGAGTTGCGTTGCTGCTCGGCGGATTCGTAGCCCGAGACAGGAGCAAATGATGCAACACCGCCTCGTCCTGCGCATTCTCGCAAAACTGCTCTTTGCCCCGATTCTCCTGTTCGCGTTTTACGTGCAATTCCACGGGGACTTCGGACCCGGAGGAGGCTTCCAGGCCGGACTCATCTTCGCATCCGCTTTCGTGCTGCACGGGTTGATATTCGATGTCTCTTCCGCCCGGCGGTTTGTATCTGACAGGTTGCTGCAGGTCGGTGCCGCGGGAGGGGTGCTGCTTTACGCCGGCACCGGGTTCGCATCCATTTTGTTCGGCGGAAATTTCCTCGACTACGATCTTCTTTCCGAGACGCCGACTTCCGGACAACACCTGGGCATCCTCCTCGTTGAAGCCGGTGTGGGCATAGCGGTTGCTTGCGTGATGGTCATGGTTTTCCGCGCTTTCGCCGACCGCCTGCCGCACCTTCGCGAACGGGATTGGTAATGTTGCCATGAACGCCACCGAACTCGTCATGGGCAGCGATGCCGCGCTCTTTATGTCCGGCATGAACGCGTATCTCCTCGATTTCCTTGCCACCGGATACAATTATTGGATGGCGATCGTGTTGATGATGATCGGGTTTTACATCACGCTTGCGCGCTCGAACCTGGTGAAAAAAATCATCGGACTCAATTTGTTCCAAACCGCAATGTTTCTGCTTTACATTTCCATCGGCAACGTCGTTGACGGCGGTGTTCCCATTCTCACTGACAACCCCGACGCGCTTTATTCGAACCCGTTGCCGCATGTGCTTATTCTCACCGCCATTGTCGTCGGCATTGCAACAACGGCGCTGGGATTGGCTCTTGCCGTCCGAATCCACGAAGCTTACGGCACCATCGAAGAAGACGAAATTCTCGATGCCGAGGCCGGGGATTCTTAACACGCCCGTTCATGTTCGCCACGATTCTTCCCGCCGCCCTGCTCGCGCAACTCCCCGTTCTGCAAGTCGCCATCCCGCTGCTTGCCGCTCCCGTGTGCGTATTGCTCGGGCGCGGCAGATGGGTGCACGACTTTTCTTTGCTGGTAACCGCAGTCGTCGCGATAACATCTCTTGCGCTGTTGCAACTTGTTCTCGGCGGGGGAGATGCCTCTTACGCGCTCGGGGGCTTCGCGCCGCCTTGGGGAATCGAATATCGCATTGATCCGGCAAACGCCGTCATCCTTTTGCTCGTCAGCGTGAGCGGGTTTCTTGTGCTGCTCCAGTCCCGCACGAGCATTGAAGCGGAAATACCGAAGCAAAAACATCCGCTTTTTTACACGGCTTTTCTGCTCTGCCTCACCGGGCTTCTCGGAGTTGCCGCAACCGGTGACGCATTCAACGCCTTCGTGTTTCTCGAAATCTCGTCGCTGGCAACATACGCGCTCGTCGCAACGGGAAAATCACCCCGCGCCCTGACAGCGGCTTTTCGGTATCTCATCCTTGGAACCATCGGCGCAAGCACCTTCGTCATCGGAATCGGACTTCTGTACATGGCAACCGGAACACTGAACATGTCCGACCTTGCCACGCGCATCCCGGCATCGCCGCACCACGCCGTCATACAAGCGGCCTTTGCACTCATCATCGTGGGGCTCGGGCTGAAAGCCGCCATCTTCCCGTTGCACTTCTGGCTTCCGAACGTCTACACCTTCGCGCCGATGGTCGTGACAATATTCCTTGCGGCAACCGCAACAAAAGTCGCGCTTTATTTGTTGGCGCGGTTTGTCTTCGTTATTTTCGAAGACGCGAGCTTTGCCGGCATGCTTCTCATGCCGCTCGCATTGCTGGCAATGTTCCTCGCATCGCTTGCCGCATTGCAGCAAGGCAACGTAAAACGAATTCTCGCATACTCTTCCATCGCGCAGATAGGCTATATGTTTTTCGCCCTTGCGCTTGCATCCACGCAGGCCGTTGCCGCCGCCTGGCTCTTGATGCTGACGCACGCGCTCGCAAAAGGAGGGTTGTTCATGGCAGTCGCAGGCATTGCCCTCCAAACGGGAAGCAGCAATTTGGACGACTGGAAGGGCATCGCAAAACAAATGCCGTGGAGCGCCGCGGTGATGGTCGTGTGCCTGTTATCGCTTGTCGGCGTGCCTCTCACCGCGGGATTCGTTGCAAAGTGGTCGTTGCTGGTTGCAATTTTCTCCACATCAGGGTCGATCATACTCGTAGCCGTCGTTGCGGCTGCGTCGCTGCTCACGCTTCTTTATGCCGGAAAAATTCTCGAGACCATTTATCTTGGAACGCCCGATGAACAACGCGCAACCGCCAATCTGCGCGAGGCGCCTCTTGCAATGCTTGTGACCGCAATGCTCGTTGCCGCAATGAATATTTATTTTGGACTCAACGGAACCGTGTTGTCCGACTTGTCGAACCGCGCCGCTCTTGCGCTGCTGTCGGGTTTTTAACATGAACGATACAACCGCACTCTACCTCGCTATCTTGCTGCCGCTGCTCGGCGCGGTGTTTATCGCGGCGTTGCGCAATCATCCAAATCTGCGCGAGGCCGCAACCCTTGTCACGAGCGTTGTGTTGTTTGCGAATGTCTGCTGGTTGGTTGCAAGCGTTGCCAACGGCGCAACGCCCCGGGCCGCGAACATTCTGCCCATGCCCGTGTCCGGACTTTTTCTCTCCCTTGAACTCGAACCGCTTGGCGCAATGTTCGCAGCCATCGCTTCGGGACTTTGGATTATCAACTCGCTCTATTCCATTGGTTATATGCGTGCCAACAAGGAAAAACACCAAACGCGGTTCTATATCTGCTTCGCCATCGCCATCGCGGCCGCAATGGGCATCGCCCTCTCCGGCGATTTGATTACGCTGTTTGTTTTTTATGAAGTTCTCACGTTGGCAACATATCCTCTCGTTGCGCACAAACAAACCGAGGAAGCAAAAGCGGGTGCTCGAACTTATTTGTTGATATTGCTTTCAACCAGCGTGTTTTTGTTACTCTTTGCGATCGCATGGACCTATGATGTCGCCGGAACCGTCGCTTTCGCACAAGGCGGCATACTTGACGGCCGCATCGAAAATTGGCTCGCGCCCGTACTGCTCGCCTGCTTCGCCTTCGGCATCGGCAAGGCCGCACTGCTGCCCGTACATCTCTGGCTGCCCGCCGCGATGGTCGCGCCTACGCCCGTAAGCGCTCTGCTCCATGCCGTCGCTGTCGTCAAAGCCGGAGTCTTCACCATGCTCAAGGTCGGCATTTACATCTTCGGCATTGATTTCCTCGAACAGACGGGAGCGTCCCAATGGCTTGCATGGCTCGCCGGAGCATCCATCCTCTACGCGTCGGTGCGTGCGCTCGCAAAGGACAATCTCAAAGCGCGGCTCGCCTACTCGACCGTCTCGCAACTCTCTTATGTGACTCTCGCTATGGCGCTTGCAACACCCCTGGGCGCCCTCGCCGGCGCCTTGCAGATTGCCATGCATGCGTTTGGAAAAATCACCCTCTTTATGTGCGCAGGCGCCATCTATGTCGCAAGCCACCGGACGCAAGTCAGTGATCTCAACGGTCTTGCGCGCGCTATGCCCATAACCTTTGCGGCATTTACGGTGGGCGCGCTCTCCATCATCGGCGCCCCTTTGCTCGGAGGGTTTTGGGTCAAATGGGAAATCATTTTTGCCGCAAACACGCCCGAACAACTCATTTTCATTATCGTGATGATAGCAAGTTCAATGCTCTCGCTCGCATACTTCGCCCCCATCATCGGGCGCGGATTCTTTCTGCCGCCGGCACAGGCAAGCGGAGACGCGACTGCAAACGCACCAAAGGAAGCGCCTCTGTTGTGCGTGCTGCCGCCGGGCATCAGCGCTATCATCTGCATTATTTTGTTTTTTCAAATAGATGTGCTGTGGCGATTTCTTAAACCCATCTTCGAAGCAATACCATGAACGAACAACCACGCTTTCTTCTCTCGCGTTTGCTGCAACGCATCGACTCGCCTCTCGGGGCCAAACGCATCTATTACGTTCTGCTGGTGGTGTGCGGATTGCTTGTGGTGGTCGGCGCGCTCATTCCCCATCACGATGCATACGGCATGGGTGCGATAGTCGCACGCATCCCCGGATTTTACGGAATCTACGGGTTTGTTATGTGCGCCCTGCTCGTCCTTGTTGCAAAAGCGTTGCGACGCATATTGATGCGTCCTGAAAACTATTACGCGCCCCACGCCATCGATAGCGAAGAAATACAAAAAGACGGGGAGTCTTCGACATGAGCATTCCTCCGTTTCTTTTCTATCTTGCCGGCGCGCTTGTGTTGCCGCTCATCCCCAAAGGCGTGATGCGTTCACTGTTTCTGTTGCTTGTTCCCGTTCTCGCGCTGACCCAGTTCGTTTTGCTGCCTTTCGGAGAATACGCCAACGCCGAACTCTACGGATACACGCTTATACTCATGCGGCTTGACGCGCTCGCCTACGCTTTCTCGCTTATCTTTTCCATCGCGGCTTTTCTCGCGGCGCTTTTCGCATGGCACATAAGAGACACCACCCAGCAAGTCGCAACGCTTGTTTACAGCGGCGCCGCCATCGGAGCCGTGCAGGCCGGCGACTTGATAACGCTGTTCTGCTTTTGGGAAGCAACAGCTTTCGCATCCGTATTTCTCGTCTGGGCCCGAAGAACGACCGGCGCATATTTCACGGGTTTGCGATACCTCATTATCCAAATGCTCTCGGGACTCTTGCTGCTCGCCGGCGTCATTCTTCACATTAACGCAACCGGTTCGAACTTGTTCGTGCAATTCCCCGACATGAGCCTCGCAGCCGTGCTGATACTGCTCGCTTTCGGAATCAAATGCGCCTTCCCTCTGCTGCACGATTGGCTCCAGGACGCCTATCCCGCGAGCACGGCAACGGGCACCGTCGTGCTCTCGGCGTTTACAACCAAACTCGCCGTCTATGCGCTTGCAAGAGGATTCCCCGGACTCGAAGTCCTCGTCTACATCGGCGCGCTGATGACATTGTTTCCCATCTTCTATGCGGTTATCGAAAATGATCTGCGGCGCGTGCTTGCGTTTTCGCTTAACAACCAACTCGGATTTATGGTTGTGGGCATCGGCATCGGAACGCCCCTTGCACTCAACGGAACCGTTGCCCACGCTTTCTGCCACATACTCTACAAGGCGTTGCTGTTCATGAGCATGGGGGCCGTGCTTTTACGCGCGGGAACGACAAAAGGATCCGAACTCGGCGGGCTGTATAAATCCATGCCTTACACTATGATCTTTTGCGTCATCGGAGCGGCGTCCATCTCGGCGTTTCCGCTGTTCTCGGGATTCATATCAAAGAGTTTGATACTTTCGGCCACCGACAAACAGGGATACACGCTTGTTTGGCTCGCGCTGCTGTTTGCATCGGCGGGAGTTTTCCATCACTCCGGAATCAAAATCCCCTACTTTGCGTTCTTCGCCCACGATTCCGGAATCCGCTGCCGCGAAGCTCCATGGAACATGCTGCTCGCTATGGGGTTAACGGCATTGCTGTGCGTGGGAATCGGAATCTTCCCGCAACCGCTCTACAACATCCTTCCTTATGACATTCCCTACTTCCCCTACACCGCAGACCATGTCGTTTTTCAACTGCAACTGCTGTTGTTCTCGGCACTGGCGTTTACGGTATTGATGCGCACGGGGATTTATCCCCCGGAGCTGCGCAGCGTTAACCTCAGCAGCGACATTGTCTATAGAAAGTGGCTGCCGAAGTTTTTGCTATGGACGTGGGGAGGCATCGAGCAATTCATCGTCTCAATCACGACGCCGTTGCGCCGGGAAAGCTGGCAGGCCTTTCGCAACATCGGCATTGTGCTCGGCAATGATCGCGGCAGCGGCGCTATGCTCCTATGGGTCGGCGTGTTGCTCGTTCTCCTCCTCACACTAACTTATGTAGCGAGATAGGGATATACTCTCCCCATGGAAGCAAACTGGAAACAACTCCTCGCGCTTGTTTGGTTCGCCGCGCTCGTCCTTGGCGGGACGCTTCTCATCTTTGGCAGAGATGTGCTCCTTCCGTTTTTCGTTGCCGTTCTGCTTTGGTATTTCATTGACGCAACTGCAAGCGCCATCGGGAATTTGCGTCTCGCCGAACGCGCCCTTCCGCGGTGGCTGTGCCGCACGTTCTCGCTCGTCGGCATTGCCTCGGTGCTCTATGTCGTCGGCGCGCTGGCAAGCGCAAACATTGCGGCCGTCTACGATGCCGCGCCGCTCTACAAAAGCAACATTGAGAAACTCTCCGCACGTTTGAGCGAGGCTCTCGGCATCGAGAGCAGACTCGATATAACCGCTCTTGTTCGCGACATCGATTTTGTCCCCTATCTCCAAGACCTCGCGCTCGGGCTTGCAAATATCGCCGGGGTTTCGATGCTGGTTGCGCTCTATGTCGTCTTTCTTCTTATCGAGCAGCATAGTTTCTCCGCAAAAATCAAAGCCATCTTTCCAAACCAGCCCGCACGGCAAAGAGTCGAGATGCTGCTTTCGCAAATGCAAAACCGTCTCGAGACTTATATTTGGATCAAAACGCTCATGAGCCTGCTTACCGCAATTGCCAGCTATGCCGTGTTGCTGCTCGTGGGCGTCGACTATGCCGCATTCTGGGCGTTGCTGATTTTCTTGCTCAACTACATCCCGACTATCGGTTCGTTGCTCGCAACCGCATTTCCCACACTGCTTGCACTCGTGCAGTTCGATAGTTTCGCGCCCGGCATCTTTGTGTTGGCGGGATGCGGCGCGATACAATTTCTCGTCGGTAGCATCCTTGAGCCGCGCATCGCCGGCAACCGACTCAACATCTCTCCGTTGGTGGTGCTGCTCTCGCTCGCCGTGTGGGGGAGCATTTGGGGAATAGCGGGAATGTTTCTCGCTATGCCGATCACGGTGATGTTGGTGATTGTGCTGGCGCATTTTCCCGCGACGCGACCGATTGCGATACTGCTATCGAGCGAGGGACAGGTCGATATTCCCGAACCCGGGCGAGACTCCTAACGGCGCATTGTTCGAATCGGGTGCGTGTAAAAAACGCCCCGGCGAATCGTTGGAAATGCCGGGGCGTTCCTTTGGGTTGGTTCGCAGACAATGGCCATCAGGTTCCGGTTCCGATGGAAATTCAAGCTTTTTCCGGAAAATCCGGGTACTTACGAGATTTTTAGAGGATTTTCGGCGATATTTGGGCGGTTTCAGGAGGAATGAAAATCGCCGCAGTAGGGCGGAATTTTGCGAATCGGGCCGGATTTCGGCCGCGGAACGCAATCCTGGCGAATCACTTGTCGACTTCTTCTATCTGCAACACGGAGCCCTCGGCGCCGGTGACACGCACGCGAGCCCCCGCGGGCAAGTCGCGCGCACTTGAAACCAGCCAAAAGCCGTCATCGATTCGAATTTTTCCGCGTCCGCCTTCAACGGCATCCTGTAATACAAACTCGCGTCCAACGTAGGAAAGGTTGCGCTGGTTGAGAAAACGACTTTCATCCGTGCGAAAGGCTTTACCCCCGCCGGAGCCGTAAGGCAGTTTTCGCGCCACCAGAACAACGATAATGGCCAAGCCTGCGAAAGTTGCCGCTTGCCACTCCCACCCCCATTCGATTACCAGGCCCAGCGCTCCCACCAACGCCGCGGCAAGTGCAAGCCAGATCAAGTAAACGCCCGGCGTAAGCATCTCCGCCAACGCCAGGATTGCCGCCAAAATCCACCAAAACCATTCGCCGAATTCTTGAAGACTCAAAGTGCGCCTCGGCGTTTAGGATTGTCCCCAGGGCATCGGGGGCGAGGCAAGCGAATCATCGCCGCGGGAGGTTTCTTCTTTCGTCTTGTTCGTTGCGCCCGATTCGCTCTTTTTGTTTTTGCGGGGGATTGCCCCGCCTTTTCCGCCACTACCATCGCCGCCGAATGTCTCGCGCACCAACTCGCCAACGCCGGCAATGGATCCAATAATGCTGGAAGCTTCTAACGGCACCATGATCAGTTTGCTGTTGGGGGCGGAGGCAACTTCCTTGAGTGCTTCGACATACTTGCCGGCAACGAAATAATTCACCGCTTGCAAGTTGCCTTCGGCGATGGCTTGGCTGACGGATGCGGTCGCGTTGGCTTCGGCTTCGGCCTCGCGCTCGCGCGCTTCGGCGTCCCGGAAAGCCGCCTCGCGGCGGCCTTCGGCATCCAGCACCAACGCCTGTTTGCGTCCCTCGGCCTGAAGTATCTGCGATTGACGCTCGCCTTCGGCCTCGAGAATCACGGCGCGTTTCTCGCGCTCGGCCTTCATTTGCCGCGCCATGGAGTCGACCAAGTCCATCGGCGGCTGGATGTCCTTGATCTCGATTCGCGTGACCTTGACGCCCCAGGGACGCGTTGCGTCATCAACAACATTGAGCAATTGCGCGTTAATCTTGTCACGCTGGGAGAGCAACTCGTCCAAATCCATTCCACCCATCACCGTTCGCGTGTTGGTCATGGCAAGGTTGAGAATGGCATATTCGAGATTGTTGACCTCATAAGTCGCACGCGAAGCATCGAGAACCTGGTAGAAGACGACGCCGTCAACTTTCACTTGCGCATTGTCCTTGGTGATGACTTCCTGGGAGGGGATGTCGAGAACGCTCTCCATCATGTTGCGTTTGGCGCCGACGCGGTCAATGAAGGGGATAATCAACGAGAAACCCGGAGAAAGCGTTGACGTATAACGTCCCAAACGCTCGACGGTATAGTTGTACCCCTGCGGTACAATCACCGTCCCCATATAGACGAAGGCGACCGCTATCGCGACCAGAATCAATACGAATATTGCAACACCAGACATCAAGGACGCATTCTACTCCTTATGGTTTTGCAACGCAATCGAGAAAGCGGCTCATTCGTGGATTTGAACCGGCTCGCCCAGCATCGTTGCATCGGGAGCGACCCCCAGTCCCGGGGCGCTTGGCGGCGTGGCAACGCCATCAATGTTGCGCGCGCCTTGTCCGGCAACGGGGTCGATTGTCAGATGATAATGGCATAGCCAACTGTCCATTCGATTTTCCCGCGGCGTTGCGGATGCGAGGTGAATGGAGGCGGTATCCGCCAACGCCGAGCCTCCGGTGTCCTCAATATGCATTTTCCACCCGACCGACACGGCGAAGTCACGCGCTTGCAAACACCGCGTTAATCCGCCCAGGCGGTTGGGTTTGATTTTGAGGCCGGCGCAGGCATCCAATTTCCATGCACTTAGATGATCGCCAAAATCATGCAGACATTCATCCAGCAGCACGGGTTGGCGAACCTTGCCGGCAACGTAGGCGCATTGCTCAAGGGTTTCGCAAGGCTGCTCCACCCAGCTCAACGTGTCGGTGACGGAATTGAGAACCTGCAACGCAACCGAGGGCATCCATGCGCGGTTGATATCGTAAGTGATGTTCTCGCTCGCCAGCCGCGCCGCGCCGATGGCTTCAATGCGCTCGATGTCTTCATGGGGATCGCCGCCGCCCAGTTTCGCCGAATGCGTTCGATAACCAAGCGCGCGGGCTTCTTCGATGCGTGCAATCATTTCCGAAGGCGTGCCTGTGGATATTGAACTGTTTACATGGACCCCGTCTGCGGTGCTCCCTCCCAGCAACATCCACAAAGGCATGTCGGCGGATTGTCCGAGAATGTCCCAGCACGCCATATCCAGAGGCGATTTCGCAGAGGCGTGTCCGGGCAGGCGTAGATCCATCAGCCTGTTGATGTGCGCGAGGCTCCGGGGATCTTCGCCGATGAGGGCGGGGGCAAGCCTCTCGATGCCGGCGCGGATGCCCCGGGCGTGGGCGGGCAGGTAGGCGTCACCCCACGGGCAGCCCTCGCCCCAGCCAACCGGTCCCGCATCCGTATCCATGCGTACAAAGGTCGAATCCAGCGATTCCACCAACAACCGTCCGCCCGAATAGGAATAGGGCGCCTTCAGGGGCAACTCGAGGCGATAAACGCTTATGCGTGTGATTTTCATGACCCCAAGATTAGCGTGCAGGGATAATCACGCAAGGCTTCCCTTTCGCCGCGATTTTGTCTATACTGGCGCTAGGTTTCAAAACGTATTGTTAACGAACGAAGGGCACGGTCATGTTGGACGTTTCCTCATGGACGCCGGATTCTTGGCGCGCCAGACCCGCAAGGCAAATGCCGGAATATCCCGACCCCAAGCATTTGGGTGAGACGGAAGCGCAACTCGCGAACTTTCCACCGCTTGTTTTCGCGGGGGAGATTCGATCTTTGCGCGACCAGCTTGCCGCAGTTGCCGAGGGCAGGGCATTCCTGTTGCAAGGCGGCGATTGCGCCGAAAGTTTCGCCGAACACTCCGCCAATAATATCCGCGACACGCTTCGAGTGTTGTTGCAGATGTCGCTGGTATTAACCTACGCCGCCGCTATGCCCGTGGTGAAAGTGGGGCGAATCGCGGGACAATTCGCCAAGCCGCGTTCCGAGCCGACCGAAACCAAAGACGGCGTTGAACTTCCCAGCTATCGTGGAGACATCATCAACGGCATCACCTTCGATGCGGACGCACGCAAGTTTGACCCGCACAGGCAGCTGCGGGCCTACCGACAAGCCGCCGCATCGCTCAACCTCATTCGGGCCTTCATTCAAGGCGGTTATGCCGACCTGCAAATGGCGCATCGTTGGAATCTCGACTTCCTTACCGATTCGCCCGCCGGTGCACGCTACGAGGAAATTGTTCTGCGCATCTCCGAATCCCTTGCTTTCATGCAAGCATGTGGAATCACATCCGCAAACACGCCGCAATTGCGAAGCGCCGATTTCTTCACGAGCCACGAAGCTCTTTTGCTTGGATACGAGCAAGCGCTCACGCGAACCGATTCTGTCACCGGCGGCTGGTATGCAACTTCCGCGCATATGGTTTGGATTGGCGATAGAACCCGCCAGCCCGACGGCGCGCATGTGGAATTCGCCCGGGGCGTTCTCAATCCCATCGGACTCAAGTGCGGCCCTTCGCTCAAACCTGACGAACTGCTCGAACTCATCGACATTCTTAATCCCGAGAATGTCGCCGGGAGGCTTGTGTTAATTTGCCGCTTCGGCGCAGACAAGGTTGAGGCGCATCTGCCGGATTTGGTTCGGGCGGTTGCGCGTGAAGGCAAAAAGGTCGTGTGGTCGTGCGATCCCATGCATGGCAATACCATCAAATCTTCTAACGGATACAAGACACGCCCCTTCGATAGCATTTTGAAAGAACTGCGTGCGTTCATGTCGGTGCATCGCGCCGAGGGGACGCATGCCGGAGGCGTTCATTTCGAGATGACCGGACAAAATGTCACCGAATGTCTCGGCGGCGCACAGGATATCGGCGAAGAGAATCTCTCCGACCGCTACCACACCCATTGCGACCCGCGTCTCAATGCGAATCAGGCATTGGAACTGGCGTTTCTGATTGCCGGAGAACTGCGCCGCGAGGAATCCCTGCGCATGCCGGACGAGAAAGTCATCGGCTTGTTTTAGTTGAAATCGGCGGATTTCCGCCGTTTTTGCTCACCTCGGCGCGGAATATTTGAATTATAGAAAGTCGCGATTTTCTATAATTCAGATGATTCGAATTATAGAATTCGGCCGATTTCTATAATTGGCAGGGGCGAATCATGGATTTCATCCGCAGTTTCCTCACAAAGGGCTGAAACTGTTTCTCGCACCCGATATTATTGCTCTCAGTTGACTCCGCCATGAACGACAATCTCTCAATCGCGTTAGCACAACTCAACCCCACAGTCGGGGATGTTGAGGGCAACCTCGTGTTGGCCTTGCGTGCGCGCGAAATTGCCGCCGCCCAAGGTGCCGATGCGGTTTTGTTCAGCGAGTTGTTTTTGTGCGGTTATCCTCCCGAAGATTTATTGTTGAGCGCAGGATTCCAAGACTCGGTGATGTCCGCGGCGCGCCGTCTTGCCGAACACACCGCCGAGCAAGGGCCCGCCCTGTTGATCGGATTGTGTTGGCGCGAGGGCGTCCATCTCTACAATGCCGTTGCGCTGATGGACGAGGGAGACATCCAGGCGCTGCGCTACAAGGTTCATCTTCCCAACTATGGAGTCTTTGACGAGGCGCGTTTGTTTACGCCGGGTCCTTTGCCGGGGCCCGTGTCGCTGCGCGGGGTTCCGGTGGGCGTTCCGGTGTGCGAGGACATTTGGCACGAGGATGTGGTCGAATGTTTGAGCGAGACCGGAGCCTCAATGCTATTGGTCGCCAACGGTTCGCCGTTCGAGACCGGCAAAGAAGATGCGAGACTTTCCCACGCGGTTGCGCGCGTGGTCGAGAGCGGCCTGCCGTTGGTTTATGTCAATCAAGTAGGCGGACAGGATGAATTGGTTTTCGACGGCGATAGCTTCGTTCTTAATGCCGACCGCTCTTTGGCGATGCGCCTTCCCTGCTGGCGCGACGAGGTTGTGACTAGTCAATGGCGTCGTATCGATAATGTTTGGCGCTGCAATGCAGGTGAATGCATCGAACGCCCCGAATCGCTTGAAGATGTCTACCGCGCGCTTGTGCTGGGTTTGCGCGACTATGTCGACAAGAACGGATTTGCCGGCGTGTTGCTGGGATTGTCCGGCGGCATCGACAGCGCGCTGTGCGCGGTGCTGGCGGTGGATGCACTGGGATGCGAGCGCGTTCGGTGCGTGCGTCTGCCTTCGCGTTACACTTCCATGGAGAGCATGGAAGACGCCGAGAAAGTCGCACGCGCTTTAAATGTTCGTCTTGATGATATCAACATTGAGGATGCGGTGGGGGAAGTCGCCGCCGCTCTCGGCAACGACTTCAAAAAAGATGTCACCGCCGAAAACATTCAGTCACGCCTGCGCGGCGTGCTGTTGATGGCGCTCTCTAATGACACGGGGTTTCTCTTGTTGACCACCGGCAACAAGTCGGAACTTTCCACCGGTTACGCGACCCTGTACGGCGACATGAACGGCGGATTCAATCCGATAAAAGACATTTACAAGACACAAGTGTTTGCCTTAGCGCGCTGGCGCAACAATTATGCCGGCAATGATTTTCACGGACCTGCGGGCGAGGTGATAGACGAGCGCATTCTCGTCAAGCCGCCCTCGGCGGAGTTGCGCGCCGATCAAAAAGACACCGACACGCTTCCGCCTTACGAAATGCTTGATGGAATTCTGCGCTGCCTCGTCGAGGACGACATGCCGGTAAGCGAGATTGTCGATCAGGGTTACGAGGAAAACACCACACGGCGCATCGAAAACCTTCTGCTTGCTTCCGAATACAAGCGAAGACAATCCGCTCCCGGCGTCAAGATTTCCGCACGAAACTTCGGCCGCGACCGCCGCTATCCCATCACCAACAGGTTTCGCTCTAGCGATTCCGGCGGGTCGTCTCGATAACGAAACTATACAAAAACGCTATCTCCTCAAGGCGCTTGAAGCGTCCCGCCGTTCCGCCATGACCGGCATCCATCTCCGTTCGCAGAAGAATCTCGCGGTTCGACGTGGAGGCTTCGCGCAGACGCACCACCCATTTTGCCGGCTCCCAATAACCGACGCGGGGATCCGAGACTCCCGCCGTTGCCATCACATAGGGGTAGTCGCATGCATGAACGCAATCTACCGGCGAATAAGACGCGATGGTTTTATAGTCTTCGTCCGAATCAATAGGATTTCCCCACTCGAGCCATTCGATGGGTGTGAGCGGCAACGATGCATCCTGCATCGTTGCGAGGACATCGACAAACGGCACCATTGCAACCGCCGAACAGAACAGTTCCGGCGCACGATTAACGCTCGCGCCCACAAGCAGTCCTCCCGCCGATCCTCCCCACGCATGGATGCCGCGTTCGTATGTGTAGCCGGCAGCAATCAGTCCGCGCGCAACATCGATGTAATCGCTAAAACTATTGGTTTTGTTTTTGCGTTTGCCGTTCAGATACCAGGCCTGTCCGCGTTCGCGCCCGCCACGCACATGTGCAATCGCCCAAACAAATCCCCTGTTCACCAAGCTCAGGCGCGGTGGTGAAAAACCCGCCGGCGTGGTGATGCCGTAGGCTCCGTAGCCGTAGAGCAACAGCGGAGCGGACCCGTCCAGGGCGGTATCGCGATGATAGAGCAGTGAAACCGGAACCAATGTGCCGTCCTCCGCGGTGACTTCGATGCGTTCGGTCTTGTAGTTGCGCGATGAAAAATCACCGGGCGGTTTTTCGTTCTTGCGCAAATGTTTGCGGCCGCTCGCCGGGTCATAATCAAACCACTTGCCCGGCGTTTTCATGGAAGAATAAAAAAAGCGCAGATGCTTCGCCGGCTGCTCAAAGCCTTCGATAAGCTCGATCTCGTAAGCGGATTCGGAAAATCGTGCACGCCGGACTTCCTTGCCGTCGGCATCAAGAACGCACAAGCACGGAAGTGCATTCTCCCATGCCAAAAGAACGATGTGATCCTGCAGGCAGGACAGGTCTTCAATGAAACGCTCGCGGTTGTGCGGAAGCCATTCCCGCCATTTGTCCGGCGCAGTGATGTCATCTTCCTCGGCAACCATCACGCGAAATTCTTGCGCGCCTTCGTTGTCGCGTATCAGCCAGCGCCGTCGGGCAACATCGAAGTAGAGATTGTATTCGACGTCTTCTTGGCGTTCCCTAACCAGCCGCGGCGTTGCGTTTTCTTCCGATGCGGAGAGGAGATAATATTTGTCACTGCTGTGGTCAAAACTTTCAATGCCGATGAATTCGCCGCCGCCGAATTCCTCAATGGAAACAAAAAACCGGGGATCCTTTTCTTCAAAGATCAGGACATCGCTTGTGATGTCGCTGCCTATTTCGTGTCGAAACACCTGGCGCGGACGATGATGCTCGTCAATGCGCACATAAAAAAGGCTCTTTCCGTCACGCGACCACTCGAAGGAACCGTCCGTCATGGTGATTCGTTCCTTGAGAAGTTTTTTGGTTTCGATCTCGCGGATTTGGAGGAGGTATTCCTCGCCTCCGCTGTTGTCTTCGCTCCATGCGAAGTGTTTATGGTCGGGGCTGTGGCAGGCATCGCCGATCTTGTAAAAAGGCTTGCCGCGAGCCTCGCGGTTGCCGTCGAGCAGCACGTGTCCGCGTCCTCCGTTCCGTGGTTTTCTGCAAAACAGTGAATGTTCCCCGCCGGCGATTTCGCGCTCGTAATACATCCACGCGCCGTGAGGCAAAGGCGCGGACGTATCGCGCTCGCGAATGCGTGCTTTCATCTCGGCGAAGAGTTCCTTGCGCAGTGACGTCTTCGTTTTGAGGAAGGCTTCGGCTTTGCGGTTTTCCTCAAGCAGGTGTTCGCGGATTTCCGGTTTTAGTTTCGACGGTTCTGCGATGACTGCTTGCCAGTTCTCGTCGCGCAACCATGCGAGGGAGTCGGGGGCCGGCTTCATGTCTTGGGATAAAATCGCAGGGCGACTCCATTGATGCAGTAGCGCAAACCCGTAGGGGGAGGCCCATCGGGAAAGACATGCCCGAGATGCGCATCACACGCGGTGCAAAGTGTCTCGGTTCGACGCATGAAAAGTTTACGGTCCTCTTTCTCGTTAATGGCGCTTGCGTCAACAGGCGCGAAAAAACTCGGCCATCCCGTTCCCGAGTCGAATTTTTCGCCTGATGAGAATAGCTTCGTGTCACAACAGATGCAGTGATAGTCGCCCTCGCGTTTTTCGGCATTGAGTGCGGAGGTGAAAGGGCGCTCGGTGCCCGCTTCACGGGTGACGTGGTATGCCTCGGGCGTGAGCGCCTCGCGCCAATGAGAATCACTCTTGGGTTGGCCGGAAGTATCGGGGGTATTGGATGTCATGCGTGTCTCCTGATATAGTTGCTCCCCAACCCCCATGATTCCACGGCTTGCCCAAAAAGAGGAGAAAAAAATCCGATTCTTTGGCGATTTCGTTCTCAAATGCACTAGACGCACCCCCGATAAGAAACTATTATCAACGGGGAGAGGTGCAATAGCAGGAGACATATAACGATGCGTGCAAACATCCTTATAGGTGGCGCGGCCGCAGTAGTTGCGGCGGTAATTGCGGGGGTTTGGCTGTGGTCGGCGAATCAGTCAAAGGATGAAAGGCACACCGAGGTCCAAAGCACACAGGATGTCTCGGATGTTATTGAACCCGCGACCAACCCTGATGCTCCCGCTTTCGATATCGTGAGGGTTGAACCCGGCGGTGATGCGGTCGTTGCGGGACGCTCGCCTTCGAACGCGCAGATAAGCTTGTTGGTGGATGACGAGCGCTTTACCGAGGCAATAGCGGACAATCGTGGTGAGTGGACGCTTACCACGCGTCTGCCGGCGGGACCGATGCGTCTCTCCTTGTTGGCGCGGCTGGTGGATGGGCGCGAGGTTGTCTCCGACCAGGTCGTCGTGATTGACGTTCCCACCGATGGCGAACGAGTGCCGTTGGTGGTGTTGCATCAAGAAGGTCAACCGTCGCGGATTCTCCAAGAACCGGACCAGTTGTTGCGCGAAGGTGATTTGTTTCTCAAGGTTCTCGATTACAGCAAGGACGGCGACTTGATGCTTTCGGGCGGCGGATCGGCGGGGTCAACCGTACGGATTTATCTTGACGGCGGTTTGTTGGGTGATGCAGCCGTCAATGACGGCGGTGAATGGGCGTTCCAGGCTGAAGGCAGCACGATTGCGCCGGGCCTGTATGAGATACGCCTTGACCAAATTGATGAGAATGGCGAAGTTGTTGCACGTGTTGAACTTCCGTTCGAACAGGCGGATCGAGAAGTCATCGCTTCGTTGCAACCCGGCGAGGTCATCGTGCAGCCGGGCAATAGTCTGTGGCGAATTTCCCGGCGCATTTACGGACAAGGAGCCGATTACACCATCATCTACGAAGCCAATGCCAAGCAAATTCGTGATCCCGACCTGATTTATCCGGGACAAATCTTTGAGCTTCCGAAGCGATAAGGCTGCAGTGAAAATAACAATGGAGTAACAGATATGGCAGAGTCACCCATTCCCGTTATGCGTAAGATTTTAGCGCCCATCCATCCCGATGGGCACAAGTTCGTAATTATTGCCGCGCTTGCTTTCGTGCTGGGGTTTTTTATCTGGGCCCCGCTTGGATGGATTTTACTTCTACTTACAATCGCGATAGCTCTGTTCTTCCGCGACCCCGAGCGCACCACGCCCGAAAGCGAAGGAACGGTTGTAGCGCCCGCTGATGGCCTGGTTGTTGTAATCGACAGAGCCACGCCTCCGCCGGAGCTGGGAATCGAAGAAGAAATGCAACGTGTGGGCATTTTTTTGAGCCTGCTGGATTGCCATGTTAACAGGACGCCGGTCACCGGTACGGTGAAGCGCATTGAATATCAACTCGGGCGTTTCCTGAGCGCGAATAATCCCGATGCCGGCCGGGACAATGAACGCAACTCTTTATTGCTGGAAGATAAAAACGGCGCGCAGACGGTTTGCGTCCAGATTGCCGGCAAGCTCGCCCGCCGCATTGTCTCATCCGTTGAAGAAGGCGAACGCCTGCTTGTCGGCGAGCGTATCGGACTGATTCGTTTTGGCTCGCGCGTTGATGTTTATTTCGGCGACGACGTGCGTATTCGCGTCGGGCTCGAGCAACGAGTTATTGGCGGCGAAACCATCCTTGCCGATTCGCAAGCGCATGAATTGTTGAACTTTACGACACGTTAAAGGTTCCGCATGGTGAAATTACTGCCGCTCCGACGCCCTTCCTCGCCGCCTTCGCAGCGGGATGGCGCCCTATCGAGACGCACAAGCAAAGTCGGCGGCATGGTCCCCAATGCATTGACGATAATGGGTTTGTGCGCGGGGTTGAGCGCGATTCGTTTTGGCCTGGAGGGAAACCTCCTGCTGGCGGCTTTGGGTGTTTTGGCCGCGCATTTGTTCGATATTCTGGACGGGCGCTTTGCACGTCTTCTCGATAAAACTTCCCGCTTTGGCGAGATTCTCGATTCACTCGCCGATTTTCTTAATTTCGGAATCGCCCCCGCGCTCATCCTGTATCAATGGCAGTTGGTCGAACTCGGCAATCCGGGATGGATTGTCGCGCTTTTTTATGTCGTGTGTTGCGCTTTGCGGCTTGCGCGTTTTAGTGCGGACGCGCGCGATGATAAGCCCCATTGGCAGCATGGTTATTTCACCGGGCTTGCCGCTCCCGCGGCCGCTAATCTTGTGCTTGCACCGGTTTATTTCCATCTCGCCGGCGTTGACACGTTCGCCACGCTTCCCCAAATCGTTGCGATTGTTTTGCTGGCAGCGGCGATGCTGATGATTTCGCGCGTTCCGTTTTTCTCGGGCAAGAGCATGGAGTTCGGTGCCGTCCGGCGCATCCCCGCACCGATATTACTCGCCGGACTCGCGTTGTTTTTGACCTTGCTGGTTTATTACACCTGGATCGTGATTTTGGCGTTGCTGGGCTTGTATTTTTTCTCGCTGCCTTTTTCCGTTCGAAGTTATCTCGCACATAAGCGCAAGCAGAACGAAGTTTAGCTCTTTTTAGAAAAGCGTCCGTGGCATTCTGCAAGCAGGCAGAGCAGTTCGAACATCATGGTCACCGCCACCAACGCAGTATTGCCGCTTGGGTCGAAAGGCGGAGCAACCTCAACAACATCGGCACCAATGATATCCAATCCGCGAAGCCCCCGGATCATTCCTTGCGCCTGCGCGGTTGTCATTCCGCCGATTTCGGGCGTGCCGGTTCCGGGTGCATAGACGGGATCCAGTGCATCGACATCGAAGCTGACATAGACGCGTCCGTTTCCAACGACACGCCGCGCCTCGCGCACAACGCCCTCAACGCCGAGATCGAAAACCTCTTCGATTTCAATGACGCGGATGCCTTGTGCGAGTCCCCACTCTTTGTCTCCGGGAGTGTAGAGCCCGCCGCGAATGCCGATTTGAACGATTCGTTTCGGGTCGAGCAGTTTTTCCTCAATGGCGCGTCTAAAGGGCGTGCCATGGGTGTAACGTGATTCGCCAAAATATCTGTCCCAAGTGTCGGTGTGTGCGTCAAAATGCACCATTCCGACATCGTCGCCGCCAATGGCTCGCAGAATCGGGAGGCTGACGAGGTGGTCGCCGCCGGCTGCCAGCGTCGTGATGTTCTTGGCGTGGACTTCGCCGACGAATCGCTCGACCCGCGCAAGCGTATCCTCAAGGTCGATGGGATTGACGGGCGAATCACCGATATCCGCGCAATTAGCGAGTTCAAAAGGCTGCAGGCCGGAGACATGATGGACGTTCCGCATCAAGGTTGAGAGGTCCCGCATTTGCCGCGGGCCGTGCCGTGCACCGGGGCGGTTGGTCGTTCCGCCGTCCCAAGGAATGCCGAACAGGGCGATGTCAATATCATCGGCGGCGTCCTCAAGGCTCGCATGCGGCAGGCGCATGAAGGTGGGAATTCCGGCAAAGCGCGGAAGCACGTTGCCGGAAACGGGGCGAAATCTGCGGGAAGGTTTTTTCATGGTCACCATCTTAAGCGGTTGGCAAAGCGGACGCAACGGGATATGAGAGGATATGGATGCAGGTAAGAAAATAAGATTGGTTTTGGGAGGGGCGCGTTCGGGCAAGAGCGCCTATGCGGAAGGCTTGATTGTGAACGGTTCGATGCATGCCGTTTATATCGCCACCGCATCGAAGAACGAGGACGCCGAGATGCTTGAGCGCATTGAGGCCCATCAAGCGCGCCGCGATTCGAAACGCTGGCAATTGGTCGAGGAGCCCCTGGAATTGCCGGACGCATTGACCCGTCTTGGAAAGGGGGCGCATCCGATTTTGATTGACTGCTTGCCGTTGTGGCTTTCGAATTTGTTGAAGGAGGAGCGCGATCCGCATCCGGCAATCGAACAATTTCTTGAGGCGCTAAAAGCGAGCGCGGTCTCGGTGGTATGCGTTTCCGGCGAGGTCGGACTTGGCATGACGCCGCTCAATCCTGTCGGCCGGGCGTTCCGCGATCATCTCGGCATGCTCAATCAAAAAACCGCCGCTATTGCGAATGATGTAACTTTCATGCTATCCGGCATACCTATGAAAGTGAAAGGCTAGCACCGCTTATGGAAAAAATTCCCGTCACCATCATCACCGGCTTTCTCGGCGCCGGAAAGACAACATTGACGAGACATTTGCTGTCGTCCTGCGCGGGCAAGCGGATAGCGGTGGTGGTAAACGAGTTCGGTGACATGGGAGTTGACGGCGATTTATTGCGCGCATGCGGGATCGAAGGTTGCGGCGATGAAGACATCGTTGAACTGGCGAACGGATGTATTTGCTGCACGGTTGCCGATGACTTCTTGCCGGTGATGCGAAAATTACTGGCTCGTGAAGATGCGCCCGAGCATATCTTGATTGAGACTTCGGGTCTGGCATTGCCGAAGCCGCTGGTTTCGGCGTTTCTATGGCCGGAGGTCCGGACGCGTTGCTCCGTGGACGGAGTAATTGCGGTTGTGGATGCAGACGCGGTTGCCTCGGGAAGATTTGCCGCGGATGTCGGCGCCTTGGAACAACAGCGTTTGGCCGATGAATCCCTTGACCACGAAACTCCTCTGGAAGAGTTGTTCGAGGAGCAGGTTGGTTGTGCGGATATTTTGTTGTTGAACAAGGTTGATTTGCTTGAGGAGGATGCATTGGAGTCGGTTCGCGAGCAATGTGCATCGCATTTACGTCCGCAAGCCCGGATGGTTGAGGCGTCTCAAGGCGAAGTGGATGCTCGAATTGTGCTGGGTCTGGAGGTTGCCGCGGAAGAGGATTTGGATTCGCGTCCTTCGCATCATGACGGGGAAGAGGAACATGATCATGATGATTTCGAGAGCGTGGTTTTGGAGTTTGGAGAATTTGCCTCGGTTGAGGATGTTTTGGAGTCTGTCGGCCGGTTGTTGCGCGCGCAGGAAGTTTTGCGAGTGAAAGGATTCGTGAGTGTTGCCGGGCGTTCGATGCGGCTGGTTATCCAGGCGGTCGGCCCGAGGGTGGAGCATTACTTCGGCGGGGAGTGGGGCGCGAACGAGGAGCGGGCGACCCGTTTGGTCGTGATCGGAGAGGTTGGTCTGGATGCGGACTTGCTTCGCGGCGCGTTTTTAGGCGTTCCGCACTAACCGAATTTTTTCTCAAAATCTTCGCTGACCAACCTCGGCGTTCGGGGCGGGGCCGTGATTTGCCCCGCCCGTTCGAATCGCCTTGATGATTCTCCCGACAGGCGGCGAATCGGGTTGTCCAAAAGCAATGAAGCTTTCTAACCGCCGGCCGCAACCTTCTCTTTGCTTGGTCGCTTAATCGCCTTTCCGTCGGCGGAAAACAGGCGCAATTCCAGGCTTTTTCCGCCCCTTTTCATACCCACTACCACGCGCCCTCCATCTACCAGCCCGCCGAACAATATCTCGTCCGCCAAGGGTTTTTTGACATGCTCTCGAATCACCCGGGCCAACGGCCGCGCGCCCATCGCTTCATCGTAACCTTCGCGTACAAGCCAGTCATTGGCGTTTGCCGTGAGTTCTATCGCAACGCCTCTGTCGGACAATTGCGCTTCCAACTCCAATACAAATTTTTCAACGACAAGACCGACGGCTTCGCGCGATAGCGGAGAAAAGGAAACCGTTGCATCCAAACGGTTGCGAAACTCCGGCGTGAATAATTTTTTTATCGCGCCTTCGTCTTCGCCTTCACGCCGGGTTCTGCCGAAACCAATTGCAGGCTTTGCCATTTCCGCTGCTCCCGCGTTCGTCGTCATGATTAATATTACATTGTGAAAATCAACACGCTTGCCGTTGTGATCGGTCAGCTTGCCGTAGTCCATTATCTGTAAAAGAATATTGAACAAATCACCGTGCGCTTTCTCGATTTCATCCAGCAACAAAACACTGTGCGGATGACGTGAAACGCTATCGGTCAGCAAGCCTCCCTGGTCAAAGCCGACATATCCCGGAGGCGCGCCTATCAAACGCGAGACCGTGTGACGCTCCATGTATTCGGACATGTCAAAGCGCAACATCTCCAACTGCATCACCGATGCCAATTGCCGCGCTACCTCCGTTTTGCCCACGCCTGTGGGTCCGGCAAAGAGATAACATCCAATCGGACGGCCTTCCTCGCGCAGGCCCGAACGTGCCAGGCGCACCGCGGAGGTCAGCGTGTCAATCGCCGTGTCTTGCCCGAACACAACACGGCGCAGCTCATCTCCCAGCGTTCGCAGTAATTCCGTGTCGCTCTTGGAAACGGATTCGCTCGGAATGCGCGCCATTGATGCAACGATGGCTTCAATCTCGCGCGTTGAGATTACCTTTTTGCGACGCGAAGGCGCTACCAGCATCTGCGCCGCGCCGGCCTCATCGATAACATCGACGGCTTTATCCGGCAGGCGACGGTCGTGGATGTGCTTTGCCGAAAGCCTGACTGCCGAATCCAGCGCATCCGCGCTATAGCGAATGTTGTGAAAGGATTCAAAATGCGGTTTCAAACCCCGAAGAATTCGAACCGTTTCGGAGACATCCGGCTCGCGCACATCGACTTTTTGGAACCGACGGGACAAGGCGCGCTCCTTTTCGAAATACTGGTGGTATTCCTTGTAGGTGGTCGATCCGATGCAGCGAAGCGTCCCGTTCGAGAGCGCAGGCTTTAGCAGATTGCTCGCATCCATCGCGCTTCCGTTGGCGGCGCCCGCGCCTATCACCGTGTGAATCTCGTCAATAAACAAGATTGCGCCGGGGATCTCCGCTAATTCGCGCAGCACGGCCTTAACACGCTCTTCAAAGTCGCCGCGATAACGCGTGCCCGCAAGCAACGCGCCCATATCGAGGGCGAAGACGGCTGAATCCGCCAACGCCTTGGGCGCTTTGCCCGCAACGATATAGTTCGCCAAGCCTTCCGCCAGGGCCGTCTTGCCCACGCCGGAGTCTCCGACATAGAGCGGATTGTTTTTGCGCCGACGGCAGAGAATCTGAAAGGTGCGGCGCAGCTCCGCCGTGCGCCCGACCAGCGGGTCTATCAAACCTTCGCGCGCCTTTTGATTGAGATTCTCGCAATAACTCTCCAACGCTTCCGACGACTGTCCGGGCGCGATGCCTTCGCCGCCCTCGCTCCAAACGACGCGGTCTCCTTCGCGCTCTTGTGCTAAATCCGGACGCTTCGCTATCCCGCGCGAAATATAATTTACCGCGTCGTAACGGTTCATGTCCTGTTGTTGTAAAAAATACGCCGCATGACTTTCACGCTCGGCAAACAAAGCGACCAGTACATTGGCACCGGTGACTTCGCTGCGATTGGACGAGCGTACATGTATCACCGCACGGCGAACCACGCGTTCAAATCCCGCTGTCGGTTTGCACTCATAATTTCCCTCAACCGCCAGTCCGGCCAAGTCGACGTCAATATATTGCAACAAATTCTCGCGCAACAAGTCGAGGTCAACGGCGCATGCGCGCATCACCTCACTGGCATCCTCGTCTTCCGTTAACGCCAACAACAAATGTTCAAGAGTCGCATATTCGTGATTGCGCTCGGATGCCAATTCCAACGAACGACGCATTCCTTCTTCCAAACTCTTGGAGAATGTCGGCATGGTTATATTCCTATTCTTTTTCCATGGTGCATTGTAGTGGATGTTGCGCACGACGTGCCAACGACATCACACGCACGACTTTGGTTTCGGCGACTTCATAAGTGTAGACACCGCACACACCAACGCCATTGTGATGCACATGCAACATGATCTTCACAGCATCCTCGTGACCTTTGTGAAAGACATTCTCTAACAAATATACCACAAACTCCATCGGAGTGTAGTCATCATTGAGCAGGAGTACGCGGTAAAGCGACGGTTTTTTCTTCTTGGACTTGACCGTGGGGGCATCGATGACCGCCAGCCCCAGGTCATCGCTACCGCCGCCTTTTTCCCCTTCATTACGCCCGTGAACCGAGAACTTCTCCATGATGGGCACTATAGCATATTGCGCCCGGATATGCAGTATATTGCGCCTGCATATTGCCCCTTGCCTTCTCCCGGGTACTCTGCTATTGTTGCTCGGGCTGGAGGGAGAATCGAGCAAGGCTTTCGTGTGCGCACGGCGGTCGTATTGTACCTTCTAGGGGTTTTGTTTTGCATAACGGTAAGATACGCGCTACAGCACTGGCAGGATTTCTGTTCCTCGCCCTACTGATCGCCCCGGGCGTGATGCAGATCGGCACGGCACAGGCGAACCCGAAATACGCCGCCATTGTCATAGACGCGAACAACGGCAGCACTCTCTTCGCACGGCATGCGGATAAGCGCCGCTATCCCGCTTCGCTGACGAAGATAATGACGCTCTACGTCCTCTTCGAAGAACTCGAAGCCGGACGGCTTTCTCTTAATTCCAAGATTACCATATCGAAGAACGCCGCACGACAACCTGCTTCGAAAATCGGATTCAAACCCGGTGGAAGCATCAAAGTCAAAGACGCCATACTCGCACTGGTGGTGAAATCCGCCAATGACGTTGCCACCGCCGTCGCCGAGCATATCTCCGGTTCCGAGCAAAACTTTGCACGACGCATGACAAAGACCGGGAGGCGAATCGGCCTCCGAGCCACACAGTTCCGCAACGCTTCCGGACTCCCCAACCGCCAGCAACATACAACGGCCCGGGACATGGCAACGCTCGGACAGCGCGTGCGTATCGACTTTCCGCAATATTACTCCTACTTCTCCCATTCCCACTTTACCTTTCGCGGCAGACGGTATCGCGGACATAATCGACTCGTGCGCAATTACAAAGGCGCCGACGGCATCAAGACCGGATACATTCGTGCGTCCGGATTCAATTTGGTTTCGTCCGCCCAGCGCGACGGACGGCGGGTTATCGCCGTCGTCATGGGAGGACGAACCGCCAAACGACGCGACAACCACTCCGTTTCCCTCTTGAATCGCTACCTTCCCAAAGCAAGTCGCACACCGCAATTCCATGTCGAATTGCCGAGAGGACCGCTTCCCGGTCTTCAACGTTCGACGGAAAGAGCGGCGAAAGCGGGGGCTACGGCCACCGCACCCCTTGCATTATTCAAACCCGGCGCAAACGTGTCCTATGCAAGCACGCACGAAACGCCCGTTGAGCAAAATGCCGGCGAACTCATCGCCAATCTTATTCGCGCGCAGGGAGAGCTGCCGCTCGATGATTCCTGGATGCCGCAACCGCCGCGACGCATTGTAACGACTTCACTGGCATCCATCATCCCGACACTCATTCCGCCGTTGCCGCCCGTACCGGTGCAAGCCGAACCTCCCGGCGAAGTTGGTTCCGCCGAGGTCGGGCTCGATGAAATCCTGCACGTCGGTCCTTTCAAGGGCGCCGGCTGGGCGATACAAATCGGCGCCCATATAAGTCCCGCACAAGCAAAGAACAAACTCCTTCAAGCTCTCACAATTGCACCCGAGGCGTTGCAAGATTCCAAAGCCGTCATCATGCCGCTCGCGCTTAGAGACGGGAACACCCACTATTGGAGCGGATTTTCCGGATTTGAAACAATCAAACAGGCAGACGCGGCTTGCACACAACTGCGACAAAAGCGTGTTTGGTGTGCGGCGACATCTGCAATCCCGCAAAATACGCTTAGCGTCCCCTAAATAGAAAGCGCGTGAGTCATATCGCTTTCGGACTTATTGTTCGTTTCAAGAGCACTGCCTTCCCGCCATTTGTCGGCGCATTCCAGCAAACCCTCTATAGCGCTCGCTAGTCCGCGCGCAGTCAGGTTTGAGATCGGCAGCACGCGCATCAGCAACAGCTCGCCGCTTGTTCTGTCCCAGGCCGGAAACACGCCGGGCAGCAGGCATCCCGATGATAAGGGGGCAGCCAGCAATGCACGTAAAAATTCGGCATCCGAGTCTTCGGACAGCTCTTGTACCGAAATCATCATTCCCAAAGACGACTCGTTGAATTTCTGCAAATCCAAAACCATTGAGCCGTCAAACAGCAAACGTGCAACGCCGTCCTCATCCAGCGTCACCGAATCGATACCCATTATCTCACCCAGTTCTTGCAGGGTGCTCTGTAAATTTTTGTTGGCCATCATGCTTCTCCTTGAGTTTGTGTAATGGTGTTTTCGCTTTCGGCAAAGAAAGCGACTTCAAGACGCAAGCGCGACAATATCCGAGACTCTTGTGATGTGAGTTTGTGCTCATCGAGGGTACGCAACAACGCTTCTGCCTCGCGCCAACGCCCCAAACGCAAGCAACAATAGGCGCTACCCCCAAGCCATTTTACCTCTGAAGGATTTATCTGCCGCAACAACTCGTATAGTGCAAAGGCATCCTCAAAACGCTGCACCAGAATCTGATTATACGCCAATACCGACAAAACGCCAACATCACGTTCAATGCCCTCGTCCATTTGCGCTGTATTTAACACGGAATCACCGCTGTACGATTGCATTGAAACGAGTGTAACAGTTCCTTTTCGGCCGCAAAAAACGAGTGCAGCCGATTCGCCAAATCCCCCGATTGCAGCATTGGTTCCGCCATCTCTTGCAGACGGGCGAGGGCGCGCTCGTGTTCATAGGGCGAGAGCGCGCGTCTGTCCGAGGGTTTTGGGTCAAGAAAACGCACCACAAGCGGGTCAATATGTGCGTTGACCTCGCTTGTGTGACTGCTCCGCGCAACATCCCCGGCACTTGGCACGAGAACATCATGAAAACGCCGTTCGCTCTTGCGCAAGAAGAGATCGTCGGCATGCGCGGCGTTTTCGCGGCGCGTTGCCGCGCCGGCAACCGATGATGACGATGCGGGGATGCTTGAGACCGGCGCCATCAAATTATATTCGTTGCGTGACGGATTTCAGCGCATCTTCCAACGACTTCATCAAGGCGCTTTCCAACTGCACCGCCGTGGTGACACGCATCATTTTCATTTGCATTTGCGCGAGATCGCTGGGGTCCGTCGGATCCATTTCGTTAGCAAAACTCGCAACATCCTGCATCGACTGATCCAAGCCGGTCGACAAGTGATTCGTCAGCGAAGAAACGTCCAGGCCCGTCATTGCACCACCTCCGTTGTTGTGTTGACATGCAGCACGCCCCAAACGACTTCAACGATACGGCGTGCGTTATCCAATCCGGCAATCTCCGTCTCAAGACGGCGAGCATGCTCTCCGGCAACGCCTTTGTCCAATACAGCGCGTGCGCTGCGCATTTGTTCTTGTAAGTGGTCGCACAGGCGCCTATAGAAGACGCCGTTGGAATCGGATGCCAGGGAGCGCCCGAGATCCGTTAGCTGGGGTAAGTGGGGGGAGGCAGTCATGTGGGTTTCCTCTTTGAGATTGTGATGAAGACATTCTCACGCAAGCAGGTAAACAAAACGTTAAACCGAGGAAATTATACAACCGAGCAATCCGGTGGGATTCTACCAAAATTTTCCACTGAATGGAAATGGAGACGGGCGGACGAGGTCACGCAAACCGCTTTGGAATCCGGTCTTGCGGGGGCGGCAATCCGCTTGAGGGGCTGTTACAAAGGAGTTAAGGCTGCCGGAGGTCGCCACAAGAAGTCGAGGCTGCCGACTCCACGAGAGGAGATGTGGAGCGGCAGCCCCTTTA